>CAYMSU010000692.1:0-2776 GCA_964393165.1 uncultured Enterobacteriaceae bacterium
AAAGCAGATGAAATTGATCAAAATGTGACTCAATGGATAGAAGATGGAGATCGAGCGCACCGACGGGATCTTCGCGGCCTTCGACTCGCCCGACGACGCGCTCGGCTTCGCCGTCGCCTACCAGCGCGCGCTGAAGCGACTCACGCCCCCCCTGGTCGCTCGCGTGGGCGTGCACACGGCCCCGTCCGCCGGCGCGCGGCCGCCCCGGCCGGCGCCAGGCGAGGGGCCCCGCCTGGTCACGGGGGTGATGTCGGTCGCCCGCGGAGGCCAGGTCCTGATCACCCGGGAGAGCCTGCCGCCGACCGACCTGGAGGTCACCGCGCACGGGCACTGGCGCGTCCGAGACCTCGACGAGCCCGTCGAGATCTGCGAGGTCTCGCCGGAAGCGTCTGCGGGGCCTCCCGGCGACGCGGACGAGGCCTTCCAGGTGGTTCGCCAAGGGCCCCACTGGGTGCCCGCTCGGGATCTGCCCCACGCCCTGCCCTCGGAAGATCCGGGGCCCTTTGTGGGGCGGCGCACCGCGCGGGCTCGCCTCGGCGCGCTGCTGCGAGGCACCGATCGCCTGGTCACGATCCGCGGGCTCGGGGGGAGCGGCAAGACGCGCCTCGCGGTGCACACCGCCTGGCGCCACCTCGGCGAGCAGGCCGGCGGCGCCTGGCTCCTCGACCTCCGCGCGGCGGTGGGCGTCGCCGAGGTCGAGGCGGTGGCCGGCCGCACGCTGGGCGTGCCGCCGTCGGATGTCGGGCGCGGGCTCGCGGAGCTCGGCCCGTGCACGGTCATCCTCGACGGACTCGCGGTCGCCCCCCCGGTCGCGAAGGACACGCTGGGCGCCTGGCTCCGGCGCGCGGGCGAGGCTCACTTCTGGGTCACCTCCCGGCGCGCGCTCGGCCTGCCCGGAGAGCTCACGCTGGCTCTCCCGCCGTTGTCCGTCGAGGAGGGCACGGCCCTGTTCGCGGCCTGGGCGCGGGAGGCGCCGGGCTTCGCCGTCGGTCGATCCGGCGTGCGCGAGGCCATCGCGTCGCTGGTCGAGGCGGTCGACGGCCTCCCGGGGGCGATCCGGCATCTTGCGCGACAGGTCGGCGAGCGCAGCGTGTTCGAGCTCGAGGAGGCAGTCCACACCTCGCTCGCGGCCCGGGTGGCGACCGTGGGGGGCGCGCTCGACGACGACTGGGCGCGGCTGGCCGACGAGGAGCGGTCCGCGCTCGCGCAGCTGTCGGTGTTCGTGGGCCGGTTCACGCTCGAGTCGTGTGAGGAGGTGCTCGAGCTCGGCGAGAGCTGGCCCATCGACGTGGTCCAGCAGCTGACCGACGCGTCGCTGGTGACCTCGCTCGGCGACGGGGTGTTCGTGCTCCCGGGCATGGTGCGGGCCTACGCGGCGGCGCGCCTCGACGAGCGCGGAGATCGGCCCGCCACGGAGGCGCGATACGAGGCGTCATCGACCTCGTGAGGTGCCCTTCATGCTGCTGCTGCTCGCCACTGCCGCTCACGCCGCCCCCGACCCCGCCGTCTGCGATTCCTGGGCGAGCCGGATCAAGGGAGCCACGCAAGGGGTCATGGGCGGTCTCGGCCGCCTGAACGATCCCCGGATCCGCGACCTGTCGGGCACGATGGCGCCTGGCGCGATGATGGCGCGGGTGCGCGACGGCGCCTGCCACATCCAGTCGGTCGGAGTGGTGGATCTGAAGGCCACCCTGGTGCTCGACAACCCGGTGGGGCAGGAGCCGCTGGCTTGCCCCGTCGAGGTCCGCCAGGCGGTGGTCCCGCTGCACCTCGTGCTCGCGGGCACCGCAGCCGCGCCCACGGTCGTGTCGAGCACGCTCCCGCTCGAGGCGCTGGGCCCCTACCTGTCGACCTGCGCCAAGGCGGGCTGGGTCCAGAGCGCGGTGCTGAGCGCGGCCGGCGGCTGGATCGAGGATCGCAAGCCGCTCTGGCATCGTCAGCTGGAGCGCTGGCTCGCCCGCTGACCGAGGTATGCTCGCCGCCGGGAGGTGCGGGTGGCCGTGAGTCGCGGAACGTGGGCCCTGATCGTCGGGCTGGGCGCAGTTGGGGGGGCGGGTGCGCTCATGGTCGGCGCGATGATGTCGCTCTCCGTGCAGAGCGAGGCGCCGCAAATCCCGGTCCCGCTCGACGAAGAAGCCACGGCGGCGGCCCCGGAGCCGGATCCGATGGAGCCCGATGCAGCGGCGGCCCCCCGGCCGCTGTCTTCCGGTCCCCAGGCCGACCCGTCGGCCTCCTGCCGCGAGCGCCTGCAGGGCCCGGGCTTCTGCGCCCTCGACCTCGACCGGCTCGAGCGCGTAGGGGTGGGCCCCGACCGCATCCGCACGCTGTCGGCGAGGGCCTGCGAGCGCGACGCGTTCGAGCTCGCGCGGCTCGACGAGCTCTGCGGGGAGCTCACGGCGCACGCCGACGATCCGGTGGTGCGCGTCGGCACGACCAACGCCCTGACCGAGCGGGCCGAGGATCTCGGCGCGGCCCGCGCCTGGGTGGCCGAGCCGACGGCGTCCACGGTCGAGGCGCTGGCCGAGCTCCTGGGGGCCGACACCTCCGAGACCGACACGCCTCCGCGACAAAGGCTGCAGCGAAGCTGGTCTTTCCGGTAATGAAAAAACGGATATTGACGCCGGGCGAGCCAATCTTTTTAGCACAGCGGGATCGGTCGAGACGAGCTCTAGCCTAGGTGGATCTCGGAAGTACATTCTATCTACTAGATTGGGTCAGTTGAGTTGAGGCTAACGCTAACTATGTAGTTGTCTATACTATAACACAGGGCCAACTC
>CAYMSU010000693.1:0-2021 GCA_964393165.1 uncultured Enterobacteriaceae bacterium
CCCGCGACACCGGGGGGGAGCTCGCCCTCGAGGGCGACCGCAACCTGGTGATCGTCACCGTCGACGGGCTGCGGCGCGATCAGGTCGGCGCCTTCGGCGGGCCGGCGACCCCCCGGCTCGATGCCCTCGCCAGCCGCGCGGTCGTGTTCGAGGACGCGGTCACCCCCACGCCGGGGTCCCGCGCGGCCAACGCCACCGTGCTGGTGGGGCTGCACCCCCTCCGCCACCGGGTGCTCGCGGACGAGCACGTGCTCTCGCGCGGCTACCGGTCGCTGTTCGAGACGCTCGCGAAGGAGGGCTGGGCCACCGGGGGCTTCGTCTCGAGCACCGCCGCAGTCGCCGGGAGCGGCCTCGATCAGGGGCTGCTCACGTACGACGACGACTTCGTGCCCGCGCTCGCCGGGATCTCGCGCATCAACCTGCTCCGCAACCTGCTCGGGGCGTCGTCGAGCCGACCCGGCGGCGCCACCGTCCAGCGCTTCGAGGGCTGGCTGTCGCGCCACGCCGATCGGCCCTTCGCGGCGTGGATCCACCTCGCGGACCCCCACCTGGCGGCGGTCGCCGGCGAAGACGGGGGCGTCGCCGAGGTCGACGAAGCGGTCGGGCGCGTCTGGGACGCGCTCGGGGAGCACGGGGTGGTCGACCGCACGATGGTGTTCGTGGCGGGCACCCATGGCGATCTGCGGGGGGCGCACGGAGGCCAGGTCAACCGCACGCTCTACGACGAAGTCGTGCGGGTGCCCCTCCTGATGTGGGCGCCGGGGACCGAGCCCGTGCAGCCACGCGTCGACGCCCAGGTTCGGCTCATGGACCTGGCGAACACCGCCCTGCAGTGGCTCGAGCTCGACCGGATGGATGCGAGTGAGGGAATCGAGCTCATTCCATACAGTCAAGGCGACCGCAGCAAGACCATCTGGTGCCCGCTCGTGGGAAGAGACCTGGATGGTGACTGGCTGATCGGGCTGCGCAACAATGGCGTCAAGTACATCCAGCATCCGGACGGCCGGGAGGAGCTGTACCAGGTCACCGACGACCCGGCGGAGGCGCGGGATCTCTCCGACGAGCAGCCGACGGTCGTGGCCCAGGCGAAGAGCCTGCTCGCCGCGGACATGGCCGCCCTGCGGCGCCTGCTGGAGGGCTGAGTGGCCCGCCGCTACACCGTCCGCGCGCTCACCGCGGAGCTCGACCGGCTGCTCCACCGCACGTTCCCGCGCGTATCGGTGGAGGGCGAGCTGTCCCAGGTGTCGACCCCGACCTCGGGCCATGCCTACCTCACGCTCCGCGACGGGCCGGCGGTGCTCCAGTGCGTGATGTGGCGCAACGAGTGGCGCCAGGTGAAGCCCGTCCCCGAGGTCGGGGACCGGGTGCTGTGCCACGGGCGCCTGGGGCTGTACGAGGGGCAGGGGCGCTATCAGCTCTACGTCCACCGGCTCGAGCCCGCCGGAGAGGGGCGGCTCGAGCGCCAGATCGCGGCCATCAAGCAGCGGCTCGACGAAGACGGCCTGCTCGATCCCCGCCGCAAGCGACCGCTGCCCGAGATCCCGGCGTTCGTGGGGCTCGCCACCTCCCCCACGGGGGCCGCCCTGCAGGACTTCCTGCGGGTGTCCCGTCAGCGGTGGCCGGCGGCCCGCATCCTGGTCGCGGGGTGCACCGTGCAGGGCCCCGAGGCCGCCGCCTCGGTCGTGCGCGCCCTCGCGCTGCTGTTCGAGGACGGGCGCGCCGACGTCGTCGTGGTCACCCGCGGAGGCGTCTCGCGGCTGGATCTGCTGCCGTTCCACGACGAGCAGCTGGCCCGCTGGATCGCGACCGCCCCGGTGCCCGTCGTGAGTGCCGTGGGGCACGAGATCGACACGACGATCGCGGACCTGGTGGCGGACGCGGTCGCGCCCACCCCGTCGGCGGCCGCCGTGCGGGTGCTGCCCGACGGACCCGCGCGAGCCCAGCGCATCGACGAGGTCGCGATGCGCCTCGAGCAGGGGTGGCAGCGCGGCCTCCGCGAGCGTCAGCGGCGCCTCGCCCAG
>CAYMSU010000693.1:2031-2769 GCA_964393165.1 uncultured Enterobacteriaceae bacterium
TCGCCCAGCTCCGGTCGCGCCTGCGCCACCCCGCCCGCTCCCTCGCGCTCACGCGGGAGCGTCACCGGGGCCTGGTCGCCCGCGCCGCGCGCGCCGCGCGCGGGCTGCTCGACCGTCACCGGTCCCGGCTCGTCGCCTTACAGGACCGCCTGCGCGCGCTCTCGCCGCTCCTCGTGCTCGGGCGGGGGTACGCGATCGTGAGAGGTCCCCGGGGCATCGTGACCGACGCTGCGCAGGTCGGTGCCGGGGAATCCGTCGACGTCCGACTGGCGAAGGGGGCGCTTCGCGCGCGGGTGGAGGGATAGAGTCACTGCCAGCGGTTAAGATGGGCGGTCTCGGGGGGTGAGGAGCAAGCGTGCGCGTTGACCACTGGCTGGCCGCTGGCCGCCACGTGTCGGTCCTCGGGCGGACCCTGTTCGTAGTGGACAGTGGCGCCGCGGCAGGGCCGCCGAGCGGCCGCGTCACGTCCTGGGACGAGCCTGCGCCCGTGTTGCTGATGCTGCACGGTTTTCCGACGTCGAGCTGGGATTGGTGGAAGGTCTGGCCCGCTCTTACTCGCCATTTCCGCTGCATTGCGCCTGACTTTCTTGGTCTGGGCTTTTCAGAGAAGCCTCGCCCGCATCTGTACCGAATTGGGGAGCAGGCAGATCTCGTCGAGGCGCTGTGCGACGCGCTGGGCATCGACCGCTGCCACGTGTTGGTCCACGACTACGGCTGCACGGTGGCCCAGGAGGTGCT
>CAYMSU010000694.1:0-2767 GCA_964393165.1 uncultured Enterobacteriaceae bacterium
ATATCTGGCCGCAGGTCGTGGCAATCCCGCCCGCGGCCGTGGGAGGGGCGGGCGCGGCGCCCGCCGAGATGACCGACGCGTCGCGGATGCGCCAGAACCACTCGCCGCCGTCCACGTCGACGCGCACGCCGGGGCAGCCCTGGTCGTCGACGCCGCCGAGCTCGGTCACCGTGGCCTGACGGCCCACGTAGGCGCCCATGGAGTCGGCCCAGTTGGTGTCACCGCCCACGGGGCGATGTGCGCCGAGGACGATCTGGGCGCCGGGCTGGACCGGGCCGTAGAACGCGCTCGACGAGGGCTGCCCGCACGCCTGGGGCGTGTTCGGCCCCGACGTGGGCGCAGGCGTCACCGTCGTGGTGGTGGCTGGCTGCCGGATGAAGCAGCCGCCGAGGGCGACCCCGACCACCGCGAGTGACAGGACGAGGCTACGAGCAGCCTTCGAGCTCAGCATTGGCATTCCTCCGCGCGGCGCGTGCGGCCGCTCTCGCCGGACGACGACTCGACGTCGCGTGTCCCCCTGTCATCGAGTTACGCCGGTCGTCGCGCGACCCTTCCGCGTCGTGTTCATCCAAGGCGTGTATTGTGTCCACGGACTGCGCCGGCGTCCACCGAAGAACGCGCCGGGCGGGGCTGGATCAGGGAGCCATGCGGGCGTCTCGGATCCGCCAGAACCACTCGCCGCCGTCGACGTCCACCCGCACGCCCGGGCAGCCCGCCGCGTCGGAGCCGCTCAACCGGGTCACGGTCGCGGCGCGGCCCACGTAGGCGCTCATCTCGTCGGCCCAGTTGTCGTCGCCGTCCACCGGGCGGTGGCGACCGAGCACGATGCGGCTGCCCTCACGGACCGAGCCGTAGTCCTCGCTTCCGAAAGGCATACCGCAAGCCTGCGGAATCCCTGTGCTCGCGCCGCCTGGAGGCCCTCCCGCCGGGGCGCTGGAGGCCACGGATCGACCGCCGCGAACCTCGTCGAGGAGCGAGAGATCGCGCACGCGCCAGGGCCTGGCGCCCTGGTCGGCGTCGACGTGCACGACCGGGCACCCCTGGTCGTCGGGCGGGCCGAGGGAGGTGACCCGCGCGGCGCGCCCCACGTACTGCTCCATCGAGTGCTGCCACGCCGCGTCACCGCGGATCGGCCGATGTCGACCTAGGCGGACCGTGGAGCCCACCTCGAGGGGCCCGTGGTCGCGCCCCTCGTCGCCGGGCCCGCAGATCTGGGGCAGCCCCGTCGCCACGAGGGTCAGGTCGCGCACGCGCCAGACCCACTCGCCCGTGTCCGAGTCGACGTTGACGACCGGGCAGCCGGTGTTGTCCACGCCGGCGAGGCGGGTCACCTGCGCCTCCTCGCCCACGTGCTCGGACATGTCCTCGACCCAGTTCGGGTCGCCGTCGAGGCGACGATGCCGCCAGAGCACGACCCGCGCGCCCGGCGCGACGAGGCCGTAGTAGGCGGTCTCCTCGTCCTGGTCGCACGCCTGGGGCACCGCGTCGCCGCCGCCCGGCCCGAGGCCGCGGCCGGGGGCCACGAGGTCCCGGATCCTCCAGTAGTGCCGCCCGCCGTCGATGGAGACGTGAACCACGGGGCAGCCGCTCGGATCGAGGCCGGCCCGGGTGGTGACCCGGGTGGTGCGCCCCACGTACCGGGACATGCCGGAGATCCAGTTGCTGTCCCCCTCCACCGGTCGGTGGTGGCGCAGCACCACGATGTCGCCCGGACCGATGCTCCCGAAGCTCGCCCCGGCGCCGCACTCCTGCGGCACCGTCGGCAGGGCCATGGTCCCCTGGCTGGAGAGGAGCAGATCGGGGTTGTACCGCCCCCGGCCGCTGCACGAGGCCGCGAGCAGAAGGACCGCCCCGACCGCCACGAGGCCCCGTAGATTCCGTGCCGACATGCGCTCCTCCCGAAGAAAGCCGCCGCCCTCGTGCTCCCTCACACGTCTCGATCGCGGGCTGGTCGCGTATTGTTGCGCCCCGCGCGGGCGTTGTCTACTCGCGTGCGGCCCGACACGCTCACCCCCTCGTCGTCGGGACGCCCTCGCGGTCCGGGAATATCACCGCGAGCCCGACGCCGATCTCGCCGTCCACGTCGACGAGGTCGCCCCGGGCGACGAGCGCCGAGCCGGCCCGGAGCTCCACCGGGTCGCCGGGGCGACGGCCGAGGAGCAGGGTCTGACCGGGCTGGAGCTCGAGGGCCTGCTGCGCCGAGACCGCGATGCTGCCGAGCTCGACCGTCAGGGTCATGGGCAGCTCGGCGAGCAGCTCTCCGGCGGCAGGTCCGCTCCCAACGTGTCCGTCGTCGGCCATGGTGCCTCCCTCGGTTCCGATCCATCGCTCCACGCGCAGGGTGCCGTCGCCGTCGAAGCTCGCGCCCCAGCGGGGCCGCCCCCAGCCGAGGCGCAGCCGCACCTCCCCCTCGAGCACCTCGCCGTCGGGCCGCGCCCACACCTCGTCGAGGATCACGGCGTCGCCCACCTGCGCGCCCGTCCACTCCGAGACGACGAGCGAGGTGCGGCCCATCACGGCCTGGAGCCCGAAGAGCAGCCCCTCGAGCCGCTCGAGCCCCGCGCCACCAGCGCTCGCGCGCAGGGAGGCCCTCGCCTTCGCCGCCGCGCCCGCCGGCAGGTGGACCCAGCCGTGCCCGCCGGCAGGCCCCGCCTCGATCCGCAGCGGCACGCGATCGACCTTCGGCTCGGTCAACATCGCCGCCAGCGCGCGCTTGGTCGCGCCCTGGTAGGCCTGCACCAGCCCGCCCGTCCCCAGCTTGGTGCCG
>CAYMSU010000695.1:0-2760 GCA_964393165.1 uncultured Enterobacteriaceae bacterium
CCCTCGAGCACGCCCACCAGCGACTCCAGGTCGAGGTCCCGCTCGGGCGGCTTGCCGCCCCCGTCGTCGTCGCGCTGCCGGCGGCGGCGCTTCTTGCCCTCCTCCTCGGAGGCCACGCGCTCGTCGTGCTTGGCCCACCGCTGCTGGTAGGCCTGGGCGGCGAGGAACGCCTCGCGCTGGCCCCGCAGGTTGCCCATGCGGGTGCTCGGCGCGGAGTTGCGCGAGCCGTAGACGCGCTTGGGGTTCTCCCCGCAGGCCATCTTCAGCGTCTCGGGCGCGTCGGGGAACCGCATGGCGCGGCTGCCGCGCGCGGGCACGCTCCGCACGACGACCCCGCGCCCGCCGATCAGGTTCGCGGAGCCCGGCAGGATCTGCATGGTGGTGACGCCACCGGCGATCGCACGCTGGAAGCCGGGGTCTTGCGGCCACACCGAGTGCTCCGCCCACACCCCGGGGGTCGTGGGGGCGGTGGCCTCGTTGCCGTCGGCATGCGCCCGCGCCCCCGGCGACGGGTAGACGCCGAGGTGGGAGTGGGTGTCGATCAACCCTGGGGTCACGTGCTTGCCGGTGACGTCGAGCACGGTCGCGCCCTCGACCTCGGGGGGCACCCCCTCCCCGACCGCGGCCACGCGGCCCTCCTGCAGCACGACGAAGCCGTTGGTGAGGCGGGGACCGGCGCCCGTCCACACGGTGGCGCCGCGGAGCACCACCGGCGGAGCGTCGACCGCGCCGACGGTCTCGACCCGGGCGAGGCCCCGCGCCTCGCGCTCGGCCAGCGTCTCGCCCGCCCCGGCGGCGGCCGCGGCCGCCGCCAGAATGATGGTGAGCATGCACGTCCTCCAGAGGAGCGGCCACCTAACAAGCCCGCGTGGGGACGGCGGGGTATCCTTGGGAGGCTCGCGCGAGGGCAGGAGGCACCGGGATGGCAACCGCACACCGCGTGGCCCCGTGGGCCCTGCTCGCCTGCATCGCGGGGTGCGGGCCGAAGGCGAGCAACCCGGTGATCGCCACGGGCGCGTCGGTGCACCCCGACCTGCAGTGCCCGCCGGGCACGCTGCCCGCGGGCACCCCGCCCCCCCAAGGCCGCGAGGTGTGGTGCGAGCTGCGGCCGGTGGGGGGCGCCCCCGTGCGCCAGGGCCCGAGCATCGCGTGGCACGAGAACGGCAAGCGCGCGGCGCAGGGGCCCTACCTCGCGGGCAAGCGCCACGGCCGGTGGACGTTCTGGCACCCGAACGGCGTGCCCGCCAAGCAGGGGTCGTTCGCCCAGGGGCTCGAGGAGGGGGTGTGGACGGCCTACCACCCCCACGGCGACCGGGCCTCCGAGGGCGAGTACGTGGGCGGCGAGGAGCACGGGCCCTGGCTGTACTGGGACGTGCAGGAGCCCGCCCGCATCGAGGGCACCTGGGCGCTCGGCAAGCGCACGGGGCGCTGGCTCGACATCGGCCCCGACGGCCGGCCGGTGCGCGAGCGGGTCTACCGCAACGGGCGGCTGGTCAACCAGCAGGAGCTGGGCGGCTGATGCTTCGCTGGTTCGTCGACGCCCTGGGGCGCGCGGTCGAGGCCGCCTTGCGGCTCGCCGCGGCGCTGATCCGCGGGGTGCTCTCCGCCCCGGCGGTGGGCAGCTCCCGGGCCGCCGCCCCCATCCGCGTGCGCCCGGCCACCGCCGACGAGGTGCTCGACGTGCGCCACCAGGTGCTCCGCGCGGGCCGGCCCCGGGAGGCGGCGCAGTTCGAGGGCGACGCCGCGCCGTCGGCGCGCCACTGGGTGGCCGAGCAGGCCGATCGGGTGGTGGGCGTGGTCAGCGTGCTGGAGGCGCCGATGCCCGGCGAGGAGGGGCTCGTGGAGCCGCGCCCGTGGCGGCGGCTGCGGGGCATGGCGGTGGTCCCCGAGCTGCAGGGCGAGGGCATCGGCGCCGAGCTCCTGGCGGCCACCCACGCGATGGGCGAGCCCATGTGGTGCAACGCGCGGATCCGCGCTGCGGTGTTCTACCGCCGGCACGGCTGGGTGAGCGTGGGCGACCCGTTCGACGTGCCCGGGATCGGCCCGCACCAGCGGATGTGGTGGCGCCCTACGCCGCGCTGAGCGGCGCCCGACGCCGGCGGGCGAGCCCGAGCAGCGCGAGCGCGCCGAGCCACCCCAGGCCGGGAGCCGCGCCCCCGGTGGTGGCGCAGAGCCGCCCGCCCCCGCGGAGCACCTCCACGTCGCACGCGTCGCCCTGCCCGTCGCCGTCGCTGTCGAGCTGGTCGGCGTTCAGGTCGTCGGGGCAGTTGTCGCAGAAGTCGCCCACCCCGTCGAAGTCCCGGTCGTCGTTCCGCAGGGACGCCTCGTCGAAGCACAGGTCGCAGGAGTCACCGAACCCGTCCCGGTCGCGGTCGTCCTGATCCTGGTTCGACCGCAGGGGGCAGTTGTCGCAGGCATCGCCGACGGTGTCGCCGTCTTGATCGGCCTGGTCGTTCTTCAGGTCGAGGCAGTTGTCGCAGGCGTCGCCGAACCCGTCGAGGTCGTAGTCGTCCTGGTCGACGTTGCCGAACGTGGGGC
This sequence comes from uncultured Enterobacteriaceae bacterium, assembly GCA_964393165.1. Lineage (GTDB taxonomy): Bacteria > Myxococcota_A > UBA796 > UBA796 > DRPG01. Next base: position 2,539 of record CAYMSU010000695.1, read on the forward strand.
AGTTGTCGCAGGCGTCGCCGAGCCCGTCGAGGTCGCGGTCGATCTGGCCCGGGTTGTCGGCCAGCGGGCAGTTGTCGCACACATCGCCGAGGCCGTCGGCGTCTTGGTCGGTGCGGTCGGCGGAGACGACGTCGGGGCAGTTGTCGCAGGCATCGCCCACGCCGTCGCCGTCGAAGTCGGCCTGGTCGACGTTGGGCACGTCGGGGCAGTTGTCGCAGGCAT
>CAYMSU010000696.1:0-2724 GCA_964393165.1 uncultured Enterobacteriaceae bacterium
CCGCGTCGCCGAGCTCAGCGTAGGCCTCCCTGGCCTCGTGGGCCCACCGCGCAGCCGCATCGAGGTCGCTTCCCGAGCCCTCCAGGGCCGCCCGCGTAGCCAGCACGGCGGCTTCGCGCACCCGGTGCCCTCCCCGCCGAAATCCGGCCAAAGCCTTGGTTAGGGCGTTCCGTGCCTCCTCTACCCGTCCCTGCCAGCGCGCGACGCTCCCGGCGATGTGGTCGACCTGAGCGCGGAGGACCTCGGGCAGCTCCTGCATCGCGGCTACGAGGGTGATCAGGTCAGCGGCCCGGTCGTAAGGGCCGGTCCGCTCCAGCACCGCCCACGCCGCGCGCAGCGCCGACACCGCCACCACGTCGCCGCGGGGTGCCGCCCGGCGTACGGAAGCCTCGATGTTTGCCAGGTCGTCGACCAACACATCCCGACCGGCGCGCCCCTCTGGCGCGTCGAGGCGCTCCAGCGCGCGGTCGCCGAGGCGCCCGAACCACCGCGCGTGCCGCTTCTCGGCGGCCGCCCGGCCCCTCGCGACGTCGAGGCGCTCCGCGGCGTAGGCCTGGACGGTCTGGAGCAGCGCCCGCCGGCCGACCACCACTCGCCGGACCAGCGACTTCGCCTCCAGCGCCGCGCAGAGGCCGACCGGATCCGCGGCGCCGTCCACGACCGCGACCACCGCGTCGTCCGCGAACCCCCCCTCGAACACCGCGAGCTGGGCGAGGGTGCGCTGCTCCGCGGGCGACAGCAGCTCCCAGGACCAGTCCAGGGTCGCCCGGAGGGTGGCCTGCCGGTCGTCGCCCGCGGCCTTCGACCGCAGTAACCGAAAGCGCTCGGCCATCCGCGCCCGTAGACCTCGGACCGACAGCACAGATACCCGCGCGGCAGCGAGCTCGATGGCCAGGGGCAGGCGATCCAGGAGCTCCACGAGCTCATCCACCTCCGGCCGCTCCGCGTCGTCGAGGCGAAAGCCAGGCCGGGCCGCCTCCGCGCGGGCCTCGAAGAGGGCGACGGACGCCTCGCGGGCCAGGGGGTGGAGCACCACCTCGCGCTCCCCGTCGAGGCCGAGGGCCTGGCGGGTGGTCACCAGGAGCGCGCACTCCGGCGCGAGCTCGCGCCACTGTCCGACGGTCGCCGCGCCCACCTCCCGGAGGTGCTCGAATGTGTCGAGGATCAAGAGACAAGGCGGGCGCGCCGCCAGGGCTCGGCCGACCTGGATCATCGGGTCCTCGGCGCCCAGCGTGAGGCCCACGGCCCGGCCGACCGCCGCCGCGACCGAGGCCGCATCGCGGGAAGCTACGAGGTCGACGAAGAACACGCCCCCAGGGAACTCCTGGCGCGCAGACCGCGCGAAGTGGGTGGCCACCCGGGTCTTCCCACTGCCCCCGATGCCCGTGAGGGACACCAGGCGCGACGCGGCCAGGGCCTCTCCAAGCTCGCGAAGCACCCCCTCTCGCCCCACGAACGGGTCCCACTGGGCGGGCAGCACACAGGGCGCGTCCCGAACCGGGGCCCAGCGGTCCCCCACGCGGGTCACCCGGTGGGCCTTCGGCCCGTCGACCGGCGGCGGCCCGGGCCCGGCCTCCGGGTCGACCAGCTCGCGCACCGCGACCGGGTCCGGCGCGCCCTTGAGCCGCCACCATCCGTGGTCGAGGATCTCTGCGGGTCCCTCCTCCCCCGGAAGCTCCCCCGCGGCCGTCGCGTCCGCCGAGACCAGGAGCTGGCCGGGCCCGGCGAGCCCGCGCAGCCGCTGGGCGACCGCCACCGCCAGCCCGTCCGCCTCGAGGGGCGGCGCGCCGCGCTGCACGTGGGCCGCCGGGTTGGCGCGGAGGGACAGGGGCCCGAAGTGCACGCCGGCGCGGCCCCCTAGGTCGCGCACCGCCGCCGCGAAGCCGAGCGCGTCGGCCGCGTGCGCGAAGCCCCCCACGAACCCGTCCGCCCGAGGCACGTAGCGACCGCCCCACCGCGCCGCGAGGTCCTCGACGGAGCCTGCCCGCTCGCCGGGCACGTCCCCGGCGACCACAGTGGCGTCGCTGTCCCTCGCCTCGACCAACCCACCCCTCCGAGCCCCGTCTAGCACGAGCGCTCGTGAAACCCCCGCGAGACGTGGCTCCGCTCGAACGCGAGCCCGGATGTCCCGATGAGACCTGCACCGAAGCTCAGGTCCCGGGAGACTCGACATGCAACCTCCGAAACGACTCCTCACCGCCGCCGCGCTCGCGACGGTGGCCGCCATCCTTCCCCCTGCCGCTCATGGTGCGCCCTGGCACCTGGACGTGGTGCAGCCGGCCCCGCCTTCCGGGGGAGCCACGCTCGTGGCTCTCCTCGACGGCCGCGTCGGCGAGGTCCCCTCCCTCGCCGGCCCGCTGGGCTGGATCGACGACGAGGAGATGCCGGACCATCCGCCGTCCCTGAGGGCGACCCACGTCGCGTCCACCGTGGCGTCCACCGCCGGGCAGGCCGGTCCCCACCCCTTCCAGGGCGCAGCCCCCGGCGTGGACCTCCTGCCGCTCTCCGTGCTCGACGCCCTGGACCTGCCCTCCGAGCCCCTGCTCGTCGACGCCCTCCACCAGGCCATCGCCGCTGGCGCGGACGTCATCCACATGTCCGTCTCGTTTCCCCCGGACCACCTCCCCTCCCGCGACCTCCGGGAGGCGCTGCAGGCCGCGCACGACGCCGGCATCGTCCTCGTCGCGCCCGCCGGGGACGCCGGCCTCGACCAGATCAGCTGGC
>CAYMSU010000697.1:0-2717 GCA_964393165.1 uncultured Enterobacteriaceae bacterium
CGCGGTCCTTCCCGAAGGCCGAGCCGTCGTTGCTTCGCGCCCTCCAGGTGCTCCTGTGAAGGGTCGGGCTGGCCCGCCTTCGCCCGAGATGGGCACTCGGGCTCCTGTCGGCTACGATCAAGGCATGTCCATGCCGCTGCACACGCTCACCACCGAAGCCCTCGCCCTCGACCCTGCGGATCGCCTCCGTTTGGCGACCGAGCTGATCGACAGCGTCGAAGGCGAAGCCGACCCCACGTGGTCAGAGCGCTGGACTGGCGAGCTCCAGCGTCGGTCCGCGGACGCCGATGCGCGAGAGGCGCGCGGTGAGCCGCGCGGTAGCACCTGGTCCGACGTGAAGAAGCGCCTGCTGGACGGGCTCGCCGACCGGTGATGAACTCCTGGATCCTGCTGCCAGAAGCCGAGGAAGAGCTTCGGCAGGCGATGCGCTGGTACGACGAGCGACGCGCGGGACTCGGCACCGAGTTCCTCGGAGTCGTGGAGTCGGCGCTCGAGGACATCGCCTCGGCACCCCAGCGGTGGCCCTCCTGGGAACACGACGCGAGGTACCGCCGGTTCGTCCTCCGACGATTTCCGTACGTCGTCTTCTACGAGGTCCGAGGAGCGACCCTTGAAATCGTGGCCGTCGCTCACGCACGTCGGGAGCCCGGGTACTGGCGGTCTCGAACCCTGCAAACCAGGAAGGCCCGTGCGGATCAGTGATCCGCACGGGCCTTGGTCCAGATGGTCGGGCTGGTTGGATGATCTTGGAACCTGGTCGGTGGATCTGAGCGATGCTGACGCTGACCGACTTCGAGCCCTCCTTGGCCGTTGAAGCTGGCGTCCACGACCAACGCTCGGGGGACCATGTACCGCTCTCACCGGACAGCACCGGGTCGAGGAAGGCCGCGACGTCCGCGTGCAGGGGGTACAGGTCGAGCCGCGGGAGCTTGGCGCGGTTCACAAGGCGCGCAGAGGGCAGCGTCCAGGCCTTGGGAGGTTCCGGACACGCGACCGGGCAGGGCATCCGATAGTCGATGGCCGAAGGTGGACTCGAGTGCGGCGCACAGGTCATCGCTCGGGAGCCATCACGAACCGGAACGACAGCCGCGTCCAGGCCGGGACCGCTGTGCCCCCGCGGGTGGCCGGCTCGAAGGTCGAGCGCAGCGCTGCACGTCGGGCCGCTTCGTCCAGGTCGGGGTGGACCGCCGAGACGACCCGCGTCCGCTCGACCTGTCCATCCACGCCCACCAGCACCTCGACGAAGACCCTCCCCTCCACGCCATCGCGACGCGCCGCCCGCGGGTAGCGCGGCTCCCGGGTCCGCCGTGGCCGAGGCGGCTGCGTCCACCCCTGGGCGTGGCGGCTCGACCCCGCGAACTGGCTCCCGATCACCCCCTCTCCCCCCGCACCGCCCCCGGTGAAGCCGGTGATCTCGTTGGCCTCGACGTCCGCGTCCTGGCCGGGGGCGAAGGTGTTGCCGACCCGGACGGGCATGCCGTCGTCGGCGAGTTGAGCCGCCTCCAGGGGCAGCCCGCTGACCAGGGGGACCTCGGCATCGGGCGTTCCGTCGTCCGGACGGCTCGACGACAGCGAGGTCACGCCCTCGAGCGCCTCCGGATCTGGGCTCGGCGGACCGGCAACGGCGGCCTCGACACGATCCTCTTGCGGCGCCGGTGGCGCTGGCGGAGCCTCCGGCGATGACCTCGGCAGCGGCTCCTCGAGCTGCGCCACGGTGTTCGGCTTCATGTGCGCGGTCTGGGGCAGCTCGGCGAGCCCGAAGCGGACCGGTTGCGACGTGGGTGGCGGAGGCTCCGGCGCCACCGGGACCACCGCAACCAGCGCATGGACGACCAGGGAAACCCCGAGGGGGATCCACCACGAGGACAGCCCACCCCACCGACTCATCGCGGTCGCGTCGCCACGGCCACATCCCGATACCCCACCCGCCGGGCTTCGCTCACGACATCGACCACGCGCTGGAGGTGGGTCTGGGCATCGGCCACGAGCACGGCTCGGACGTGCCGGGCACGGGCCGCCTGCAGCGCTCTCGTCAGGCCCGCCGGGCGCACCGGTTCGCCGTCGATCTCGAAGCTGCCATCCTCCAGCAGCACCACGTGCAGCGCGTCGGCCTCGGCGGGTCGAGCCTGGTCGGCGGTCGGGACGTCGAGGTCCACGCGCTCCTGATCCACGAACCGGGCGACCAGCACGACGAAGATCAGCAGCAGGAAGACGATGTCGATCAGGGCGGTCATCCCGACCCGCGGGGGCCGCCTCGTGGGCCGGGGCAGCCGCTTCACGGGCCCGCCGCCTCGTCCAGGATCCTGGCCAAGCCGGCCTCGATGGCGACCCGGAGGCGCTCCAGCCTGCGCTCGAACCACATGTGGGCACCCAGGCTCGGAATGGCGACGATCAAGCCCGCCGCCGTCGTGAGCAGCGCCTTCCAGATCCCGGACGCGAGCAGGGCCGCGTCCACCCGGGCGCCCCCGTGCTCCAGGCTCCCGAACAGGTCCACCATGCCGAAGACGGTGCCCAGCAGGCCGAGCAGGGGGGCTGCCTGGACGAGGAAGGCCAGCACCGTCAGGTCTCCCGAGAGTTCGTCGAGCTCGGGACCTGCCGCCTCGAGGGCGGCACGCTCCACCGCGTCCGGGCCGCGCTCGGTCGCCGCCGTCGCACGGGCGAGCACCCGCGCGAGCACCGGGGCACCCTCGTCGTCCGACGGAGACACCGGGTGGACC
>CAYMSU010000698.1:0-2713 GCA_964393165.1 uncultured Enterobacteriaceae bacterium
ACTGCGACGACACGACGGCGGCAGTGAGCCCGATCGCGGTCGAGGTCACCTGCGACGGCGTCGACAACGACTGCCTGCCCGGCACGTCCGACACGCCCGACGACGACGGGGACGGGGTCGACGTCTGCGCCGACTGCGACGACGGCGACCCCGACAACTTCCCGGGCAACCCCGAGGTGTGCGACGCGGCCGACAACGACTGCGACTACGCGCCGGACAACGGCCTCGTGTTCGAGGACTACTGGCCCGACTCCGACGGCGACGGCTACGGCGACGGAGGCGTGGCCTCGGTCAGCACCTGTGACGGCCCGCCGCCCAACACCGTGGCGGACGCCACCGACTGCGACGACTCGAGCTCCAACATCCACCCCGGGATGGCCGAGGAGACCTGCGACCAGATCGACAACGACTGCAACGCCGCGACCTCCGACGACCCCGACGGCGACGGGGACGGCGCGGGCGTGTGCACGGACTGCGACGACAGCGACGACCGTAGGGCCCCGAGTCTCCCCGAGGTCTGCGACGGGATCGACAACGACTGCGACCTGACCGCCGACGACGGGCTGTCGTTCGCCGACTACTGGCCGGATGCCGACGGCGATGGGTTCGGGGAAGCCGGCGGGGCGGCGCTGTCGACCTGCGATGGCGCGCCCGCCGGCTACGTGGCCGACGACACCGACTGCGACGACGCAGACGGCAGCAACTACCCAGGCAACCCCGAGGTCTGCGACGGGGCCGACAACGACTGCGATCTCGTGGCCGACAACGGCCTCACGTTCGTGGATTACTACCCCGACAACGACAGTGACGGCTTCGGCTCCGCCAATGTGGCGGGCACCGCGAGCTGTGACGGCCCACCGGTGGTCGGCTGGCTCACCGACAACACCGACTGCGACGACGGGAGCGCGGTGGTGAAGCCCACCGCGACCGAGATCACGGCCGACGGCATCGATCAGGACTGCGACGGGGTCGACGACTGCTGGGAGGATGCCGACGAGGACGGCGTGGGCGTGAGCACGGCGATCACCGGCGCCACCCTCGACTGCTCGGCGACCGGGGAGTCCCCGCTCGACACCGACTGCGACGACGCCGATGCCGCGAACTTCCCGGGCAACGCGGAGCTGTGCGACTCCGCCGACAACGACTGCGACACGCTCGTCGACGAGGACAGCGCCACCTTCGACTACTGGCCCGACAACGACGGGGATGGGTTCGGGGATCCGAGCGGCAAGAAGATCACGCAGTGCTCGGCGGCACCCAAGGGCTATGTCGCCAACGATCTGGACTGCGACGACACCGATGGGGCGGTCCATCCAGGGGCGGCCGAGATCGCCTGCAACTCGGTCGACGACGACTGCGACAGCGCCACCGCCGACGCTGAGGACGCGGACGGTGACGGGGTCGACGAGTGCACGGACTGCGACGACAGCGACGCGAACAACTTCCCCGGCAACGTCGAGGTGTGCGACGGGGTCGACAACGACTGCGACGCCGACGAGGCTGCCGACGAGGGACTCACGTTCACGGACTACTGGCTCGACGCAGATGACGACGGATGGGGCGATGCTGCGGGCGGGGCGGTGTCCACCTGCGACGGGGCGCCGACCGGTCGGGTGGACAACGCGCTCGACTGCGACGATGACGATGCGACGCTGAACCTCGACGACATCGACGGCGACACCTACACCACCTGCGACGACGACTGCGACGACCTCGCGGCCGCGATCTACCCGGGTGCTCCCGACGTGCCCGACGAGCTGTACACCGACGAGGACTGCGACGGCATCGACGGGGTGGCGGCAGACGCGGTGTTCGTCGCGCCCTCGGGATCCGACGGCACGAACTTCGTGTGCTCGAAGGCCCTGCCGTGCAAGACCCTCGGCCACGCCCAGGCGCAGGCCGACACCCTCGGCCTGTCGCAGGTCTACGTGCAGGCGGGGACCTACGCGAGCGTGCCGGTGCTCACGCTCGAGGACGGCGTCGACGTCTACGGCGGGTACGACGTCGACTGGGAGCGCGATGCGCACACGCAGTCAGGGCACAAGGTCACGCTGACGGGAGGCTGGTATGGCGCCGAGGCCGAGTACCAGACCGTGCGGGTGCGCTCGGTGACCGCCGGCCTGTACGACCTCGAGGTCGTGGGCCCGACCGCAGCGGGCACCACGGGTAGCGGCGACGGGCGCTCCAGCTACGCGATCCACGCCGAGGGCAGCACGCTGACCCTCGAGCGCTTGACGATTGTGCAGGGCGACGGCACGCCGGGCCTCGATGGGGATCCGGGGACCAACGCCACCCAGGCGGCGCCCGGATCGGCGGAGGGCTCCGGCGGTGAGGACGGTGGCGGGCTGCAGGTCTGCATCACCCGTGCGCGGGTCGACGGGGGGAGCGGCGGCACCAACAGCGCGTGCAGCAGCACCTCGGGGGGCGACGGCGGCAAGGGCGGAAAGGCCGACAACCAGTGCTGCCTCGGGCTGTGCTCGTTCTGCGCCTCGTCGTCGGCCTGCGACGACTCCCCTGGGCTCGCCGGCAGCGACGGCGCGCAGGCGTCCGGCTCCGTCGGCGATGGTGGCGCCCGGGGCCTGATCGGCGAGAACGGCACCAACGGCGGCACCGGCAAGGTCACCAACGGCGCGGGCGGCACCTCTGGATCGGCCGCCGGTCTTGTCGCCAACGACTTCTTCCGCGGGGCGGCGGGCACCGACGGGGAGGCAGG
>CAYMSU010000699.1:0-2710 GCA_964393165.1 uncultured Enterobacteriaceae bacterium
CGTACTTCGAGTACCTGCTGTCGCGGTTCACCCACCCCGACGAGCTGTTCGGCCCGGTCAGCATTCCCGGCCTCAAGCAGGAGGACTACCGGCGGCTCACCGACGGCTTCCTGCCCACCGCCCACGTCGCGTTCCTCGACGAGATCTTCAAGGCCAACTCCGCCATCCTCAACAGCCTGCTCACGTTGATCAACGAGCGGACCTTCCACCACGGGCGGCACCGGGACCCGGTGCCCCTGCTGGGCGTGGTCGGGGCGAGCAACGAGCTACCCGCGCCCGACGGCGGCCTCGAGGCGCTCTACGATCGGTTCCTGGTCCGGATGACGGTGCCCCCGCTCGCCGACCCCGACGCGTTTCTCCAGGTGGCCACCGGCTCGGTGCCCCCGCCGCAGATTCGGCCCGAGGATCGGCTCACCACCGAAGACCTGGCGGTCATCCGGGAGGCCGCGGCCGGCGTGCGCGTGCCGCCGGACGTGTCCGACGCGCTGGTGGCCCTGTGGCGGGCGTCCCAGCGCCACGAGTGGGGGGTCAGCGATCGGCGGTGGCGGCAGGCCCTGTCCATGCTCAAGGTCGCTGCCGCGGCCGACGGGCGGCACGAGCTCGCGCGCGTCGATCTGCTGTTGCTCGAGCCGGTGCTCGTGGCCGAGCCGGACCGGGCGGGCGAGGTCCGCGAGGCGCTGCTCGAGCAGCTCGGCACGGGCGCGATCCCCGAGCACGACCTGCGCGCCCAGTGGTGGCTGCTCGGCATGGATCGGGTGGCCCCGGTCGAGGGCGCCGATCACGACCCGCCCGAGGAGTCCACCGACGACTGGCGGGGGCGGCTCGCGCTGCGCCGCCAGAACCTCGACCGGTTCCGGAAGCTCCATGGGGCCGCCGTGCAGCGCCTCGCTGCGGACCGCGGCGAGGTCGACTCGATGGCCGAGGCCCACCTGTGGATCGCCTCGCTCCCCGCCCAGGTCCTCGCGTCCCACATCGAGGCCACGCGCGACCTCGCGCACATCCTGAGCCAGGTCGAGGCCTACGACAAGCTGCTGTCGAGTGCGGCCGCGGCCGCGCGGGGGCTCGTCGAGCAGCTTCCGCTCACCTCCAAGCGGCACTACGGCCACGGGGCCGTCCTGGCGCTGGTGATCGAGCGATCCGGGGTGCGGGTGGGGCTCACCCTCGCCGGGCAGCGCGAAGAGCTGCCGGGCACCCGGCCCCGCCACGACGGGCTCGTCCAGCCGCGGATCAGCGACGAGCGGTTCGAGGCCGCGGAGCTGCGGCTGGAGCCCGAGGCGTTCCTCGACTGGGTCGGGGGCACGCTGCCGTCCGACGAGCTCCTGCGCGACCTCCCGTCGTGGTCGAGCCGGAACATCGGCACCGCACTGCAGTCCGCGCGGCGCGTGCTGCGCAGCTCTCCCGTGCCCGAGCCTCCCCCGCTGCGCGTCCCGTGAGCGACGCCACACGCCCCGACTACCTCGCGGTCGACGTCGTGGTGCAGCACCCCGCGGTCCGGGAGCTCGGGGTCGACGAGCCCGACCAGCGCAGGGCCGAGGCCTTCGCCATGGATCTCGCGCGCTGGCTGTTCGGCCGCCCGCGGGGGGAGCTCGCACCCCTCGCCAAGGTCGTGACGGTGGTGGCGCAGCGCGAGCTGCGGGCCACGCGGGCGATCTGCCGGGATCGGCCCCTGATGGCGGTGGAGGCCGCGGCCCGGGCCACCGCCGCGCTGTGGCCGTGGCTGCGCGAGGTCCACCGGCCCCCCGACGAGGACGCGGGCGAGCAGCGCGAAGACGAGGGCGAGGCCGCCGGAGGGCTCGAGCAGGCCCCGCCGCCCGAGGACGAGCCGGCGGACGACGCGTCGGCGGACGACGAGCCCGCGGATCCGGTCGACGACCTCCTCGGCGAGCTCGGCGAGGCGGACGACCCGGATCTCGACGCGCTGATCGAGCAGCTGCGGGCCCGCATGGGGGATGCGCCCGACGAGGATGCCGACGCAGGGGAGCAGGCGGCCGACGCGCTGTCCGAGATCAGCCAGGCCGCCGCGGACGGGGCCATCGAGACGGACCGGGTGGCCCGCCACCTCGAGCAGTTCCTCCCGGGCGTCGGCTGGTCGAGCGCACCGGGGCAGCTCGAGCTGTCCCTGCTGGGGCGCCTCGAGCAGCTCTCCTCGCTCCTCGACCAGCTCGACGAGCTCCGCCACCTCGCCGAGGCGCTGGGTCGGCTCGAGGACGCGTCGGACCGCGAGGGCCGCCAGGATGGAGGCCGGGAGGAGGTGGTCGGCGTGCGACTCGGGGGCGAGGTGTCGAGCGCGCTGCCCGGCGAGCTGGCCCTCCTCGGCGACGACGACACCGAGGATCTGTTCTACCAGCGCCTGCTCGAGCGCCGCCTCGTGTCGCTCGAGCTGACCGGGGCCGGCGACGAGGGCCGCGCGCAGGGCGAGCGCCGCGGCCCCGTCATCGCCTGCATCGACACCTCCGCGAGCATGGAGGGGGCTCCCGAGCTGGCCGCCAAGGCTCTGGTGCTCGCGGTCTGCCGCCGCGTCATCCCCCGTGGCCGCGTCGTGCACCTGATCTTGTTCGGGGGGCCCGGCGAGCGCACCGAGATCCGCCTGCGCCGGGGGCTCGGGGGGCTCGAGGGCATGCTCGCATTCCTCGATCAGAGCTTCCACTCGGGCACGGACTTCGACGGGCCGCTGCTGCGGGCGATGGATCTGCTCGAGGAGGAGGAGCTC
>CAYMSU010000700.1:0-2694 GCA_964393165.1 uncultured Enterobacteriaceae bacterium
CGTCGACGACGTAGACGCCGTCGAGGACGGGGACGTGCAGATGGGGATGCAAGTTGATCGCCGAGCCGTACTACCGTACATGATGCATCACCTCCACTCCTATTGGGTTGTTGCTGCCCGCCGCCTCGAGCGCGATCGGGCGGAGAGCGACTCGAGCCGGGCTGCGGTGGCCTCGTCGATGTCGAACCACCAGACCTTGCGGTACTGCTTGTAGTCCTCGCGGGCGCCTGAGATGAGGCCGCGTTTGATCCAGCCTCGCACCACGGTCTCGGAGACACCGAAGCGTCGGACCATCCCTGGCAGGGAGAAGCGTCCATCCGCGCGCCGGTCAGGCAGAGGCTCTCGCCGTGGACGATCGGGCGCCGTCCTCTCGATCGCGCCGCGCCGCCGCGCCCATCGGACAGACCAGCAGTGCCAGGTCTTGTCGGCTCCGGTCAGGATTTTCTCTCGGTTGAGCTGCTCTGCGATGGCCTCGTCGTGCAGCCCCTCGGCGGCGAGCTCCCTGATACGCGCCGCCGCGCGCTCTGGAGTTCGCCCCTGCTGTCGTCGGTCCGGTCGAGGCACACGGAGCTCGGTCACTGCTCCGCTCTGCCATTGGACCCGTATCAGCGTCTCGCGCTCCGGCACGTCTATCGGGTGGAGCGTCACCGCTTCGATGACCAGCCGCAGCATCGCCTTGCGGTCCGCGAGGCTCGTCGTGGGGGCACGCCAGACCGCCTCGAGGTCCCGCGACAGCGCCCGAATCCTCTCCCTGTCCTGGTCGGTCAGCTCCACCCGACGCTCGCGGCGGGCCTGCTCGTAGCGCCCCTTGACGTCCTCGAGCTCGCGCAGGCTCTCCTCCCACTGCCGCTCGAGCGTCCTGGCCACGACTCGATTGTCCGGGTCGACAGCCTTGTACCGTCGCTCGGCAAGGCGAGCCTCGTACTCGGCTCGCTCGATGCGGGTGCGCCACTGCTTGGCCAACGAGTCGGACTGCTCCGATACTTCCCGTTCCACAGCCAGGCACAGCTCCAGCTCCTGCGGAGCAACGGCCTCGAGCAGGAGCTCTTCCACGGCTGCGTCGATGGGGGCGCCGGAAAGGGACCAGCAGCTCTTCTGGCCGCGGTCGCGCTCACCGACGCACAGGTACCGCAGCCCGTTGTGCTCTCCCCAGTAGCTCGGCCGCATCCGGCGTCCGCAGCGACCGCAAATCAGGATTCCCGCGAGCAAGGCCTTGCCCTCCCGCGGCGCGCCGGTCCTCGCGCTCCTGTTGCGCGGGTTGTTCTGATCGAGCTTCTCTCGGTTCTTCAAGTACTCCTCCCAGCTGATGTATCCAGGATGGGCGTCTTCGATGCGGACCAACCAGCTGTCCGGATCGTGACCAGAGTCGCGGACGCGGCGGATCTCTCCGTCCACCAGCACCGTTTTCGTCGGACAACGACCGTAGGCATACACGCCCGCGTAGACCGGGTTGTGGAGCATCGACGAGAGGCGACTGATGCCCAGTGGCTTCCAGACCACCTCGCTCGTGCCGTCTGCCCAGCTCCGTCGGGTCGGGACGGCAAAACCCGTCGCGCGGGCCCACCGAACCACGGCCCACGCCGTCGGCTCGATGGCGAAACGCGCGAAGACCACTCGCACTGCTCGCTGCACCGCCTCGTCCGGGTCGAGTGCGAACCCTTCCGCGCCCCACACGTAGCCCGTTGGCGGGTTCAGCCGGAGTTCGCCTCGGCGTGCCTTGTTCTGGCGTGCGCCGGTCAGACGCAGCCTCAGCCAGTGCAGCTCCGCCTCGCTCATCGTGCCCTTCAGGTCCAGCAACAGACGGTCGTCCTTGTCGCTCGCATCGTAGACCGTCTGCTCGTCGATCACCGCAACCTGAGCCACCGCGCACAGCGAAAGCAGCCGCTGCCAGTCCTCGCTCGAGCGCGCCAGCCGCGACACCTCCAGAGCGAGCACCGCACCGGCGAGTCCGTGGGCTACCGCATGCGCCAGCCGGCCGAACCCGCTCCGCCCTTCGGCGCTCGCTCCGCTCCGGCCCAGGTCCTCGTCGATCACCTTCACTGCCTCCGAGGGCCAGCCGAGCGCTTCGGCCCGCTCAGCCAGTGCGTACTGCCGCGCCGTCGACTCGCCGTGCTCGACGACCTGGCGCGGGCTCGACTGCCGGACGTAGACATATGCCCCTCGCTCCAGATGCGATGCGTTGATCTTCTGCCTCATCGCTTCGCCCCCCCGCGGCGCCCGCCTCCGACATCAGCACCCGGCGCACCAGCTTGGCCCAATGCGGCAGCAGCCTCTGGACCTCGGCCCCCGCGGGCCCCGCGTCCCCTCGTCCCTGGATGTCCACGCTTGTGGCCTCGGCGTTGTGGCCCCGAGCTGTCGCCACCTCCGGATCGTCCGTCAAGTTTTCGGCCATTCTGCCCCGACAGCGCCCTCACACGGTCTTCGACCCACCCAGAGAGCGCTCGCATCGCCATCGGCGAAAGCAGCACCTCGCGCCCCTTGAGCGCCACCACCTCTGGGCGAGGTCTCAGGTCGGTCCACGCCACCGGCATGATCCGAAGGTCCCCGTCGTCCCGCTCCACCCACACCGCGTCGTCTCCGAACATCCGAAGGACCGACACCTTCTCGCCGAACCACGGGTGGACCTTCAGCACCACCTCCGCTGTCGACCACCCCATACGAGTGCGCGGCCTCGTAGTCTGTCCAGTGCTTCCC
>CAYMSU010000701.1:0-2685 GCA_964393165.1 uncultured Enterobacteriaceae bacterium
AGCGACTGGTCGGTCCGACCCCGACGGGGACCCTCGACGACGACGGTGGGGGGCTCGTTGAACTGGCCCAGGGCCCGGGCGAGCGCTCGCGCGATCATGTCGCTCCACGGCGCCGTCTCGACGTAGGGGCGGTGGGCGTATCCCCCGTAGTACGCGGGCTGGTTCGCCGCGTCTTCGCCGATGGGGAGCAGCTGCACGTTCACCCGCCGCTGGTGGCCGAGCTCCTCAGCCACGTCGATGCTCACCTTCGCGACGTAGAACAGGGTGGTGTCGGTGTCGGGCAGGCACTGGGCGTTCAGCATCTGCTTGTCGGCGACCAGATCGGGATCCGCGCGCCAGGTTGGGTAGCGCTCGGCGATCTCCTGGTCGAGCTCCGCGTCGAGCTTGCGCAGGTAGTCGCAGTTCGACAGCGTGAGGCCCCAGTCCCGGAGCTTGACCTCGAGCTCCTGGCGCACGGTCGGCAGGTCGACCTCGGGGTCGGCGGCGATCGAGAAGTGCCGCACGAACCCCGTGACCTTCTTCTCGCCGACCTCGGCGGGGGCCTGCGCGGGCGCCGGACCGCCGAGGAGGAGGCCGCTAGTCAGCAGCCCCATCGTGGCGAGCGCCCGCAGCGCCGAGCAGGTACTCGTCGAGCGCGTCCTGCGCGGCTTGCACGCGGGGGTGCCAGCGCGCGTGGCACGCGGTTCGCTCCGCGGCCGTGGAGACGGGGCCGAGATCATGGACGCACCTCTGCTCGTAGAGCTCGCGGGCGGTGTCGAGACGGCGACGGAGCTCGGCGAGCTCCGGATCGGTCGGCGCGCGGGAGGGGGGCCGCGCGGCCGGCACCGGGGCCGGCGCCTGGGGAGGCTCGCCGTCGCAGCCGGCGGGGCGGTACTGGCTGAACGCCATGCCCATGGAGCCGCCAATGTAGGGCACCTGGGTGCCCCCTGTCGCGGTGAGCACCTCGTCGCGCACCTGGTAGAACGCATCCATCAGGCTCTGGCACTTCCGCGGGAGGTGCCGGGTGAGCGCCTGGGCGTAGACCCCGGAGTCCTCCGCGGTGTTGCCGGGGTTGGTGGCGTAGGCGATCAGCAGGCCCCGCGTGGCCATCTGAGCGAGCCCGCCGGTGCCGAAGGCCCGCGACGACCCCGACCAGCGCGACGCGAACGGGTTGTTGCGGCAGGCGTCGAGGACCATGACCGCGATCGGCGCCTCGGAGGTCTCGAGCGCCCGCTGCACCTTCCGGGCATCGACGGCGTCGGCATCGGCGTACGCCGGGTCGCGGAGGTTCGCGTCGACCGGGACCAGGTAGTTGTGGCCCTCGATCTGCACCGCGTGGCCCGCGTAGTAGAAGAAGCCGGCGGTGCCTCCCGCGAGCGCGCGCTCGAACCCGGCGATCGCGCCACTCATCGCCCGGTGATCGGCATCGAGGACCCGAGTGGTCGCGAAGCCGAGCTCCTCGAGGACCTTCGCGACCTCCCGGGCGTCGGCCGGGGCCTGATCGAGGCGGGTGGTGTGCGCGTAGGCGCCGTTGCCGATCACGAGCGCGACCTTGCGCCCGTCAGGGACTGGCGCCGGCGCCTCGAGGGGCGTGAGGGCGCGCGCGGGCGGCGCACCGGCCGCCGGCCCCCCGGTCAGGACGGCGGCCAGCACGAGGTGGAGTGTCGAGAACCAGCTCACGGCCGGATTGTACTCGGGCGTGGGCGCGGCGCATGCGAAACCTGAGGGCCATTGCGGAAACGCCGGCAACGGCGTAGGGGACTCGGGAACCCCGAGGCGACCGCTGCCCATGTCTGCACAACACGACGCCGTGCCGGCTCCCTGGCAGTCCCTCCTCCACGGCGGGCCGGCACCCACGCGCTGAGCGGGCTCTGCCCGTCGGCCGCCTGCCCCTCCCTCTCGATCGTCCCTCGTGATCCTCGCGGACCCCGAGGGCGCGCTGTGGTGTTGCCGTGCCCCGCCGCAATCGCCAGAAGCTCCACCGTGAGCTGCGCCTGAAGGCCGAGGCGCTCCAGGCCGACCGCCGGCAGCGGCGGCGGCGTCGTCGTGCGCTCGCCGAGCGCACCCGTGCGGCCGCGCTGGAGGCCCTGCGGAGCCGCTCCGTCTGCAGTCCCCGCCGCCGGGCGAGCCCCGAGCCGACCGATGCCCTGCTCGGCTGCGGCGAGCTCATGACGCTCGCGCGCGTGTCCGACAAGCTGCAGGCGCGCGTGCGCCAGCTGCTGCGGGCGGTGTTCCGGGAGATCCCCCCGCTCGCGTGCACTGCGCAGCTTCCGTGGCTGCTGCTGCTCGCCGGCCCCCGCTGGGTGCGTCGGCCGGACGCGTTCGTCGCGCCGTCGGGTTCGCTGCGTCGCAAGCGGGACGCCCTGGCGTGGCACCTGTTCGCCCAGTACCCGGTGCCTCCGTTCCTGCTGCGCGCCCTCGACGCGGAGCCCGTGGCCGTGGCCCGGGTGCCGGTCGAGGATCGCTGGGCGGTCGGGCTGCTCGCCGCCGTGGGGCGGGGCACGTCGGTGCGCGCGCTCGTGGGCTCGGACCTGCTGCCGCCGCCGCTCACGCGCCGGATGTGCCACACCCTCCTGCGCGCCCGTGCCGACGCCTCGCCGATCTACGCGCTCCGTGCGGCCCAGGTGGAGGGCTACGGAGGGGCGCCGGAGCTCGCGCGCCGCCTGGTGCGCACACGGCTCGGGCACCTCCGCGGGCTCGATCCGG
>CAYMSU010000702.1:0-2658 GCA_964393165.1 uncultured Enterobacteriaceae bacterium
TGTCAACGGCCGCCCCACCTGATCCACCTTCAGCTCGCCTCACCTGATCCACCTGATCGACACCGCCCGAGTGCGCGCGTCGCATGCAATCCGGACCGGCGTCAGACCGCCTCACCTGATCCACCCCCGCGCTCACGCGGCCTTCTTCTTCGAGCCACTGGCCCGCGGCGGATTGCGGTACGAGGCGCCCTCGATGTTGATCACGTGGCTGTGATGCAGCAGGCGGTCCATCGCGGCGCCTGCGAGCAGGTCGTCGCCAAACAGCGGCGGCCACTCTTCGACGGCGCGGTTTGACGTGAGGACGACCGAGCCCTTCTCGTAGCGTTGGCGGATCACCTCGTAGAGGTCGTGCGGCTCGTCGAGCTTGAGCGGCCTGAGCCCGACATCATCGAGGATGAGCAGGTCGGGCGCGGTGAAGCGCAGCATGCGGCGGTCGTAGCTGTTGTCGGCCCGTGCCGCGCGCAGTTGGGTCATCATCTGGTGCGCCGAGGTGTAGAGCACCGAGTAGCCGGTCATGCACGCGCGATGGCCGAGTGCCTGCGCGATGTGGCTCTTGCCGACGCCGGTCTTGCCGCAGAGCAGAACGTTCTCGTGCCGCGCGATGAAGTTGCAGGTAGCGAGGTCGATCACCTTCGCCTTCGGCACCGATGCATTGAAGGCGAAGTCGAAGTCCTCGATCGTCTTGTTGTGCTCGAAGGCGGCGCGCTTGAGTCGAAGGTCGAGCTGCTTGGCCTCACGCCGCTCCACCTCGTCGCTGAGCAGGCGGTAGAGGAACTCGGCGTGGCCCGTGTTGTCGTCGACGGCCTGGCGCGTGCGCAACTCGAGACTGTGCATCACGCCCGACAGCTTCAGCTTCTTCAGGATCGGGACAAGCTCGTCAGTTGGGCTCATGGTTCTCCTCCAGCGGGAGCTCCATGAGCTCCCAGATTGCCCGCTTGAAGCGGGGGTTGTTGATGGCGCCGTGGTCCTCTGGGGCGAGCACTTCGGGAAGCGGCTCGTAGTCGAGGCCTTTGCGCAGGATGTTCTGCACGCCGCGGTAGGTGTAGTTGCCGTAGAAGCTCGCCCGTCGGCACGCGTTGTTGGCGCGCTCCTTCGGGTGCTCGTCGAGCATGCGCACGGTGTTGGCGACGACGCGGAGGTTGTAGAGCACGTCGTCGCTGTCGAAGGCCTCCTGCACCCACGCGAGGACGGCGGGGCCGATGCGCGCGGCGTGCTCCTCCCAGTCGGCGCGGTTGCGCTTGCGCAGGTGCCGCCGCCCCTCGGGCAGGTGCTCCTCTTTCGTCGAGCGCTTTCCGGGCGGAACGATGTCGTGCGTGGCGACGCGCTTGTCCTCGAAGAAGATGGCGAGTGAGCTGCCGCACACGCGCACGTCGACGTCCTGGCCCACGAGGCGCCAAGGCACCGAGTAGAGCGCCTTGTTTACCTGCACGTGCGTGTCGCGGTGAACGCGCGCTCGCTTCCACTCCACCAGCTGGAAGCGAGCGCGCGGCAACGGCAGCATGGCGGCCTTGTCCTCCTCAAAGAGATCGTTGGGCCGCCGGCGAGTGGTGCCGTGGACGCGCACGTTCGCGGTCTGCTCCACCCACTGCTGAAGCTGCGGGCGGATGAGCGCAGCGTCCTCGTCGAGGCACGTCGCGAAGAAGTTGTTCTTCACGTACTTCACGCCGCTCTCGACCTTCCCCTTCTTCTCCGGGGAGCGCGGAGGCGTCGGGTCCACCTTGAACCCGTAGTGGCGCGCCAGCTCGACGTAGCTGCGGTTGAGGTGCGTGCCGCCGTCGACCGCGAACGCCGCGCGAATGACGGCGGCCTTCAGGTTGTCCGGCACGATCACGCGGGGCACGGCGCCGAGCTCGGCGAAGGCCTCGACGTGCAGGCGGAGCCACGTCGTCGCCTTCTGGTCGAACACCAGCCGCACGAACATCTTGCGGCTGAAGCCGAGCACCATCACGAACACGTACGCCTTTCGCAGCGTGCCCGTGTCGGGATCGAACAACTTGCCGACGGAGCCGAAGTCGACCTGAGCGACCTCGCCGGACGCAGTGTCGACGGGGATGGCGACATCGGCTGCGCTGATGCCCTTCGCCTTCTTGATGCGGCGAACGAGGCGCTTGATCGCGCTCAGGCTGCCGTCAAACTCGTCCTCGGTACGCCGGAGCGCGTCGTAGATCGCCTGCGGTCCGGCGCCGTGCTCGAGGAGCGTCGTGGCCTTATCGCTCCATCGCTCCACCGACGAGGGCTGAGGTGGTGACGGTTGTGCCGGGCCGACGACGGCGCGTAGCGCTTCCGCGCTTGGAAGCGCATCGGCCGCGCCGTCGAGCAGGCCGACCTCGTCGAGCTGACGGCGGTAGGCACGCTCGGTGTTGCGGCTCATCTTCAGCAGCCGCGCGACCTCGCGGCTGCTCGTTCCCAGGCGGTGCAGGCGGACAAGCTCCTGCAGTCGGTGCATGCTCACTCTCTCCATCGAGGCCTCCCGCGCCCTGCGGCGGCAGGGCGTATGAGGGCCTCCTGTGGCCGGCGCCTTCGCGCCCCGCCACTGGATCAATGTTCAGGTCCGGGTGGATCAGGTGACCCGAACCGCGGGTGGATCAGGTGACCCGAACTGCGGGTGGATCAGGTGACCCGAACCGGAGGTGGATCAGGTAGTCCGGCCGCTCACAC
>CAYMSU010000703.1:0-2637 GCA_964393165.1 uncultured Enterobacteriaceae bacterium
GGGCCGTCGTCGCGCACCTCGAGGACCACGTGCTCCCCGCGCCGCGCCACGTAGACGTCGATTCGCCCGCCGTCGGCGGTGAGCGCGTCGCGCGCGTTGAGCAACAGGTTCATCAGCACGCGCTCGAACTGCCCCCGCTCGCCCTGTACGAACGTCTGCGGATCGCCGGTGACAGCGACGGTGATCGAGGGGTCGAGGGTCTGCTCGAGCAGCGCCTCGCACGCGGTGGCCAGCTCGTACAGATCGAGCGACTCGAGCCGCTCGGGCCGCTGCCGGGCGAAGTCCAGGAGCCGCCGGGTGAGGAGCTCCCCGCGGCTCACCGCCCGCCGCGCGCGGTCCAGCAGCCGCCGCCGCCGCTCCGGATCGTCGCCGTGCTCGCGGGCGAGGTCGAGGCTCGCCTCGAGCACCGTGAGCACGTTGTTGAAGTCGTGGGCCACGCCGCCCGCGAGCTGCCCGAGGGCGTGCAGCTTCTCGGCGCGCTGCAGGCTCGCCGCGAGCGAGCGCTCCTCGGTGGTGTCGCGCACGTGCACGTGGAAGCCTTGCAGCTGGCCGCGGGCGTCGCGGTGGGGCCGCCGCTGCAGCGCCACCCACACGGGCGCGCCGTCGCGGCGCTGCCACTGCAGCTCGGTGGCCTCGTCGGGCTGGGTCGACGAGGCCGCGGCGCGGCCGAGGAGCGGCGACAGGTCGGCCCGGAGCAGCGCATCCACCGAGTCGAAGCCGAGCACCCGGGCCAGCGCGGGGTTCGCCTCGAGCGGGCGGCCCGCGAGGTCGAGCTGGAGCACGCCCTCGTCGGTGTTGGCGATGATGTCGTCGGCGCGACGGATCCGGCGGTAGGCCTCGTCGATGTGCACGAACACGATGCCGAGGCCGATCACGATGCACAGCACGCGCTCGATCAGGAAGGCGGTGCCCGCGGCCTCGCCCGCGAACAAGGGCATCGCCACGCTCGCGTGGACCGCGAGGAGCAGCAGCCCCCCGCCGGCCATGGAGCCCCCGAGGGGCGCGGATCGCCGGCGCAGCAGCGTGATCCCGGCACCGGCGTAGGCCCCCGCGAGCAGCACGGCGGTGGGCACGAACGAGACCCACCCGGGCTGGCCGAGGAGGTGGAGCAGCAGGCCGGCCTTCGCGAGCCCGAGCGAGACGAGCCAGGGCCACGCCCGAGGCGGCGCGCTCGCCCGCCCGAAGCTGCGGGTGCCCTCGATCACGAGGGCCCCGTGGGCGGTGTACAGGGGCAGGAGCACGAAGTCGAGCCAGACGGGCCCGAGGTCGCCGCTGCGCAGGGCGAAGACGAGGCGGGTGCCCGCGGCGGCGGCCCAGGCGGCGGCCCACAGCCGGAGGTGGGGGGCCCGCTCCCGGAGCCAGAGCGCGCCGAGGATCGTCATGAGGAGCAGGCTGCTCGCGGTGGCGGCGAGCAGGTGGCCGGAGTTCACGTTCACCCGCCCGCTATAGCCCGAACGTCGCGAACTTTGGAGCGTGGTCGGACAGACGGGTGAACCGTGGATCGTCGATCGAGCCGACCACGACGGCGCGATCGGGCCACCGCACCGCGGCACTTCCGAAGACGTGGTCGATGTGCATGCGCGAGGCCAGGAACGCCGCGGTGCCGGTCGCGTGGGCGGACGCGGGCGTGGGATCGTGCCAGCCGGCAGCGACCACGTCGGTGTAGGCGGGAGAGGCAGGGGCGGCGTTGAAGTCGCCGACGAGGAGCGCGGGATCTGGCCGATCCCGCCCGACGAGGGCGAGCAGGCGGTCGACCTCGCGCCGCTGGTTCGTGCCGTGGCCCATGCGGCGGGGGATCTCGTGCGGGGGGCCGCCCTCGAGGAAGGCGGGCAGCGACAGGTGAGTGTTGTAGACGGAGAACGCGGGGCCGCCGCGCAGCCGCAGCCGCGCGTGCCCGGCCACCCGGCGCTGCTTGAGGCCCCGGAACGCGGGCAGCCGCAGGTGGGTAACGTCGTGGGGCGCGGCCGCGTTGTGCTCGAGGATCTCGAGCGTGTCCCGGACGATGAGCGCGATGCCGGTGGTGTACAGCGGCAGAGCCGCAGGCCCGTAGCGGTGGGCCGGGAAGTACAGCCCCGTGGCGCGGGCCATGGCCGGCCACGCCCGCAGCGCGGCCACGAACCGCTCGAGCTGGGACTGGCGGTGCCACCCGCTCCGCAGCGACCGCGCCTCTACCTCCTGCAGCGCGATGACGTCGGGCGGCGGGGTCCAGCGGCCCAGGGTGGCCGCGATGGCCCGCAGGGTGCGGCCGTGGGTGGCCAGGCCCCCCCAGCCCTGGCTGAAGTAGCGGACGTTCCAGGTGACGATGGACAGCCGGCGGCGGTCAGGCACCGAGCGCCTGCGCGTAGAGGTCCACGCACAGGGCCTGGATCCGCGCGCGGTCGGGGGCCGCGGGCACCGCCACCCGGCCCTCCTGCACGCGGCGCTCGAGCGCCTGGTTCTGGGCCTCGGCCCACGCCACCAGCCGCTCGTAGCTCCAGGCCCCCCCCCGGATCGCGAGCAGCTCCTCGGCGTCGGCCGGGCCGTCGGGCGACGGGCCCCGCCACACGTGCACCCGCCCAGTGTCGAGGATCTCCCCGCCCATGCGCAGCAGCCGCACCAGGTGGGCGCCGTGCTTCGTGTCGTAGCCGTACTGGGCTT
>CAYMSU010000704.1:0-2621 GCA_964393165.1 uncultured Enterobacteriaceae bacterium
ACCAGACGCTGACGCAAGACGCCACGGGCACGCTGGTCATGCTCGCGCTCGAGGCCGCCGCTCCGGGAGGCACGCCGATGATCGGAGAGCTCGAGATCGGGGAAGCGCCCCACGCATCGCCCAAGGGTGCCGGCGATTGACGTCACCAGCTCGCGAATGGGCCGGGGTCGCGTAAGGAACCCCATCCCGCTCGCGAACGCATCGACGAGTCCATCGGCGCCCCGGTCGGCCAGGGCGATAGAAGACCTTGAACAGGAGGGATCGTGTCGTTTGCGCCTCGCCATCACATCTTCACGCTCGACGCCTACCTCGAGCGAGAGGAGCGGTCCGAGGACAAGCACGAGTTCTGGAACGGGCAGGTCTTCGCGATGGCGGGTGGCTCGCCACGGCACAACTACCTCGCCCAGCGGTTTCAGCAGCTCGTGGCCAACCAGCTCGAAGGCGACCCGTGCGGCACACTGTCATCGGATCAGCGCATCGTGACGCCGGAGGGGCTGTATACCTACGCCGATGGCTCGGTGTTCTGTGAGCCCATGGACATGGGGCCAGGGCAGGCGGCCACCAATCCGACCGTGCTCGTCGAGGTGCTTTCGCCCAGCACACAGGCGTACGACCGGACCGAGAAGCTCGCGCGATACCAGGCGATCCCGTCGCTTCGACACGTCGTGTTGATCGAGCAGGACGGGCGTGACGTCGAGGTCTGGAGTCGCGACGAGGCGCGCTGGTCGCGGACCGTGGTCGTCGAGGCGTCGCAGAAGGTGCGCCTGCCGGGGCTCGGCGTCGAGTTCGACGTCGAGCAGCTGTACGAGGGCGCCGACCGGTACCCAGCTTCGTGAGATTCTGCGAGACAGCGACCCCGCCACAGCAGCATCTTCGCAACGAGGTTCTCCAAGGTTCGTCCAACCCCCTGGCGAACTGGCGCCTGAGGACCTCGTGAGCCACGAGGTCCACGATCAACTCGGGCAGACATCAAGAGCCCATCGGTAGTCCGTCCGATCACGCCCTGGGAGGGACGCAGCCTGGGCGTACTTGGACGTTGCCATCTCGACCTCGACAAGGATGAAACCTGGCGTCGGGCGATTACGTCATCCGAGACCTGGCTGCTCGTACTGAACGCCGACGGCTCACTCAACTACTCAACGCGGAGACCCCATCAAGTTCGAAACGTTCTCCACGCGAGCCGGAGCCATTTCACGCATCGCCTTTCCGGTGGGCGTGCTCCTCGTGTCGCTCGTCGCCCTGGGTACCGTCATCTTCACAATGGCGCAGTAGCGACGAAGGTCGAGCTGGAGCCCGCCGGGCTATCAGCAATGCCCACGAGACCCTCGTCCGGGATCTCGGCGTCTGGGTCGTGGGCCTTGTTGACCGAAATGCAACGCCCGAGGAAAGCAGTACGAGCGCAGGCGCACCTTGTACGCGTTCACCCGTCCTCTGAATCCGATCCATCCTCGAACAGCGGGCTCTCCGGACGCACCGAGCCTGCTCGGCTCGGTAGGCTTGTCGCGGGTGGTTGGGCTCGTTCGGATGAGTGCGAACGAGCTCGCGATCGGCGACCATCGGTGTCAGCAGCTTCGCGACAAGGTTCTCCACGTTCTTCCGCCCCAGTACCCTGGCGATCTGGGAGGCTGTGAGCTCCCGGCCCTTCACGAGCTCTCGGATGATGGGCCTCAACGTCGCGTGACGAGGACGCCGTCCCAGGCTCGCGATGCGCTTGGCGAGGCGAGCGGGCACGTCCATCTCGTCGACAGGCGACTCCCCTACATCCGGCCCGAGCTCCCCCAGATCCGCACCGGACTCCCCTACATCCGACCTCAGCTCCCCCAGATCCGCATCGAACTCCCCCAGATCCGCACCGGACTCCCCTACATCCGAACCAGACTCCCCTACATCCGAACGTCGAATCGAAGCCCCGGACCGCCGGAGCCGGGAATGCAGATTGTAGAAGCTCGCCGAGCCGGCACCATGAAGCTCCAGGAGCTGCCGATCTCGAAGCCCCCGCAGCAGCTGACTCGCACCGAGGGTGTCCATGCCCGTGAGTCGACGCATGCGCGCGTTGTCTACCTTGTCGTTGCGGTGGGCCTCCAGCAGCGCACGGAACTCCGCGGTGGTCAGGTCCTCGTCGCCGATGGCCGCAATAAAGGCGGTGTCGGCGGACGTGAGCGTCGGCGTGTCGCGCAGCGTGACCCGAAAGCCGGTCGGCTCGGCGACGAACTCGGGTGCAGGCAGGAAGCTCCCCTCCATCTCGGCGAACATGCGCGGGATGCCCTCGCCTTGGTCACGCATGTACCCGAGATCGACCAGCACCGGACCAAGCGAGGATTCCGGCTGCTGTGAACGCGGTCCTGCCGGGTCAGCGCCTCGAGGGTAATGCCGCCGACAAGGCCGCCGGGACTCGCCACCTCCATCCGGTCGTCGAAGAGCCACACCTCGGTCGTGCGACCCTCGACTCCGTAGTCGCGGTGTGCGATCGCGTTGAGCACCGCCTCCTTCCAGGAGAAGTCCGGGTACTCCGGGGCGACCTGGAAGCGGGTCCCCACGAGCCGCGAGGGACGCCGGAGCAGCGAGCTCACGGTGTCGAGCGTCTGGCGGATGACGACGGGGAGGTTGCCCTCGATGCGGGG
>CAYMSU010000705.1:0-2614 GCA_964393165.1 uncultured Enterobacteriaceae bacterium
GACAGCGGCTGCAGCGCGTCGATCTCGCTGAAGTCGCGCAGCAGGCTGGCGTCGACGCGCTGGAGCATGGCCCGCAACGTACCCGACCCCGCGCCCATCGGACACTACCGGGTGAGCGCCGGGGGGAAGTAGGCGGGTACGAACAGCGCGCCGCACACGATGCCCAGCAGGGTGACCGCCCAGGGCGGCGCGAAGCGCATCGCCCGCTTGCCGCCGAAGACGCGCAGCAGCGCCCCGCCGCCGACCACGACCACCGTGACCCCGCAGAACACGAGGATGCCGACCGTCTCGTCGAGGATCCGCCCGTCGAACGGATGGAACCAGCGGCCCGCGAGCACCCCGAAGACCCACGGCGGCAGCGTGGTCGTCTCGAGGCCCCAGTCCCTGAGCTGCTCGCTCCAGGTGTCGCCCTTGTGCTTGTTGATCACCAGGAACACGTCGGAGACCAGGACGAACACGAGCCAGAAGGTGGCCGCCGCGACGACCCCCCAGGCGGTCTGGCCGAGCATCACCGCGGCGATCATGCCGCCGGCCACGATGAGCCAGCCGCCCGCGAACGCCACCAGGATCCAGAACGCGACGCGGAAGTCGCCCTCGGTGGGCACGACGATCTCGAGCCCGTGGGCCTCCCGGTAGGCCGGGCGGAGATCCTGCAGCCGGTACACCGGCCACAGCACGCAGCCCATCACGAGCGCGAAGGGCAGGATCACCCAGCCCGGGAACCAGAACGACAGCGCGTCGGCGAAAACCGACGCGAGGTACAGCCCGAGGCCGAGGCCGCCCACCACGAGCCCCAGCCCGAGCAGGATCACGAACCCCGTCATCCGCTTGAAGCGCGTCCACCCGAGCCAGGTCAGCAGGTCGGGCCCGTAGCGACCGGGGTGGAACCAGTGGCCCAGGAGCGCGCCGGTGACCATCGGCGCGATCGCCGTGCTCGGGATCGCGGCGCGGAGCATGGCCGTCTCGCCGCCGAGGTTGTCGGCGTAGCCCAGGAAGCTGACCTCGACGATGGCCAGCGTGAGGCCGAACATGACGACCGTGAGGCCGTTCATGAGGCGCATGTACCACTTCCACGAGCTCTGATCGGGGGGCGCGTCCTCGGGCATCGGTGTTCCTCCGGCAGGGTCGCGCCATCCTACGTCGGTGGCGCGCACCGGCCGCAGATCAGACCGCGAATCCCTGCAGCGGCACCACCCCGGGCAGGATCGGAGCGGGATCGACGCCCAGGTGCGCGAGGATCCCTGCCGCGACGTGGTCGTAGCGCAGCAGCTCCCCGCTCGCGCGGAGGCCCCCCGTGCCCGGATCCACGCGGCGCCCCACGACCGACGCGTCGGTACCGCCGCACACGTGGCCCCCCCGCACCCCCGCGCC
Organism: uncultured Enterobacteriaceae bacterium; assembly: GCA_964393165.1. GTDB lineage: Bacteria > Myxococcota_A > UBA796 > UBA796 > DRPG01. The sequence goes on from CAYMSU010000705.1 coordinate 1,372, forward strand.
GGCCATCAGCACCCCGGTGTACGGCCAGTGGTCGGTGCCCCCGCCGGCGTTCCGCCACGGGGTCCGCGTCATCTCCGAGGTGACGACGACCAGCGTGCTCGACAGCAGCCCCGTCTGCGCGAGCGACGACAGGAGCACGTCGAGCCCCCGGATCAGAAGGTCGTGCTTGGCGTGCTGGGCCGCCTGGCCGAGGTGGGTGTCCCACTCCGAGCCCGAGTCGAGCAGGACGGTGGCGCAGGTCCCCGTCGCGAGCAGCGACGTCGCGAAGGTCGCGAGCGCCTCCGCGCGCTGCAGGCCGGGCGGGGGCACCGCGAGCTCGCCCGCCCGCGCGAGCAGCCCCGCCGCGCGATCCCGGGCCTCCTGGCGGGAAGCGAGGGCCGCCTGCCGCCCCCCGTCCCACCGACGTCGCGCCGCCTGACGATCCGCCTCCGCCGCCAGCCACCCGTCGATCGCGGCGCGGCCCGCGGCCGACGGGCCCGGCGGGCGCGGCGCCCCGCTCGCCAGCGGGTAGCGCGTGGCCGGCCGCAGGAGCTGCCCGAGCTGGCCCCGCACCCCGCTCCGCGCCGCCTGGACGCCGAGGGCGCCGAAGCGCCCCACGTTCGACAGATCCACGCTCCCCAGCGGGTGGTCGTCGGCGCGCAGCGCCCCCACCCGCGTGGCCAGGTCGGGCGCGTCCGGATCGTCGGTGCCGCACAGGATCCGCCGCCTCCCCAGGGGATGCGACACCGACCCCACCCACACGCCCCGCACGGCCGCGCAGCGGTGGCCCCAGCGCTCGAAGAAGGCCGTCACCGCGGGCCTGCGCGCCTCGTTCAGGGTCACGTCGAGCGCGCCCCAGGTGCCGATCTCCTCGCGGTCCCGGGGATCGTCGGGATCGAGGTCGGGGTACGGCCCGTCCACCCCCACCGCCCCCGGCTTCGGGTCGAAGGTGAACGTGAGGTCCCAGCCCCCGTCCGCGACCACGAGCACCAGCTTGCGCGGCCCCGGCGCGGCGTCGGCGGCGCCGATCCCGCACAGCGCGCCCGCGGCGAGGGCGCGGAGCAGGTCCCGGCGTCCGATCCCCGTCACAGCAGCACCAGGCGCGGGTGCTGCAGGTAGGCGGCCACCATCTGCGTCCAGACGCGCACGGGATCCGGATCCTCCGCGATGAACGTCTGCAGCAGCGCCCAGTCGGCGTCGACGTCCGGCCCGAGCGGCTGCGCGGGCTGGCGGATGGGCGATCGCGAGGGACGTTCCTGACCGC
>CAYMSU010000706.1:0-2613 GCA_964393165.1 uncultured Enterobacteriaceae bacterium
GAGCGGGGTGTGGGCGGTGTAGTCGAAGCCGGGGAGGGTGCGGATCGCCACCCAGCCGCCCCCGAGGAACCCGGGTAGCTCGGGCTGCCAGTCGGCCTGGCCCGCCTTGCGCAGCAGGTCGTAGTCGAGGCGGTACAGCCCGAGATCCCGCTGCTTGCCGCCCCGCCGGTACCGCGGGTCGGGGTTGCCCTGGGTCTCCCACACGAGCCAGTCGTGGACCTCCCGGTCGTTGGCCAGCGTGGAGACCCAGGCGTCGTGGCGGCACATCGCGGTGGCGGCGTCGTGGTCGTGCTGGGGCACGTTCTGCGGCACCCCGCACAGCGCGGCCCACTCCTCGGCGGTCAGCGCCCCGCCGTCGGCGTGGAAGGCCTCGGCGAGCGCGCGCCGGGCGTCGAACCCCCAGCCCTCGAGCTGGGCGAAGGCGGCGGTCGCCGCGACCTGGTTGGCGGGCCCGGTGGCCGCGATCGCGCACCACTGGTGGCTCGACAGCCCGCCCGCGTCGAGCCGGAAGCGGCGGGCGAGCAACGCGATGGCGGGGGCGCTCCAGTCGGGCATGCGCGAGAACACGATCGCCGGCGCCACGCGGTTGACGCCGGCCTGCCGGGCGATGTCCGCCCACTCCGAGGCGGCGAAGCCCCGCGGATTGCTCTGCTGGTAGGCCGCGTCGAGCTGCGCCAGCTCGGTCGAACCCCAGCCCGGCACTTCGGTGATCTGAGACACGCGGCTCCCCCCGTGGTTCCGTGGGCCGCATAGCGCGCTGGATGGCTCACGGCAGGGGGTTGACGCCGGCGAGGCGCAGGCCCCAGGGGATCGCATACAGACCGATCAACCAGAACATCGCCCAGCCCACGTGGAGCTGCCAGGGGGGCCGCAGCGCGCTCGGGTCGCGGGTGATCAGCCTGGCGGCGCCGATGACGCCGGCGACCAGGATCCAGCCGAGCAGTGCGAGGCCCGCGGGGTTGTAGAGGAACGCCGTCCACAGGTCCAGGCGCACGGCGTGGACCCAGCTGCGCGTCATCCCGCACTGCGGGCAGGGCTGCCCGATGAGCACGATCATCGCGCACGTGTCGCCGAACCGGGTGCCGTCGGGGAAGTAGAAGAACTCGTCGCCCGCGGGGTGGAGCAGCGCGGCGGCGCCGAGGGAGCCGAGCGCGAGGAGCACGAGCCCCGCGGGCCACACCCACCAGGACAGCTCGAGGCGGACGAGGCGCGTGAGCGCTCGATCGAGGGCGGTGAGCAGCTGGGTCACGGCTCCCCCGGGGAGGTGGGCAGCATGGCAGGCACCGCGGCTGCCGCCTCCGCGAACCACGGCAGACGCTCCCATAACGTCAGCAGGTCGAGCGGAACCGGGCAGGCCACGTCGATGGGATCGAGCCCCTGGGGGCGCAGGGACAGCGACAGGCAGTGCAGCCCCAGCCGCGGCAGCGCGTAGTGCTCGCGCCACCAGCGGTTGATCTTGGTGTCGCCGTGCTTGCTGTCGCCGAGCACGGGGTGGTCGAGATCCCGGCAGTGGCGGCGGACCTGGTGGAACCGGCCCGTCTGCGGCCGCGCGAGGAACAGGGAGCAGCGCGGATCCGGCGACGAGGCGAGGGGCCGGATGACGGTGACCGCATCGCGGATCACCCCCTCGGCGTCCTTCATCGGGCGATCGACCACGATCTCGTCTCGTTCCTGCCGGTGCCCGCGCACGAACGCGAGGTACTGCTTGGTGCCGTGCGTGAGGGCCTCCTGGAGCACGGGGGTAGCCGACGGGTCGAGCGAGACGAGCAGGCAGCCCGAGGTGGGGCGATCGAGCCGATGGACCGGCGCGAGCGGCCCCGGGAACTGCCGGCGCAGCGCGCGGACCAGGGTGTCGCGCACGTTGACCATGCGGCTGCGGTGAACGGCGAGGCCGGGCGGCTTGGCCACCACCGCCCACGCCTCCCCGCGAGCAAGGACTCGAATGCTCACCGGGAGTGGTTAACCGGGGGACACGAAGCAGCGGACAGCGGCCACATGAGCAAAGCGAACTGCAGACGATCCACGCCTCCCCGCGCGGGCTCGGCCACCTCACGGCGACGGGCCGTTGCCGCCGTGGCGGTGGCGTGCCTGCTGATGTCCGGCTGCTCGGGCGCGTGGCGGCAGGCCCAGCGGGCCCACACGGGCGCCGCCTACCGGGCGTTCGCCACCGAGAACCCGGACCATCCCCGGGCCGAGGTCGCGCTCGAGCGCGCCGAGGCGCTGGACTGGGCGCGTGCCACCGAGATGAACACCCCCGAGGGGTACCTGGCCTACGTAGCGGCCTACCCGGGGGGGCCCCACGCCACCGAGGCCCTGGTGGCCGGGGAGGCGCTCGCCTGGGAGGCGGCCAAGGCCGCGAACACCCCCGAGGCGCTCTCGGGGTTCCTCGCTCGGTTCCCCTCGACCGACAAGCACGACGAGGCCTCCGAGCTCATCGAGGCCGCGTGGTTCGAGCGGGCGCGCCTCGAGGGCACCGAGGCGTCCTGGGCGCGGTACCTGCTGCGCTATCCCGAGGGCAGCTTCGTCGAGGCCGCCAAGGCCGAGCGCGAGCGGCTCGCCTGGCAGGCCACCCTTGAGGCCAACGATCTCGCGGCCTACACCACGTTCGCTACC
>CAYMSU010000707.1:0-2595 GCA_964393165.1 uncultured Enterobacteriaceae bacterium
GTCGAGCGCTCTCGGCCCGCCCGGCCACTCCGCCACGAGCCTCGCGGCCGCGCTCGGATCCCGGAGCAACGCTCGCAGCATGGCCTCGCCCCGGTCACGGGAGAGGAGGAACGCGCAGATCGCCCACCCGATGCCGTAGTCGGGCCCTCCCACCGGGGTGAGCGGCAGCCCCGCCCACGCCGCTCGGCGCGTGAGCAGCTGGTCCAGGGCGGGGATCTCCCCGGCGTGGGCGCGTAGCCAGGCGGGCATGCCCGGGGCGGGATCGAGGAACACAGCGTTGCCCGACGTGCGGGCGTGCTCGAAGGTCTCGGCGAGGCCCTCGTTGAGCCAGCGGGGCACCCCGCGCACCCCGCCGACGGCGAGCAGGTAGTGGCTCGCTTCGTGGAGCAGCGTGGCCTGCATCTCCTCGGGGCTCGTGTTGCGCCACACCACGCCCTCGCCGAGCCGCGGCGAGAAGAACCCCAGCGTGGGCCCCGTGAGCCCGATCGCGCGGGCCTTGGCGAGGTACCGGTCGCGATCCGCGATCAGCCGCACGTGCACCGGCGTGGGGGAGGGAAACGTGAGGCCGAGCTTCGCCTCGTAGGTCACGACCATGCGGTGCAGCGCGCGGCGCACGGCGCGATCGGTGTCTGCGGCCAGCGCGAAGTCCTCCGCGACGACCTCGAGGTCGACGTCGGCGGCGAGTGCTGCGGCCATGGCCACCCAAGCGAGCATCACGGTGCCCTTAGCCCCGTCTCACCAGGTGAGCAGGGCCACGGCCACGAGACCGGCGACCGCCGCACCCGCGAGCATCGCCCCGGTGATCAGCGTGGCCAGCGTGCGGGGAGCGACGCTCAGGGACCCATCGACGGCCGCGGGCGGATCTCCGGGCACCGTCGTCGCCTGGGCGAGGGTCGGGGGGGCGGGTTCGTCGTCCGGAGGCACGAGGGTGGAGGACGGGAGCGGTCGGTGGATCCGCAGCGGCGAGTCGAGCGACGGCATCGCGGACGACGCGATGGTTCCTTGCCAGCGCGCGGGGGCGTCGGCGTCGCGGCTCACCTCCGCGAGCACCTCCCGCAGGCGGTGGTGGGCGACGCGCGCGGACGCGGGCCGGTCGCCGGGGGCGACCGACGTAAGGTCGCGGATCAGCCGCCGGACCGGGTCCGGAAACCGCGGGCCCACGTCGAGGAACGGCGTGGCCCGCTTTCGCTTGGTCAGGCGCAGCGCCCGGTCGGCCTCCCCGAGCGAGCTGTCCTGCGCGAAGGGCTCCTCGCCGACGATCATCGCGTACAGGGTGAGGCCGAGCGCGTACAGGTCCCAGCCCTGGGGCTGCGCTGGCTCCGGGTGCGCCCACTCGGGCGGAGCGTACTGGACGTCGCCGAGGCGGACCCCGGGGTGGGTCAGCCGGCCGAAGCCCTCCTCCGGCGTCACCCCGAGCTCGACGACCAGCGGCCCCGTCGGCGTGAGCAGGATGTTCCGGGGCTGCAGATCCCGGTGGGTGATCGCCTGGGCGTGCAGGTGCGCGAGCAGGCTGGCGAGCTCCCGACCGATGGCGAGGGCCTGGGTCAGCGGCAGCGGCCCGGTCTGCTGGAGCACGGTGCGCAGATCGGGGCCGTCGCGCAGCTCCAGGACCAGGTGGGGGGGCTCGGCCTTGAGGCGGGCCGTGGTCGCGTGCACCAGGTTCGGGTGGTGGATGCGCTTGAGCACGTGGGCCTCGCGCTGAAAGCGCCGCCACGCCCCCGGGTAGGTGTCCTGGAAGACCTTGAGGATCGCGCGTCGCGTGGGCTCTCCGGCCTGGTAGGCCTCGAGCAGCACGCCCGTCGGTCCGGCGCGGAGCGCGGCCAGCACGACCCACCCTCCCTCGAACACGGTGCCCGAGCGCACCTCCGTGGACACAGTCTCGATCATGGTCCCCCCCTCTCGGCTCGGGTTAGGCTTGGTCGCTCCACTCGGATCGACGAGGCGCCGTGTTCGTCGCCCTTCACGCACTGTGGCTGGCCGCCACCGCCCCCCGCTCCCTGGGGCCGCGGCCCGCGCGCGTGGTGGAGGACTTCGCGGGGCTCACCTGGCACGTGAGATCCCGCACGCCCGCGCTGCACTACCTGCTCATCGGCACTGTGGAGTTGTCGACTGAGCTACTTGTCCTCGTTGCGCTGGGCGTGGGCGGCGCCCCGGAGCCGCTCGCGCGGCTGGCCTTGCCGATCTGGGCGGGGGTGCAGCTTGCCGTGATGGCGGTGGCGGCGAGCGCCGAGGTCGGCGGGCGGTGCAAGCCCGCCCGCGTGCGGATCACGCCGAGCCTGGTGCGGCTCGGGTCTCGCGCGCCGATCCGGGCGAGCTCGGTGGTGTCCGCAGAGGTCCACTGCAGCGGGTGGGGTCCGCTGCACCGTGCGGAGCTGCGTCTCGTGCACAGGCAGGGCAACGGCGCCCTGCGCACCACCGTGATCGCCGCCGATGGCGACGAGGGGGCGAGCCTGCGGAGCTTGGCCGCCTACGTGCAGCGCGCTCCAGCCGCCGCCCCAGCGGGCCCGGCACTGGCGGCGTCGGGTGGTAGGCCCGCGGCGGGTCGACGGGGTCCGATGGGGGCCCGGAAGTCGCGAAGGATCCAACGTGCACGTC
>CAYMSU010000708.1:0-2589 GCA_964393165.1 uncultured Enterobacteriaceae bacterium
CCCCGCCCGCCCAACGCCCGCAGGCCCCCGTCGTCGGGCACGCCGTCGAGCCAGGCCGCCTGCCGCGAGGTGGCCCAGTCGGCGAGCAGGCGCGTCTTGCCCGCCCCCGTGGGCCCGACGACGACCACCCGCCCGTGGGCGCCTACCGCGTGGTCCAGCCGCTCGAGCTCGTGGGCTCGGCCGACGAAGGCATCCTCGAAGGTGGGCGGGTCGAGGGCACCGCGGGCGTGGAGCGGAGGCTGGAGCCGGACCCCGACCCCCGACCGGGCCCGCAGGATCCGGGGCCGCTGCGGGTCTTCGCCGAGCTTGCGCTGCAGCGCGGCCACGGTCGCCAGCAGTGACGCCGGCGCGGGGCGGTCGACGTAGCCCCAGAGGTGAGACAGGAGCTCCGAGGGAGGCACCCACCGCTCCGCGCAGCGATGCAGCCACCCGAGCAGCCGGGCCTCGGCCGCCGTCAGCGGCTCACTCGTGCCCTGGCGTTCTACACGACCGAGCTGCAGGTCCACCGCGACGGAGGGGTACGCGAGCCGCATGCCGCACTATCGCACGTCACGGCGCGTCCGTGTCCACCGCTCCGGTGGCCTCGTCGGGGGGCGGGTTCATCAGCTGGTCGAACTGGTTCATCGTCTCCACGAAGAGCCCGAAGAAGAGGCCCCACGCGAGCAGGCCGAACAACCACAGGGTGGGGGTCCAGACATCGGCGAGGCTCACCCCTGCCATACGGCGCACGAACTGGCCGACTGCGGAGGTCGCGCTGGGCCCGGAGCCGTCTCGCGGGGACGGCGGCGGGGCGCCCGGCGGAGTCACCGGACCGTCCTCGAAGACGACCCAGGGGTGGCCCTTCTGCTTGCGGGCCCGACCCGCCCCCGCGGCTGGTCCCCTCCGGGGTGGTGGCGCGCGAGGCCGGGGCGGGGGCCGCCAGGCTGCACCCTTCGGGGGCGGAGGGCGAGGGGGAGGCGGCCGCGGAGCCGGGTCGGCGGGATAGCCGCCCGCCTCGATCAGGCGGAGCATCTCGTCGTGGGCCGCTTTGATCGCCTTGAATCTCTCCGCCGCCCCGGGGGACGGGTCGACGTCGGGGTGGTGGCGCCGGGCGAGCTTCTTGTACGCCTTGCGGACCTGGCCAGCCGTGGCCCTGGGGGAGAGGCCCAGGACCTGATGGGGGCGCTGTGATGGGGGCACCGGACCTGTCCCGATATACCGGGAGAGAGTAACCGCCGGGGCCGCGCAATCCCCCGCGAGGAGAGACCGTACCGCTGTCGATGCCGGTCGATTGGCTCCTGCTGAGTCGCTACGCGCTGCTCGTCGGGCTGTGCGAGCTCATCCCCGTCCCCCTGCTGGACGGCTTCGTGGCCTCGCGGCTCCGCCGGCGCCTCGTCCGCATCCAGCTGCGGGAGCGCGAGGTAGAGGTCTCGGGCCGGGACCTGCGGCTGCTGGCCGAGCCTCCGGGGGGTGGCTGCCTCGGCCTGGTGTGGTCGGTGCTGATCTGGCCCTTCCAGCGGCTGCTTCGGACCGTGCTGTTCGTGCTGATGATCAACCGCATCGTGAACACCGTGAGCGAAGTGGTGCACCGATCCCTGCTGGTCCACGAGGCCCTGGAGGCCGGGGCCGTCCCTGGCGACGCCGCGGCCGTGCGCGCTGCGATGCAGCGTGCGCTCGAGCAGGTCGACACCACGGTGGTAGACCGGGCCGTGTTCGCGGTGCTCTCGGAGTCCCGGGCCACCCTGTGGCGCCTGTTCCGCGCCGTCTGGCGCCGTACCCGAGCGGAGACGCGAGCCGAGATGCGGGACGAGCGGAGCGTGCAGCCGGCGCCCGAGGAGCCTCAGCCCCTGCCGGCGTGGCCCGAGGAGATGAGCGAGGCGCTCGCGGAGGCCGTCCGGGCCCCCGGCGTGCGCAAGGAGCTCATCGAGGCGTTCCGCAGCGAGCTCGCGAAGCCGGCCTGATCAGTGCTCGAACCGGTAGCCCACCCCCGCCACGCTCAGGATGTGGCGCGGCTGGGCGGGGTCGCGCTCCACCTTCTGCCGCAGGCGGTGAATCGTGGAGTAGACCGTGCGGCTGTGGACCTTCGCCGAGTAGCCCCAGACCTCCTCGAGGAGCGTGCGATGCCCGATGGTCCGGGACGGACGCGCCGCCAGGTAGGCGAGCAGGCGGGTCTCGGTCGGCGACAGCACCTCGTCGCCCTCGGGAGTTCGGATCAGCAGCCGATCCGGCAGGAAGGTGCCCCGGTCCAGCGTGATGGCCTCCGCGCGGGGCGGCGGCTCGGCGGGCGCCCCAGTCAGCCGGCGCATCGCACGAGCCTGGTCCCTGGCGATCTGCGCATAGAGCCATCCCGACAGCGCCGGGCGCCGCTCGAGGAGCTGCTGCAGCGCCGCCTGCTCCCAGCGAAGCACCACCGTGGGCACCGCCGCCACGAGGTCGGCCGAGCGGGGCCCACCATCGAGGAACGCCACTGCGCCGAGCCACCCCCCCGCCCCACAGCGCTCGAGGATCTCGTCGTCGTCGCGCACCTCGAGGGTCCCCTCCATCACCAGGAACAGTCTCTTCCGATGTTGGCCTGGATACCACGGTCAAGATCATCGAGCGCATTGAAGC
>CAYMSU010000709.1:0-2561 GCA_964393165.1 uncultured Enterobacteriaceae bacterium
GTCTGCAGCCCGAGCTCGAAGAGCGCGTAGGTCTCGTCGACCTCCTTGCTGCCGGCCCGCACCCGCTCACCGAGGATGCGCGCGTGCAGCCAGGCGATCTGGTCGCGCACGGGGCCCCGAGCCGTCGTGTCGGCCTCGACCATGTGCAGCAGCCGGCGACGCCCTGCGGGCTTCGCGAAGTCCTCGTCGACCACCCGCCCGGCCGCGTCGGCTGTGATGGTGGCCATGGCGAGCGTCTTCGTAGGCGTGGGGGTGTGGGTAGGCCGCAGTATCACCTTGCCGTCGACCCCGCCAGACATCGCCCGGAACCCGAAGACGTCGCTCGTGGACAGGTCCACGGGGCCCCAGCACTGGGTGCCGAACCGCTGAACGTCGGACCGGGTGCGGGCGTTGCACGTGGGCGAGTCGGCGAGCGACCACCACCGGTGGCCCGTGAGGTCTTCGACGGCGCGCGCATACTGCTCGGGCCGGACCGTCTTCAGGCCCGCGATCGGATGCTCGGGGTCGTTCGCCATGGCGGACGCGAACTGGGGATGCAGCACGATCTCCCTGACGAGCTGCTTCGCGTCGAACCCCGAGCGCTCGAACGAGGTCTGCAGCTCGACGGCGAGGTCGAACGGTATGCGCTCCTGGTCGGTCTGCGTGAGGTAGCCGAAGAAGCGGCGGGCCATGCACTGGGAGAACCGGGGGTCGCCGGCGATGTGCTGCCCGACCTCTGCCAGGTCGCGCGCGGGGTGCCCGTAGTAGCTCGGCGCACGCAGATCCCAGTCCAGCCAGTCGTCTTCATCGGCCGGGTTGTACTGCTTGAGCGGGTAGCAGTAGTCCTCGGGCAGGTAGCTCGGGCCGAACTCCGGCTGGTTGCCGCGGGCCCAGTTGAACTCGCAGCCGCCCGTGATGCTGTCGGCCACGTAGTTGCGGTGGATGAGCTTCTTGTAGCCCCAGAAGTAGCCCGCCAGCGGGTCCAGCGACTGATGACAGCTCACGCACCCCTTGCGCTCGCGCACCGCGTCGGCCACCGCGAACTCGTTGGCGATGTCGACCCCGTCGGCCACGATCACGTCACGCGACTCGAAGTCCTCGCACAGGAGCTTGCTCGCGACCATGTTCGCCCGACCGCGGTTGAAGTTGCTGCCATCGGACTCCCACCGGCGCCACACCTGGGCGCTCGAGAGGATCCCGGCACGCGGTCGGGCATCGGGCCACTCGCTGAGCTGCCACCCACCGATTTGCGGATCGTAAGGTACGCCATAGATTTTTGCCGTGATCTCGCCCGTCATCATGTCCTGGCCGGTCACGATGTCGGTGAACGGACGGTCGGTGAGGACCACGTGCTCGATGTAGCGAAGGGGCTCCTCGACGGTCCCCTGGTACATGTCGTCGAGCTGATAGCCCTCTAGCGCACCCAGAGCGGGGAGCTGATTGAACGTGTCGTTTCGAAGCAGCAGGATCTCGGCCCACATGTCGCGGACCGTCTGTCCGAACGCGGGCGACTCGAGCCACGCGTCGACCAGCTCGGGAAGCGCGTCGGGGTCGTCGTGGACCCGCTCCAGCTCCTCCACCGAGGGGCGCTGCCCTCGCACGGCCATCGACGCACGGACCAGGTGGTCCGTGGGCTCCAGAAGCACGAGGCCGTCGGGTCGGTCCGAGAGCTGCCCGCAGGCCGCCAACCACGCCAGGAAGTGCGTCAGCATCGCCCCGCAGCCTAACATCTGGACTTCCGGGTCGCGCGCTCGAGCTTCGGAGGACACCTGCGCGGGCCGGCGATACCTCCCCGGCGTGACCATGAGCATCCTCTTGTTGTACGGCCTGGGCAGCGCTGGCATCGCCCACGCCACCGACCTGCCCTTCCGGATTGGCACCGACGCCGGGGTGTTCTGGGTGTCTCGCTGGGTTCGGCCGCCTGCGACCGTCCGCCCGCTCCACGAGCGCGTCTGTCGGGTCGCGCTGCGCTGGCGCGACGATGCGCTGGCGGTCGAGCCGCGCGACTGCCTGCCCGCGGTCGCGGCGGAGTCCGAGGCGGCGCTGCGTCAGTGGCAGATCACGCCGCCCCCAGCCTCGCAGGGGGACACCGAGCTCGCCGATGTCTGGTTCGTCTATCCGCACGAGGCCGGCGGCTCCGTCTCCATTCTCGTAGGCCAGTCGACCGAGCGGGAGCTCACGCTCCCCGAGGGCGTGCACGCGGCCCCGTTCGCCATCCTCGCCTGGTCGTTCCTCCGGTACCCGACCGACCTGGTGGAGGCGCCCGCCGCAGCCACCTGCACGGTCGACGTTCAGGCCGACGAGCGTGGCGTGGCCACCCAGGTCGATCCGCAGGGGTGCGCAGAGCCGTTCGTGGAGGCCACGCGGGAGGCGGTGCGTCGCTGGCGGTTCTCCCCGCCGCTCGTCCACGGCGAGCCTGTGAAGACCGCGCTCACGTTCTCGACCACGTTCGACCCGGAGGCGCCGGCAGAGGTCGAGAGCTGGGAGCCGGGGTCCGCCGAGAAGGATCGCTGGCTCGCGCGCCAGTTCGACAGCCTCACCCGGCGGGAGCGGCTGTGGTTCATCCGCGAGGCGCTCACGCC
>CAYMSU010000710.1:0-2555 GCA_964393165.1 uncultured Enterobacteriaceae bacterium
GAACCGAGCATCAGTCGAGCCATACATCCTCCTCGGGGACCCGGACGCGCACCTCCCGCACGCCTCCTGCCCTCGCCAGCAAGGCCGCGGAAAGCGCCGGGCCGAGGCTGCGACCAGGTCGTCGCTCGACCCCCGCGGGCGTCCGTGCCTCGATGTCCGGGCCTCCCCCCACCGTCAGGACCACCGGGACCTGGGCCAGGGTGAAGGCGATCGATGCCTCGGGGAGCGCCACCTCGACCGGGGCGCCCCCGGGGCCCAGGCACGACCAGGTGCCCGCTTCCCGCGACAGCTCCCGGCGCCGGAGCAGATGCGGCAGGAACGAGACCTCGCCGCCCTGTACGCGCACGCCCACCTCGCCGAGCCTGGTGAGCACCTCCTCCTTGACCTGGCCCGTCATCCCCGGCTGCTGTGCGCCCAGGTGCAGTGGCGTGTGCGAGTAGGGATCGGAGGGCACTGCGCCGTACTCCTCCACCGTCTTGTTGAAGGACAGCCCCCGGCGGATGTCGTAGTACCGGCGGGCGAGGCGCTCGAGCGCATCGCGATCGTCGCCAGCGGCCAAGCCGGCCCACCAGGCCTCCTGCACCGCGAGCAGCAGCTTGCTGACCATGTGCCAGTAGACGCTGCCGAGCCCCTCGTACTTGTACATGCTGCCCGAGCGACCGGTGAACGCGTGGTGCTGGAAGACCTCTTCATAGGCGGCCGCGACGGCCTCGCGGTCGGCGGCCACGGCCTCCTGCCAGCCAGGCTCCTGCGCCAGGCCGTCGAGCACCTCGTGCAGCGCGTCTGCATTGATGAGGTCGGCCTGGAACCTGAAGCTCCCGCTCGCGTCGGGCGCGATCACCCGCCGATCCCCCGCCTCGCGCAGCGCGGCCAACAAGCCGATCCGGTCGACCACCTCCGCCGGGAGTCGATTGCGATCGAGGAACGCGGGGAGCTGCCGGATGGGGTAGAGCACGAAGCTGTGCTGGTCGGGCCGGTACAGGCGGCTGGCGAAGAGCGCATCGATCAGGTCACCGGCCTCTCGCGCCGACAGCCTTCCGCTGGCGAGCACGGCCACCTGCCCCTCCAGCATCTCGTCGAGCCGTCCCACGTGCAGGCCGTCCGCTCGCCGGACCAGGAGGTTGTAGCTTTGGTACAGGCCGTCTTCCCTGCGGTTCTGGTCCAGCGCGTGGTCGGCCCATCCCCGCCCCGCTTCGCACAAGGAGCGCAGCGTGGCCGCGGCGACGGGCACGCGGTCGCCGAGTCCGTGCGCGTAGACCTCGCCACGGTAGGCTGAGAAGGCCTCACCGAGCCGATCGACGAGCGCCGCGCGGGCGGGCGGGGAGAGCGGATCTCCCGACCGCTCGGCCGCCGCCTCGGCCAGCGCGCCGTGGACCTCCCCGAGCCACCTCGCCACGGGCCTGGACACCGGCACGTCGCCGAGCCCGTCGAGCATCGGCGGCAGGACGTCCAGGGCATGTCGCAGGTGCGCCAGCGTGACGACCGACAGCCCCTGCCCCACCAGCGCGTTGTTGGCGTCGTTCCACTCCGGGCGCTGGGTGTTCAGCCAGATCCCACCGTCGGGGACGAAGCTCGACAGCTTCGCGAGCAGGCTGACGACGAGCTTCTCGAGGAGGTTAACGAGCCGAACCTCCCCCTGCTGGTCGGCGACCAGCCGGCCATCTCCCCCCACTGCGCGGACGCGCCCCGTGGACGCCCGGTCGGCTGCCTCGTCGAACTCGATGGTTTCCTTCGCGTCGCGCAGGAGCGCCGAGTAGGGCCTGATCCGGTAGGGCACGTCGGCGTAGCTGAACAGGTCGCGGGCGAGCAGCTCACGGAGGCACCCCGGACGATGGTGCTCGGCCGCGACGAGCAAGCGGAACAGGTACACGACCTGGTGATCACCCCAGTACCCGATGTTGCTCCAGGGATCCTCGGGATCGGGGACTTCCCAGTCGATTCCCTCTCGGGTCAGGCGGTAGGGATTGAATCCGTCGACCGTGCTCGCGTTCACGAACTTCGCGACCATCGCCTCGAGAAAGCCGGGGAAGCTCCTACCGAGCGCCTCCCAGTTCTGGAAGATGTCGCGCCAGTTTCCTTCGTAGCCGTACACCGGCGCGCTCTGCTCGTCGGTGATCTGGATCGTGAACTGGTTCCACGGGCGACTCGGATCGCCGTGGCGCCGGGAGGTCACGAGCGGCAGGTACTCCATGCACAGCCGCTCGAGCTGGGGGTCGCCCGCGGCCCGCGCACGGTCGAGGAGCGCGCGATGGTCGATGCCCGCGGGCAGCTCCCGCAGCCAGGGCGCGTGCCGCTCGTGGACCTTGCGATTGCGCTCGCGCACGAACGCTGCGAGGTCCCCCACGGGGATGCGGTGATCGTCGGCGAAGACGCCGCCACGCAGGTTGTTGAACACGACGTTGGCGTAGTGGTGCACCGCGGTGACGCGCTCGGCCGTGGCCTGCTGCCCGTCGGCGCTGGCCACGAGGCGATCGAGCGCCGCGCGCCCCACAGCGATGTCGACGTCGAGCTCCTTGGCGAGGTCGGGCGACTCCCGTAGGGCGGCCAGCCGCGAG
>CAYMSU010000711.1:0-2541 GCA_964393165.1 uncultured Enterobacteriaceae bacterium
GCCGAAGGTCGCGTAGATACCGTCTCGGCGCATGGCCCGGTCGAAGGCGCGGACCTGGCGGGAGCACGCCGCGCTGGCGAGGGCCGGCGCGGTCACGCCGACGGCGAGCAGCAGCAGCGCCTGGGTCGCGAGCGGGGAGAAGCGCGCAGAGCTCATGAAGATCGACCTCCTGTGGGGCTGGGACCTAACCCTGTCTCGCGACAGCGAGGGGAAGTCTGCGCGCCGACTGCGTGAGGTCGTCGGGGCTACTTGTGCTCTGGCGCGAGCCGGAGGGCGCGCAGCCCGAGCGCGGTGCAGTACGGGGGCTGGTCCTCGGCCGCGAGGGCCCCTGCGTTCACCCAGCCGCCTCCGGGGAGCTGCTCCTCCAGCAGCGCCTTGGCCATCCGATCTCCCCAGCGCCACGGCCCCGCGTCGAAGGCGGCGAAGGCCTCGCTGGCTGCCGCCCGCCAGGCGAAGCGCATGGCGGCGCCCCACCCGGGCCACGCCGTGACGCCCACACCGGGGTTCTCGTCGACACGGAAGCGCGTGGACAGCCACTCGAGCCCTGACGCCGCCTCGGCGCTCGCCCCGCAGGCGTGCAAGGCGAGGACCGCGTCACACGTCGCCGTTCCGTAGCCCGCGTCGGGGCGTGGACCGAGGTTGACGCTCGGGGGCCCCAGGCTGTGCCGGAAGCTGCCGTCCTCGGTGTGGCACCGCAGGACGTACCTCTTGGCCGCGGCGGCGGTGGCGGACGTGCCGTCGAGCGCGCCGGCGGCGCGTAGCGCGGTCAGCGCCTGCCGAGTCGCGGAGAGGTCGACACGAGGTGCAGCGCCGTCGGGGGTAGGCGGCCCTGCGTGGCCAGTGCTGAACCCCCCGAGGTCTCGGTGGGTGTTCCAGGCGGCGCCGACGAGCTGCTGGGCGCGCAGCCACGCCACCCACGGCGCCACGGTGTCGGCCCATCCCGCGGGGGCGTGGGCGGCGTGGGCGCGCACCGCCAGGGCGGTGGCCACCGTGGGGTGATCGGCTGGCTCGCCGAGCCCCAGCGCCCCGGCGGTCCCCGCCTTCGTGAGGAAGGAGAGCCCTCGCTGAAGGGCCGCCGCGGGGACCTCCGGCAGGCCCGCCAGCGCGAGCAGCGCGAGCCCGGTGAGCCGGTGCCCGCGCCGGTGAGGGCCCCGGGTGCCGCGCCACGCGCCGTCTGGATGCTGCATGTCGAGCAGCGCGCCGATAGCCTCCCTTCGCGCCGTGGTCCGCGCGTCTGCAGGCCAGAAGCTGCGACACGCGGCGGCTCCGGCACACACGAGGAAGCTCCGCCTCGACCACGCCGCGCCCGGGTTGCGAAGGCGAGTGCGGCTCGCCATGCGCGAGCCCGTCGAATAGACTGACATGTCAGTCCACTTGGCTTGGGGTGGTGCGGAGATGGTCACGAATCGCGACCAGGTCGAGGTCGAGAAGGCGGAGTCGGCCCGGGGAGGCTGGCTCGACCGCGCCTGGGGGGCGGTGCAGTCGCTGGGCACGGGGGTCGACGCGGATGGAGCCCTTCAGCTGTCGATGGCTGGGCTGATCGAGCTCGCCGCCACCCGCTACGCCGTAGATGCCGGCGCCCGGTGGCACCCCGGTGAGCCTCTCAAGCTGCTGTTCGCGGGGTACTCGGGCACGCGCAACACCGGGGCCGACGTGCGCGTGGAGGAGATGCTCCGGCAGGTCCGGCACGTGCTCGGCGACCGGGGCTCCGAGCTGTACGTCACCACCATCGATCCTGAGCGCTCGCGGGGGTACTTCCGCGGAGTCACGCAGCTGAAGCTGCCCCAGATCTACCCGAAGTTCGTCTTTGACACGGTCCACGAGGTCCACGGCGTGGTGGCCTGCGAGGGATCGATGTTCAAGTCGAAGTTCGCCAACGCGCTGTCGACCTACATGGTCGGCGCGCTCGGCTGCGCCGCCGCGGAGAACAAGCTCGCCGTGGGGTGGGGCGGGGAGGCGGGCCGCATGGACCCGGGGCTCCAGACGCTCGTGCGCCGCTACTGCGCCGACGCGCTGATCATGTGCCGCAATCGGGAGTCCCAGCAGCTGCTGCGCTCGCTCGGCGTGCCGGCCGAGCCGGGCACCGACACGGCGTGGACGTTCGGGCCGGGCTCGCGGGCGCCGGCCCGGCAGCTGCTCCGCGACCTCGGCTGGGACGGGAGGCAGCCCGTGGCCTGCGTGGGGCCCATCAACCCGTTCTGGTGGCCGGTGAAGCCGGATGTGGGTCGTGGGCTTCTGCACGCCCTGACCGGGGCGCATCGCGAGGCGCACTACAAGAGCGTGTACTTCCACCATTCGGGGCCCGAGGTCGAGTCGAAGCTCGCCCGCTACCTCGACGACTGGGCGGCGGGAGTTCGCGCGTTCCAGCGTCAGCGGGACTGCTTCATCGTCGTAATCGGGATGGAGGCCCTCGACCGTCGGGCCTGCGAGATGCTCGCCGATCGGCTCGGGGGCGCGCCGGTCGTCGTGAGCGACGAGCACGACATGTACGCGATGGTGCGCCTGCTCCGCACAGCGTCCATGGTGGTGTCGAGCCGCTAC
>CAYMSU010000712.1:0-2522 GCA_964393165.1 uncultured Enterobacteriaceae bacterium
GACAAGCGGGTGCTCGAGGGGCGGCTCGGCTCCGTTCCGCCCCGCCTCGCGAAGCATCCCGGGAAGCCCGCCCGGATGCCAGCCCTCCCCGACCGCCCGCAGCGTGGCCCGAGCTCGCGCGATGTGCGCGGTGTCGGAGGGCTCTGCGGCGAGCCCCGACACGAGCTGGAGGACTGCTTGCTGGGGGCGCTCGGCGGCCACGAGGGCCTCGCCGAGCCACAGCCGGGGCGCTGCCCGCGGGTCGAGGTCGACGGCCCAGGCGAGCCAGCTCACGGCCTCGGCGGCGTCGCCCTCGCGGAGCAGCAGCCGACCGAGCCGCACCGCGTCTTCCGCCCACCGCACGCGGCCGGCCTCGGTCCGCTCGCCGGCCCCGAGCGCGGGCCGCTCCGCCGGCAGGATCGCGCGCATCGCCTCGATCGCGAGCGCCGCCGCGCCCTCGGGAGGGTCCGCCGCGTCGAGGACGTCGCCCGCGAGCACGCGCGCGACGTGGGGCACCCCGGGATCGCTCTGCCATGCCCGCATCGCCGCGGCGAGAGCGGAGGCGGGGTCGTCGAGCGCCACGAAGGCCCGCCGCTGGGCGACGGCCCGGGCGGTGGCGGCCGCGCCGTCGACCTCGAGCGCATCGAGGCACGTGATCACGCCGGGGAGGTCGGCCGACTGGGTGCTGCACCGCGCGATCTCTTGGTAGATCGGCGGATCCGCGATGGACGCCCGGTCGCGGGGAGGAGGGGGCTCGGCGGGCGCCTCCGGATCGACGCTGCGCAGGCGCGCCCACGCGCGCTCCGCGGACCCCTTTGCCCCCATCGCCTCATAGGCCCGGTAGGCGGCATAGATCCAGGCCGGCTCCTCGGCCTTCGCGGCGCGCCGGAGCGCCTTCTTCGCGAGGGCGCGCACCTTGGGGCGGGCAGGACCCGCGATCTTGGGGCCCAGGGCCCGAGCCGCCGACTGGAGGCTCTCCGGGTAGCGAGCCCAGGCCTCCCCGGCCTGCTCGATCAGAGGTCGCTTGAGGTAGAGGGCCTCGACCTTGGCCCGCACCGCGTCGGGGAGCCCCCGCGGCACCTCGCTGACGAGCCTGCGGAGCTCGGCGTCGACGTGGTCGGTCGTGCCGTCGCAGCGCCGCTCCCGGAGCCGCTCGATCCGCGCGGCCCAGTAGCGGGCCGCTCCCTCCGTGATCGGGGCGAGCATCGCGGTCACCTCGTCGCACCACGGGCCCGCCTCGTCTGCACGGTACGCGAGGGCGGCGGCGAGCGCGATCCTGGCGAGGGGGTCGTCGCGGTGCACGCTCCACGCCTCCCGCCGCAGTGCCTCCACCCGGGCCCCGCGCCCCTCGTCGATCCCGACCGCGATCGCGAGCTCGTGGGCGGCGAACCGCTCCGGCGGCATCTGCGCCTCGGCGACGGCAAGCGCCTCAGCACCCCGGCCGGTGGCCCACAGGTACCACCCGTGCGCGACCTCGGGCTCGGCGGGCGCGGCCGCCCCTGCGACCACGGCACACATCAGGAGCCACACCACGCCACCTCCGCTCTGCTGGCTACTTGGCGGCCTCCGCCTCGGGCTCCGAGCCGGGCACCTCCGCCGCCCTCCTCACGTCGCGCGGCGAGCCGAGCAACACTGCGATCCAGCGGGTCTCCTCGTTGCTCTCCAGCACGAGCTTGGCCATGACGGTGAGCGGCACGCACAGCAGCATGCCCACCGGCCCCCACAGCCACCCCCAGAAGACGAGGGACAAGAACACGATCAGCGGCGACAGCCCGAGCGACTGCCCCATGAGCCGCGGCTCGATCAGGTTGCCGAGCGACACGTTGATCACGAGGTAGCCGATGCCGAGCGCGAGCGTGGGCCCGACCCCGAGCTGCACGAGCGCCAGCAGCATGGGCGGGATCGCGGCCACGATGGAGCCGATGGTGGGGATGTAGTTGAGCAGGAACGCGATCACCCCCCACATGACCCAGAAGTCGACGCCCACGAAGCGACACAGGAAGCCCGCGAGCACGCCCGTGATGGCGCTCACGATGGTCTTGATCAGCAGGTAGCGCGTGACCTTGTCGCCGGCGTCGGCGAACGGGCCCGTGGGCTGCGCGTTGGTGCCGAAGGCGAGCTGGATCTTCTGCTCGAGATCGGAGGCCTCGAGCAGGATGAACGTGAGGGTGACGAGCACGATCACCACGCGCCCGAAGACCCCGACCACGCTGTTGAGGGTGGTCGACACGAGGCGCATGACCGCCTGGGGGTTGGCGAACGAGGTGAGCACCTGGGAGGCCGACGGATCCTCGGCTCCGACCGTGACGCCGACGCGCTCGGCGGCGCCGTCGGTGGCTCCTTCCTCGGGCGCCACCTCGGGGAGCTCGACCGAGTCGACCCGCAGGCCCGTGGCGAGGTCGGGCAGCCCGTAGCGGTCGGCCAGGGCCTGCGTGTCGACCACCAGCTGATCGAACTGATCCTCGTACTGCGAGATGTTCTGTGCGAACTGGCGCAGGGTGCCCGCGAAGATGCTCGTGACCACCACGAGCACCCCCGCCGCG
>CAYMSU010000713.1:0-2520 GCA_964393165.1 uncultured Enterobacteriaceae bacterium
AGGTCGAGGGCGACACCGACGACGAGAAGGCGAAGTCGCTCGTGCGGGCGATGCTCGAGGCGGGGCTGGCCGAGCGCATCTGACGATAGAGACGTCAGGATATGGGAGAGATGGGTCGCTCGCTTGACAATGTTACGGTTTTCGTTTACGAAATTCGTAACAATGCTGAGCGAGGGCACATGGACCCCGACGTCGTGCGAGAAATCCTGAGCAGCTTGTGGAAGATCCACATCCTCCATCACGCGGGCGAGCACGCGGTCGTGGGGAACTGGATGCTCCAGGAGCTCCGCGAGCATGGCTACGACGTGAGTCCTGGCACCCTCTACCCGCTACTCCATCGGATGGAAGAACGAGGCTGGCTTGCGTCCGAGAAGCGGGGCGAGGGTACGCGGGCACCGCGGGCGTACTCCCTGACGCCGAAGGGGGAGCAAGTGCTCGACACTGTTCGCGCAGCCCTGCGCGAGCTGGTGCGTGAGGTCGACGCGCACCCACGGGAGGAGCACGAAGGATGACCTGCACCCCACAGCCCTACGAGACGGAGATGCCGCGATGAAGTTTTCACTCGACCGACTCCTCGGCTCGAATGCGCCCGCGTCGACCCTCCTGATCCGACTGATGGTCGGCGGCGTGTTTCTCTCCGAGGGGATCCAGAAGTTCCTCGAGCCTGCATCCCGAGGCGCAGGTCGGTTCGAGCGGATCGGGCTGCCCGCCGCCGAGTTCCTGGGCCCCTTCGTCGGGGCCACGGAGATCCTCTGCGGCGCACTCGTGCTCCTCGGACTGCTCACGCGCCTCGCCTCGATCCCGCTCATCGTCACGATGCTGGTCGCCATCGTCACCACCAAGCTGCCGATCCTCCTGGGCTCTGGATTCTGGGGCCTGCAACTGCGCGAGCTCTCGTCCTACGGCTTCTGGAGCATGGCGCACGAGGCGCGGACCGACTTCGCGATGCTCCTCGGTTCCATCTTCCTGCTCCTCGTCGGCGCGGGTCCGCTCGCCCTCGATGCCGCGATCCAGCGTCGGAGGAGGCCATGAGCGCCCCGGGTCCGGACGCTCAAGCGTCGGGCAGCCCACCATCGCTGGCGCGCGTCGTCGGGCTGTGGGGAGCGGTGTGGATGGGCCTCGGCTCGATCCTCGGCACCGGCGTCTTCGTCAGCCTCGGCATCGCCGCCGGCGTGGTCGGCTCGGGGATCGTGTTCGCGGTTGCGCTCGCGGCCGTCGTCGCCACAGCCAACGGACTGTCGAGCGCTCAGCTCGCCGCCGCGCACCCGGTCAGCGGTGGCACCTACGAGTACGGGCACAAGTTCGTGCATCCCGTCGCGGGATTCACCGCTGGCTGGATGTTCCTGGCCGCGAAGAGCGCCTCGGCGGCGACCGCCGCGCTCGGATGTGCCGGCTATCTGCTCCACGCGCTCGGGTTCACCGATGACGTCATGGTCCGCGTCGGCGTTGCGCTCGCGATCGTCGCTGTGCTGACCGCTCTGGTCGCTGGCGGCGTGCGGCGGTCGAACCACGTGAACATCGCCATCGTGACCCTCACCCTGACGGTGCTCGTCGCGTTCGTGGCGTTCGGCTGGCTGAGCGTCGACTCGAGTTTGCTCGTAGAGCGCATCGGTCCAGCGACATGGATCGACGCCCTCGACTCACCCGGGGCGCTGCTGCACGCGACGGCGCTGATGTTCGTGGCGTACACGGGCTACGGGCGCATCGCGACTCTCGGCGAAGAGGTCAGCGAGCCCGCGAAGACCATCCCACGGGCCATCATCACGACACTCGTCCTCACGATGCTCCTCTACCTCTCGGTTTCGGCGACCGCCGTGGCTGTCGTCGGCGCCGACACGTTCGCCGCCTCGACGCGCGCGGTCGCAGCGCCGCTCGAGGTGGTGGCGCGGGCGTTCCGCCACCCCCAGGTGGCCTGGCTCGTCGCCGTCGGCGCGGTCACGGCGATGGCCGGGGTGCTGCTCAACCTGTTGCTCGGCTTGAGCCGCGTGCTCCTGGCGATGGCGCGGCGTCGAGAGATGCCGGCCGGGCTCGATTACGTCAGCGAGGTGACGAGCAGCCCCACGCGAGCCGTGTGGGCAATCGGGGCGTTCATCGCAGCCCTGGTGATGCTCGGCGACATCAAGACCACGTGGTCGTTCAGCGCGTTCACCGTGCTCGTCTACTACGGGCTCACGAACCTCTCGGCGCTCCGCCTTCCCCCGGAGGCACGCCGCTTCCCGCGCTGGGTGGCGTGGGCTGGGCTCGTCAGCTGCTTCGGCCTCGCGTTCTTCGTCGAGTGGCAGGTCTGGCTCGCGGGGAGCGCTCTGCTGGGGGTCGGCTTCATCGTGCGAGCGGGCATGACCGCGCGCCGGTCATGATCGTCACCGCCGCTCGAATGCGCTCCGCCACGAACGAATCAACGCAGCACCCGCGCGCTCGACGTCTCCCACCGACGTATATCGGCCGAGGGTCAGCCGCACCGAGCCGACCGCTTCTTCGGGGGGCACGCCCATCGCGGTGACGACCGCGGACGCCGTCGTG
>CAYMSU010000714.1:0-2516 GCA_964393165.1 uncultured Enterobacteriaceae bacterium
GGGGGCGCCGGCGGGCACGGTCGGCGGCGGCCGGTAGAGGCCAGGCTGCCGGGTGCGCGCCCGCCAGGCGAAGGCCCCCGCGGGGGCGCCGGCGGGCACGGTCGGCGGCGGCCGGTAGAGGCCAGGCTGCCGGGTGGGCGGCGACGGCGCCGCAGGGGGACCGAGATCCCTCCAGCGAGCCCTGCTCGACTCAGGGCGAGAGCGCCGCGAGCCCCGGGGAGTCCGTGTCGCCCGGCGCCCAGCCCGCTTCGCTCAGCGCCTCGCGCAGCCGCCGGAGGTAGCTCACCTCGCCCTCGTCGATCCGCGCGTCTTGGCAGAACATGAGGATCGCCGCCGCGAACGCCTGGGCATGGAGCGCGCGCACCTCGCCCGCGCCGAGGTGGCGGGTGGTGCGGTAGGCCACCAGCGCCTGGGCCTCCTCGTGGGTGAGCGACGTGTCGGCCAGCGCCATGGCGAGCAGCTGCGCGTACTCCTGCAGTGCGATCCGCTTGGCCGCGTGCTCGAGGTAGCGAGACACCGGCTCGAAGCCACCGGAGCCGGCCAGGCCGGCGACCTCCGGCGGCAGCACCGGAGGCGTGGGCGACCGGGCGACCGGCGAGCCGTGGGCCAGCGCCAGGAGCCCCTCGAGGGTGGCGCACCCGCGCTGCCGGGCGATCGCGAGGAGCTGCTGGAGCAGCCGGCAGGTGTCGATCGCATCGGCACTCGCCGCGTGGGACTGCCGCCGCCGCACGTGGTGCGCGGCACACGCCGCGTCGAGCGTGCGCCGCCCCTCGCCCATCAGCCGCTGATCCAGCGCCATCGTGTCGATCGCGGCGTGCTCGGGCAGCTCCACGCCCACGCGCTCGAGCTCCGCTCGGAGGTGCCGCAGGTCGAACCCGAGGTTGTGGCCCACCACCACCCGCCCGGCGAGACAGCGCAGCAACGTGGGCACAACCTCGGCGAAGGCCGGGGCCCGCGCGACCACGGCCTCGGGGATCTGGTGGATGCGCGCGGTGTGGTGCGCCCCCGAGGCCCGCACCACGGTGTCGAGCCCCACGCACGGGGCCGCGCCAGGGTCCCACAGCACGACGGCGATCTCGAGCACGCGATGCGACGCGGGGGCAAATCCCGTGGTCTCGACGTCGAGCACGGCAAACGCAACTTGCGACAGATCCATCGGATCCCCTCCCGTCCCATGGACCTAAGCGGCAAGGTAGCCAAGATCTGTCCGGGAGGCGAGCGCGCCTCCACGTGAAGCGGTCGGGCGTGAGCCTCGCGCGTCTGCAGCCCCACAGGCACGCGTTCCCGAACGCGGCCTTCGGCCGCAGCCGTCTGCAGCCCCACAGGCCGCCGCTCCCGAACGTGGCCTTCGGCCCGGGGCGTCTGCAGGTCCACAGGTGGCCGCTCCCGAACGTGGCCTTCGGCCGCAGCCGTCTGCAGGTCCACAGGCACCCGCTCCCGAACGTGGCGTTCGGCCGCAGCCGTCTGCAGGTCCACAGGCACGCTCTCCCGAACGCGGTCTTCGGCCGCAGCCGTCTGCAGCCCCACAGACCGACGCTCCCGAACGCGGTCTTCGGCCGCAGCCGGCTGCAGCCCCCCGACGGTCGACCATGCCGGGGTGGTAGAGTCCCCGCCGGGGGACCCATGGCCACCTACTCCGAAGTGCTCGAGCGGATCGTCCGCGGAGACTACGACGATGCGCCGGTAGCCGAGCGCACCGAGGCCGTGGCGAAGGCCATCCAGGCGTGCGCCGTCGCCGCCGCGGCGCTCACCGTGCAGCCCGTTCCGCTGCTCGACAGCGCGCTCATCGCACCCGTGCAGATCGCCATGGTCCAGGCCATCGGCCGCGTCCACGGACATCGCCTCGACCGCAAGTCCGTCCTCGAGATCCTCTCCACGCTCGGCGCCTCGATCGTCGCGCAGAACGCGGCCATGGCCGCCGCCAAGCTGATCCCGCTGTTCGGCTGGGTCGTCGCCCCCTCCATGGCCTACGCGCTCACCTGGGCCATCGGCGAGGTCTCCGATCTGTACTTCCGCTCGGGCCGAGGGCTCGAGCCCGAAGAGCTGCGTAGCCGGTTCCAGGAGGTCTACCGCGCGAAGAAGGCCGAGAAGGAAGCCGCGCACCGCGGCGACGGCACGCTCAAGGAGCGGCTGGCCCAGCTCGAGGAGGCCTACCAGGCGGGCCTGATCGACGAGGCGGAGTTCTCCCGCAAGAAGGAAGAGGTCCTGGCCGACTTCTGATCGAGCCCCCCCAGAGACACAGAGGAGGGGGAGCCCTGCGCCTGGCGCGGGGCCTGCGCATGCGAGCGCGAGCACCCTCCGATCGGGCTCGGGCCCGCCAGCGGCGCGTCCTGACGGGATGGCGACAGACCCCGAGCGCGGAGCGTCCGGCCTCCTGGCAGCCGCGACACCCCTCCGCAGGTCCCGGCCGGGGGCGGTCCGGCAGAGGGACTGCCCCGCACGGAAGCTCGCCGCCCGCCCCCCCTCGGTCCGTCGCGCAGCGCGGGCCGAGCGCCAGGAGCAGCGCC
Organism: uncultured Enterobacteriaceae bacterium; assembly: GCA_964393165.1. Classification (GTDB taxonomy): domain Bacteria; phylum Myxococcota_A; class UBA796; order UBA796; genus DRPG01. Next base: position 2,508 of record CAYMSU010000714.1, read on the forward strand.
CCTCCTGTC
>CAYMSU010000715.1:0-2511 GCA_964393165.1 uncultured Enterobacteriaceae bacterium
GTCGGCCACGAGCAGCGCGTGGCGCGCCGGAAGGCCCTTCAGCCGCGTGCGGATGTCGTCGTTGCTGATCCAGTTCGCCCGGCTGTCGAGTCGCGCATCGGTAGGAAGCCAGAAGCCGACGCCCATGCCTTCGTCGAGCTGGCCGTGGCCGGCGTAGTAGACCACGACTGCGTCGCACTCGGCCACCTCGGTCTGCAGCCGGTCGAGGTGGTCGATGATCTGGGCCCGCGTGGCGTCGGGGACGACCTCGACGAGGAAGCCGTACCGCTCCTCGAGCACCGCGCCGATCGAGGCGATGTCCTGGTTCGGCGTGTCCAGATCGCCGACGCGGTCGTCGGCGTAGTCGGCGGCTCCGAACAGCACCGCGCGGTACGCGCAGACGCCGATCTCGTTCGGGGGCTCGGCGGCCGCAACCGAGGCGCTGCCCCACCCTCCGAGCCCTCCCCCGAACGCCGCCACCGCGCTGAGCCACGTCATCCGACCTCCGGCTACGCCCGCGCATCCTACTCGGGATGGCCAAGGAAGCAATCGGCCGGCCCGTGCGATGCAGGGGCCGGCCTCGATGCCAGGAAGGGCGGATTGCGGGGACAGGATTTGAACCTGCGACCTTCGGGTTATGAGCCCGACGAGCTACCTGGCTGCTCCACCCCGCGCCAAGTTCATGTGGAGTAACACCGCTCCCGGTTTCGTCAACGCCGGTTCGCACCGGGATCAGTGTGGGGATCAGCGCGGCGCGCGCTCCGCCTGCGCTGGCTGCGCGCCTCGCGGGCCCGCTTGCGGTGGTTCGGCTTGACCGGCTTCGGCTTGGCCTTGGCAAAGCCCTTCCTCGACTTCCGGCCGGCGCGGGCAGGCCGCACGCCTTGGGCAAGGTCCCGGAGGCGCCGGAGCTCCTCGCCGGTCAGCGGGCGCAGAGACCCTCGGGCCATCCCACGGATGCTGATGGTCCCGAAGCTCTCGCGACGCAGCTTGGACACCGGGTGACCGAGCGCCGCCAGCATGCGGCGGATGAGCCGGTTCCGGCCCTCCGTGACCGTGATCTCGAGCCAGGCGTTGCCGCGGTCGGTCGCCTCGAGGACGCGCACCCGTGCTGGCGCCGTGCGCCCATCCTCGAGCTTCACGCCCTGCTCGATCGCCCGTAGGTCGCGCTCGTCCGGAGTTCGGTAGCACTTGGCGATGTAGCGCTTGGGGATGCCGCGCGAGGGGTGCGTCAGGGCGTGGGCGAGGTCGCCGTCGTTGGTCAGCAACAGTGCCCCTTCCGTGTCGAGGTCCAGCCGCCCGACCGGCTCGACGCGAAACGGCAGATCCAGGCCGTCGAGCACGCTCGGCCGGCCCTCGGGGTCTTCCCGCGAGGTGATCCGGCCACGCTCCTTGTACAGCACGTAGTAGACCAATGGCGGAGGCGCGGGCAAGGGTCGCCCGCGCACGCGAATGTGGTCCACGTCAGGGTCGACCGGCAACGACGCGTCCGCGACACTCCCGTTGACGGTGACCTCGCCTTCCGAGATCAGGCGCTCCGCCTCGCGCCGGGAGGCCACGCCGTGGCGGGCCAGCACCTTGGCGAGGCGCTCGTCGTTTCGGTCCATGTCTGCTCCCGACTCGCGCGTCTCCCGACGTGGCGAGCGGCTCTGGGTATCGGGGCCGTTAACATCACTCTTCGGCTTCTGCCTCCTGAAGCCTCCACCCCCGCGCGAGCGAGGCCCGCTCGGCCATCGTGGGAAGCGCTCGGAGGTCGGGCAGCGAGAAGAGCTCCAGGAAGGCCGAGGTGGTGCGGTACAGCAGTGGACGACCGGGCTCGTCGGCCCGCCCCGCCGAGCGCACCAGCGAACGATCGAGCAGGGTCTTGAGCACCCCTCCGGAGTCGACGCCCCTCATCGCCTCGATCTCCCCGCGCGTCACGGGTTGGCGGTACGCGACGATCGCCAACACCTCGAGCGCGGCCTGCGACAGACGCTGCGGCCTCGCCCCCCGCAGCCGCTGGATCGCGGACGCGAACCTCGGAGCCGTGCGCAGCTGGAAGCCGCCCGAGATCCTCTCCAGCTCGATGCCTCCGCCGTCGAGGTCGCGCTGGAGGGCTGCGAGACCGGCTCTCACCTCGCTCGGCTCCCGCTGCATCGCCTCGGCCAGCTGCGCCACCTGCACCGGCGCGCCGGCGGCGAAGAGGCAGGCCGCCAGACCCGCCACGAGGTCGGGAGAGACCGCGCCGCCCTCGTCAGGCGGCATCGGCGTCCTCCCCGAGAACCAGTCGCAGGTCCATCTGCTCCCGCGGGAGGCGCTGCGCCACCGCCACCGGCCCGAGGTGGTGAGCCTGTTCCACCGACAGCCACCCCAGGCGAGCCATCTCGAGGACCCCGACGAAGGTCACCACGCGCTCCGCGGGTCGCTCCAGCGCTCGCAGCAAGGCTGTCAGCTCGGTGGTCTCCCCCACACGGCCCAGCCTGTCGAGGACCCGGCGGCAGCACTGGCCCACATCCGGACCCGACGTCGTGAGCTCCACCACCGGCGGCGGCTTCT
>CAYMSU010000716.1:0-2510 GCA_964393165.1 uncultured Enterobacteriaceae bacterium
GGCGGACGGCACGTGGTCGCGCGAGGAGCGGTCCACGCTGCAGCGCGTGCTCGTGGAGACGGCGGTGGCCGCGCGGGCGCTGCCCGACGACGCGCGGGGAGCCCAGCTGCGCGCCGAGGGCGCCGTGGAGCGGTACGCCCGCGAGATCGTCGACGGGTACACGGCGTCGGTGCTGCTCGCCTCCGGCCTCGTCGGCGAGGGGCAGGTCGCCTCCTTGCAGAAGCTGCTGCACGACGAGCTCGGGACGACCGAGGACGGGGCCCGCACGGTCACGCTGCCCGAGCAGGCGCGCAACGCCTGGGGCCTGCCCCCCACGCGGGCGGAGGTGCTCGCGTGGGCGATCCTCGCGCTGCCCGCCGACGATCCCGCCCGCGGCGACCTCGTGAGCGAGCTCATGGGTGGCTGGAGCGTGTCCCGGGGGTTCGGGGCGGGCCTCGCGGATCCGATCGCGCTCGAGGCCATCGTCGCGGGCCTGCCGGCGTCGTCGGAGGAGGCCCGGGTGGCGCTGGCCATCGACGGCACCCTGGTCGATCAGGGCACCCTGGACCCGCGCCAGCCGCGGGTCCCGCTGGCCCTCCAGGCGCGGCCGGAGGGCCGCGACCAGGAGCTCACGCTGACAGTCGCGCCGACGGTGCCGGGGCTCGCCTTCGTGGCCACCCGCCGGGGGTGGGTGCCGTGGACCGACGACGACCGTCTGCCCGGCGTCGACGTCGAGGTATCGGCCGACGATCTCGCGCGGGGGGAGCCTGGCGTGCTGTCGCTGTCGGCGGCGGCGCCCTCGGGGGTGGCGCTGCGCATCGAGCAGCCGCTGCCCGCGGGGGCCACGGTGGGCGCGGGGGCGGGGCCGGCGGCGCGGGCGGCGGGCGCCACCCTCGAGGCGCTGCCCGATCGCATCGTGATCCGCACGGGGCCGTTCTCCGCGGGCGAGCTCCTGGAGCTCGAGATCCCCGTCACGCCCGCGTTCGCGGGCCGGTTCTCGACGGCTCCGCTGCTCGTGTCGGCCGATCAGGCGCCGCCGGTCGCGCTGCCCCCGCTGCAGTGGCGGGTGGGCGGCTGACCGCGGGTCAGCGCTCGTCGAGCCACTCGTCGAGGCGCTCGTTCTGCGTACGGAGCGCGTCGACCAGCAGGTTGAGGGCGGTGCCGTCGGACACCTCGAGCACCACGATCCGGGCGTCGGCCCACACCGCGGACAGCCGGGTGAGGCCGTGGGTGGTCGGCACGTTCACCGAAAGGAAGAACTGCTCGTCGAGCACGAAGAACTCCGGCGTGGACACCGCGGGCGCGTGCAGCCAGGATCGCGTGAGCAGCGCGACTCCCCGGCTCGACTCCACCCAGCGGTACTGTGCGGTGTTGTCGACCTCGAGCAGCAGGTTGAAGGGCAGCCGGGTGACCGAGTGGTTGTCGACCACGAGCTGGTCGCAGGTGCGCGCGACGAAGCAGCCCGGGTCGGTCCGGAAGTCGGACTCCCACAGCGCGTAGTCGTCGGGGTGGACTTCGGTCTGGTCGTCGAACAGCAGCGCCTGGAGCAGCTCCGGCAGCGCGTGATCGCTAGCCGTGCCCACCGCACCCCCGAGCAGCGCCGACCGGTCGATCTCGCGGTCGACCTCGAGCGCGTCGAGGCTCGCCTGCGACAGCTTGTCGACCCTGTAGCCCTTGCCGAGCGCCTCGAGGTTGTCGTCGAGCCATGCCGCGAGGTTGTCGACGCCGAGCTCGAGCGCAGCCGGATCTTCGTCGGCCAAGTGCTCGAAGAGGAACGCGGAGAGGTCCTCGAGCTCCTCCGGAGCGTCGGGTGGCGCCTGACATCCCCCGAGGAGCAGCCCGCCTCCGAGGGCCCACCAGCCCCCGTGCGAGCCCCAGAGCGCCATCATCGTTCCTCCCGAGCCTCCCGAGACGGTAACAGAAGTGCAAGGCACCCACGCGCACAGGAGACGAGCCAGCCCCATGGTAGACGTGATCGTGGTCGGAGCAGGAATCGCAGGGATCTGCGGCGGATACTACGTGCGCACCACGTGCCCCGATCGGTCCCTGGAGGTGCTCGAGGCCCGAGATCGCATCGGGGGGACCTGGGATCTGTTCCGGTACCCGGGCATCCGCTCGGACTCCGACATGTACACGCTCGGGTTCTCCTTTCGCCCGTGGCCCGACGCGAAGGGCATCGCCGACGGCGCGAGCATCCGCGAGTACCTCCAGCACACGGTGGCGGAGACCGGGCTCGACGCGCACATCCGGCTCGGCCTGCGGATGGTCCACGCGGCGTGGTCGTCCGAGGACCGCGCCGTCCGCGTAGCGCGCATTCTCGATGCGAATGTCGATCACCAGCTCCGGCTGCGACGTGCGCGTGTAGACTGCGTGCAGATTGAAGTCGATCTCGTCCACACCGTCCTGACTCAGCTGACAGCGCAGCTCCGTCGCGTCGCTCAACAGTTGAATGGTGCCACCGCCCAACTCGATAGTCGGGTCGTTGGCCAAGCGCGCCTCGAAGGATGAGAGGATGTCGGCGTGGCTCGCGC
>CAYMSU010000717.1:0-2506 GCA_964393165.1 uncultured Enterobacteriaceae bacterium
CCGAGAGCAGATCGCACTCGAAATCCGGGTGGTGCACCCCCGCGGTCTCCACCGATTGCCCCTCGGGGCCGGACGAAATCCTCGACGGTGGTCGGTTCGGTCGGCTGGTGCCGGTGGGCGATGCCCGGCCGGGCCGGGAGCAGGTCGGCCTCCGGTGCCTCGATCCGAGCCCCTGGATCGGCCCGCGGCTCGCTCGCCTCGGCGGCTTCGTGGGGTTGTCCGCCACGCTGCGCCCCCACGACTTCTACGTCGATCTGCTGGGGCTCGATCGCGAGAAGCTCGACGTGGTCGAGGTGGGGTCCCCGTTTCCGCCGGAGCGGCGGGAGGTCCTGATCGCGCCGCGGGTCTCGACCAAGTGGGTCGATCGCGACAAGCACGCGCCGGCCACCGCGAAGCTGCTCCAGCGGTGCATCGAGGCGGTTCCCGGCAACGTGGCCTGCTACTTCCCGTCGTTCGCGATGCTCGACGACCTGGTGGGGCGCTGGTCGCTGCCGGATCGGCGGCTGCTCGTGCAGGCGCCGGGGATGGACGACGCGGCGCGACAGGCGATGCTCGACGCGCTCTCGGCCCCCGACGCGCCGCCTGCGGTGCTCGCGGCGGTGCTCGGGGGCGTCTACGCAGAGGGCATCGACCTGCCCGCGGGCGCGCTGTCGGCGGTGCTGGTGGCGGGCCCCGCGCTGCCCCCGATCGGGCTCGAGCGGGACCTGCTGAAGGCACTGTACGAGCGCAAGTACGGGGCGGGGTTCCTGTATGCGTCGCTCGTGCCGGGGCTCTCTCGCGTGGTGCAGGCGGCTGGGCGGCTGATCCGCCGGCCCGAGGATCGCGGCGTGATCGTGCTGCTCGGGCGGCGATTCCGCTGGCGGGAGGTCCTCGCGCTGCTCCCGCCCGAGCTCGCGCCGCGGATCAGCGGCGATCCGGCGGTCGACGTGGCGGCCTTCTATGCGTCGTCGTCGCCCGACGTCTCGGGGCACCGGAAGTAGCGCGCGTCGGTCCGCGTCTCGCCGCTGTCGCTCGACACGATCTGGGTGCGCAGGCGGTCCCGCTCGTCGTAGGAGAACGTGGTGGTGGACACGATCTTGCCGTCGATCTCGGTCTCCGTGCGGCTCACCCGGTCGGCGTCGTCGTAGGTGTGGAACACGAACGAGTCCCACTCGTCGTCGTAGGGCGCGTCGGTGCGGACCGTGATCAGGCGGCCGCGCTCGTCGACCTCCTGCTCCACGACCTGGTCGGGGGTGCCGTCGGCGTCTGCGTCGACCTCCCGCCGGTCGACGCGTGGCACGTACACCCAGGTCGTGGTGCGGTCGATCTCCTCGTCGTCGCCGAGATCGATCTGCCGCAGGGAGGGCTGGCGGTCGGCCGCGTAGGCGTAGGTCCAGCGGTTCTGGACCTCGCCGAGGTCCTCGACGAGCTCCGCGGCGTCGCCGCCCTGGCTGAACCGCACGGGGAGCAGCGACGCCTCGGGGGTGCCGTCGGCGTCCTCGTCGCGGGTGCGGATCTCGAGCAGGCCGGTGATCTCGTTGGTCTCGGTGTGGACCACGCGAACCGGGGTGGCGTCGGAGTCGAGGGTCGTCTCGTCGGTCACCCGCAGGTCGTTGTCGAAGCGGGTCTGCAGGGTGCGCTCCACGGTGCCGTCGGCGTCTTCGTCGATCTCCAGCGCGAGGATCTCGTGGAGGTAGTTCCAGCGGCCGGTGCGCCGCTGGAAGACGACGTTGTTGGCCTGCTCCTCGAGCTCGCCGCAGTACGCCACGGTGTTGCGGTCCTGCGGGAAGGTGCCCGTGTCGATCGGGGTGGTGTCGCCATCGCCGGCCGGGCCCCCCGGACCCTCCGGCCGCAGGCAGCCGATCATCGCGACACTGATCAGGACCGCGCGCATTCGTGCTCCGGGGCAGGGCCTCGACTGTAGCGCATCGCGCGGGCGGTCGCTGCGCGCGGGCGCCGAGCACGCGCGGGGGTCTGGGTTCGGATACCGGTGGAGCAGCGATGGGACTCGACCGATTCGACACTGCGCGCTGGGCGGCCCGCCGCCTGCCGTTCGACGAGATGGAGCGCAGGATCGTGAGGCTCGCGCTCGCCGAGCCGGACGCGCGGACGGGGCCGATGGTCGACGCGCTGCGCTACGCGGTCTCGTTCGCGCGGCTCACCCACGTGCGCACGCGTGACGGCCGGGACGTAGAGGTGGCGGGCCCCCTGGCGCTGCACGCGCAGTGGGTGCGCAACGCCCTCGAGCCGCGGCTGCGGGAGGCGGCGTCGGTGCACGCGCTGGGCCCTGCGGTGCCCGACGTGGTGAAGCGCACGTCTCGGGCGCGTCGGAGCCTGCTGTCCCACCTCCCGGTCGACCGCGGGTCGCTGGAGGGCGAGGTCACCACGCGGGTGCTGGCGGTCGTGTCGGGGGGTGGGGGAGGCGCGGGCTACGTCTACCCGGGTGTGTACGAGCAGCTCGAGCGCTCCGGGCTGGTCCCCGATCTGATGGTGGGCACGTCCATCGGGGCGCTGATGGCGATGTTCC
>CAYMSU010000718.1:0-2488 GCA_964393165.1 uncultured Enterobacteriaceae bacterium
GGCCACCCGCGCCCGGTCGTCGGCCTCCGGCAGGTGGTACAGCGGCCCCATGCACAGCGCGGCGTCGAAGCTGGCGTCCTCTTCGTCCAGGGGCTCGGCGGCGTCGGCCTGGACCACGCGCACCCGGTGGGTCAGCCCCGCCTCCTGCAGCCGCTGCCGGGCGACCGCGAGCTGGTGGGCGGACAGATCCGCGAGCACGACCTCGTGGCCCGCGCGCGCGAGCTCGATGCTGTAGCGCCCGGGCCCGCCGCCGAGGTCGAGCACGCGCCCATGCGCGTCGCTGTCGAGCGTGCGCGCGAGGATCTGGCAGGTGCGCAGGTACTCGAGGCGCCCCGCCGGCCGCTCGAGCCGCCCCCACTCGTCGTAGGCATCGTAGTAGCGCAACACGTCCGCACGCCGCTCGGCCATCCGCGGCCCCCCGGGGTCGTGGAGGTGCAGGCGCCTGCTTAGCCCGAGATGGTCAGCGTGTCGGGCCGGCCGAACCGCGGGCTGTCCGTCGTCCGGCCGTGCGGGTCCACGAGCTCGAGCGACCCCTCGGCGGCGGCCTCCGCGCCCGTCGACGATGCGCTCACGATCATCGCCTCGCGCACCCTGGCCTCCTTCCCCGCCGGCGGATCGACGGAGATCAGGACGGCGCCCTCCTCCATGGCCTCGGCGAGGCGCTCCGATGGCTCCTTGTCGAAGCCCGCGCGCGCCAGCAGGGCCCCAAATCCGGCCCCGAGCCCACCGCCGGCGGCGGCGGTCGTGAGGACGGTGGCCAGGGGACCGATCGCGAGGATCCAGCCCGCGCCCGGTAGCGCGGCCAGTCCCAGTGCCGTCAGCACGCCGCCCATGGAGCCGCCGACGGCCCCGGCAGCGCCTCCCCGACGCACCACGTGATCGGCCGACCCGGACCTGTCGCCGGTCGTCGACACGACCGACATGCGGTCGTCGCCGAGGCCGAGCTCCCGGAGCCGGCCGACGACGCTCCGCACGTGGTGGGGCTCGTCGTAGATCGCCAGCACGACCTGCTTGTCGCTCATCTCTCCTCCGCTTCGGGGCGAACGGGCGCGATTTCACCCGCACCCGGGGCCTACGGAGGGGCGCGTGCGACTCAAGGGGCCTCCGTGCGGGCGGAGCCCACCGCGATCACCCAGGCCAGCGCCCCCAGCAGCGGAACCACGGTGAGCCCCCACGGCCCCCCCTGCGCCCGCGCCACCACCACCGACGTGACCCAGAGCAGCACGAAGTCCAGCGTCATCACGTGGACCAGCGACGACGTCGCGAACGCCTCCGCGTAGGCGCCCGGATCGCCGGCGAGCACCCCCCAGCCGATCAGCAGGATCGCCCCCAGCGCCAGGCCGCCCACGAACACGGGGTGCCGAAGCCAGCGCACCGCCCCGTCGGGGCCCGGCTCCCGGCCGCCCAGCACCAGGCCCGGCACCAGCGCGAACGCCCCGAACCCCATCGACAGCACCACGAAGGGCCACAGCGGGACCGGCCGCCGGGCGAGCCAGGGCGCGAGCAGCGCGCCCATCGCCAGCGGCCAGACCCCGAGGAGCTGGAACGTGGCCACCACCGAGGGCTCCTCGCCTGCCCAGGCCCCCGTCAGCAGGCGACCCACCCACTCCGCCTGGTCGGGGCGGGGGCCCGGCGCCACGAACAGCGCCTCGAGCACCAGGGCGAGCCAGCCCAGCGCGAGGACCCCGCGGGCCACCCTCCCGATCATGCCCGCGCCTCCGCCAACCAGCCCAGGAACCGCTCGCGGGGCCAGGTGTTCGCCACCAGCGCGCGGGGCACCCAGCCCCGCTGCGCCTGCCGCGCGCCATACGGTGCGCGCCGCCCCATCTCGCTCACGTGGTGGGTGTCGGTGCTGATCACGAACGTGACCCCGCGGTCGACCGCCCGGCGGAGCACCGGCGCCGAGGCATCCAGCCGCGGGAGCGCACAGTTGATCTCGAGCGCCACCCCGTGGGCGACCAGCGCGTCGAGCACCGCGTCGAGGTCGAGCTCGATGCCGGGGCGCCGGCCGATCATGCGCCCCGTGAGGTGGCCGACCACCCGGACCGAGGGATCCTCGATCGCCCGGATCAGCCGCTTGGTCTGCTCCGCCTGGGACAGGTCGAAGTGGGAGTGGACAGCGGCGATGCACCAGTCGAGCTGGGCGCGGAACTCCGGATCGTAGTCCAGCCCCCCCGTCGGCCCGATGTTCAGCTCGCAGCCGCGCAGCAGGTGCACGCCCGGGTACGTCTCCTGCAGCTCCGCCATCTCGTCGAACTGGCGGGTCAGCTCCTCCCTCGACACGCCGTTGATCGGCAGATCCTCGGCGTGATCGGTGATCGCGAGGTAGCCGTAGCCCCGCCGGTCGGCCTCCTCGACGAGCTCCTGCAGCGTGCTCCGCGCGTCTCCCGAGCGCTCGCTGTGCACGTGCAGGTCGCCCTTCAGATCCTCGGTGCGCACCCAGTCGGGGAGCTGGCCCGCGAGCGCGGCCTCCACCTCGCCGGTGTCC
>CAYMSU010000719.1:0-2474 GCA_964393165.1 uncultured Enterobacteriaceae bacterium
GGTGAGGTTATTGAGATTGGGCGGTGAGTTTATATTTGATAAAGTAAATGTAGGGGAATAGATGTAAAGCGCACCCTGCGCAACGCCATCCAGGGCGATCGCATCCACCACGCCTACCTGTTCTGCGGGGCGCGAGGGGTCGGCAAGACCACCGCCGCGCGAGCCCTCGCCAAGTCGCTGAACTGCGAGCACGGGCCCACCGCCGAGCCCTGCGGGATCTGCACCTCGTGCCGGGAGATCGCCCACGGCTCCAGCCCGGATCTGATCGAGATCGACGGCGCCTCCAACAACAGCGTCGACGACGTCCGCGACCTCCGCGAGACCGTGCATTACGCCCCCACGCACGGCCGGTACAAGGTCTACCTCGTCGACGAGGTCCATATGCTGTCGAAGGCGGCGTTCAACGCCCTGCTCAAGACGCTCGAGGAGCCTCCGCCCCACGTCGTCTTCATCTTCGCCACGACCGAGCCCCACCGGATCCTCGACACCATCCTGTCGCGGGTGCAGCGGTTCGACTTCAAGCGCATCGGCGTGCCCGCGCTGGTGGAGCGCCTCCGGACGATCTGCGAGACCGAGGGGGCGTCGCTGTCCGACACTGCGCTCCTCTGGATCGCGCGCGCCGGAGAGGGCTCGATGCGCGATGCCCAGTCGCTGCTCGACAAGGTGATCAGCTTCGGGACCGCAGGGCAGCTCGACGACGAGGCCGTGGCCGAGGTCCTCGGGCTCATCGACCGGGCGCTGCTCCTGCGGTTCGTGCGGGGCCTGCTCGAGGGCGACGCTGGTGACTGCCTCGATGTGGTGGCCGAGGTGTACGACTTCGGGCACGAGCTGTCGCAGTTCACCGCCGACCTGCTCGAGATGCTGCGCGATGCCACCTTCGTCGCGATGGCGGGCTCCGCGCTCGGCCAGCTGCAGGCTCCCGAAGACGAGGTCGCGCAGCTGCGGGAGATCGTGCAGGGCGTGCCCGTCGAGCGGCTCACGCGGCTGTTCAACGCGCTGCTCGACGCCCACGACCAGGTGTCTCGGGCGTCTCGGCCGCGGATCGTGCTCGAGATGGCCGTGGCTCGCCTGGCCACCACGCGCGAGGTCCAACCCGTCAGCGAGCTGATCGGTCGGCTCGAGCAGCTCGAGCGCTCCCTGCCCCGCGGAGGTGCGCGCGGGTCCAGCGGGGGAAGCGGGGGAAGCCGCTCCGGTCCCCAGGCGCCGCCTCCGCGCGCGAAGTCCCCCCCGCCGAGCCGCGAGGTCCGCAAGTCGGAGCCGCGGGGCGCGCGCTCGAAGGGCGGCGGAGCTCCCCGGCAGACCCGCTCCGAGCCGCGTCGACCGCCCGACCCCGAGCCCGAGCCCGAGCCCGACCCAGCCCCCGGGCCTCCCCCCGCCGGGGAGGCCCGTCCCCCGGAGCCCGCTCCGAGCGTGGACGACCGCTGGAAGCCGTTCGCGAACGCAATCCGCCCCCTCGGGCGACCGGGGGAGCGTCTCGCGACGGGGATCCCCGAGCCTCGCGACGGCGCGCTCGTCGTGCGCGTACGAGCCGGCCGCACGGCCATGGAGGCCCGTCGCGCCATCGCCCTCGACGAGGTGCAGGCGGCGTTCCGCACGCACTTTCCCGACCTGTCCGAGCTGCGGGTCCTGCTCCTCGCGGGCACCGGAACAGCCGCCGAGCGCCAGCGCGCATTACAGCAAGAGGTGATGGACGATCCGGAATGCCGGCGCGTGATCGAGGTGCTCGGCGCCGAGATCGAGACCGTGAAGCCGCTACGTGACGACCCCTGAGCAGACGAGGAGCTCACATGGACTTCGACCCCTCCAACATGGGCGGACTGGGCGCAATGCTCGGCGGCCTCCAGCAGAAGGCGCAGGAGATGAAGGAGCGCCTTGCCGCGACCCACGTGACCGGCGAAGCCGGAGGGGGCCTCGTCAAGGTCACCCTGTCCGGCGACTACCAGGTCCAGGCCGTCGAGATCGGGGAGGGCGCGATGGACGACCGGGAGCTCCTCGAGGATCTCGTGCGAGCAGCCATGGGCTCCGCGCTCGTGCAGGTGCAGCAGAAGATGCAGGAGAACATGTCCCAGCTCACCGGGGGCCTGCCCATTCCTCCGGGCCTGCTCCCGTTTTAGCCCCGGCGTTGTCGACCGTGAGCTCCCCCGCCCGAGATCCGATCCAGGAGGCCGTGCGCCAGCTCCGCCGCCTCCCAGGCATCGGCGAGAAGACCGCAGCACGGCTCGTGTACTGGCTGCTGCGGGCCAAGGGCGACGTCGCGGCCGATCTCGCGTCCGCGCTCGGGGCCCTCGGCGAGGGGATCCACGAGTGCCGTGTGTGCTGCGACCTGACGGGCCTCGACCCGTGCCGGGTGTGCCAGGATCCGCGGCGGGAGACCGGCTCGGTGCTCGTGGTGGAGCAACCCTAGGACGTCGTGGCGTTCGAGCGCTCGGGGGAGTTCCGGGGCCGGTTCGATGTCCGCCACGGGTCGATCTCGC
>CAYMSU010000720.1:0-2463 GCA_964393165.1 uncultured Enterobacteriaceae bacterium
GTCGAGGCGGTGCTGGAGGCCCACGACGGCAATGTGAGCGCGGCCGCGCGCGCCGCGGGCATGGACCGGCGATCGATTCAGCGAATCCTGAAGCGGGCCCGGACACCGGGCCGCTGAGGGGTCCGCAGAGGGACTGAGGGGCGGTGTTACCCTGACGGCACTCCGTGGGAGCCGCGGCCCATGCCTGAGATCACGTCCGTCATCCCCGACACGGACCCGCACCGCAAGCAGCTCCACCTGCGTCGGATTGGGCTGCGGGTCGTCGAGGGACCCGACGCGGGCAAGGAAGCCGAGTTCGATCACGACGTCATCCGCCTCGGCAGCCACGAAGGCAACCACTTCCAGCTCAGAGACGACACCGTCAGCCGGCGGCACTCGGAGATCGCACGAACCCACGACGGGCTCGTGCTGCGCGACCTCGGCTCGACCAACGGCACCTTCGTGGGGCCGGTCCGGATCCGGGAGGTGTTCCTCGGCGGTCAGCGCACCTTCCGCTGCGGGAAGACCACGCTCGAGTTCACCATCCTCGACGAGGTCGTCGACATCGTGGCCTCCGAGTCGGACCACTTCGAAGACATCGTGGGGCGCTCGGTCGAGATGCGGGAGCTGTTCGCAGTCCTCGAGCGGGTGGCCCGCACGGAGCTCACCGTGCTCGTCACCGGCGAGACGGGCACGGGCAAGGAGCTCGTCAGCCGGGCCGTCCACCGGCGGTCGGCACGCCGGGAGGGTCCCTTCGTCGTCTTCGACTGCGGAGCGGTGGCGCGGAGCCTGATCGAGAGCGAGCTGTTCGGGCACGAGCGGGGCGCGTTCACGGGAGCCGTGGCGAGTCGGCCCGGGGTCTTCGAGCAGGCGAACCGGGGCACCATCTTCATCGACGAGCTCGGCGAGCTGCCGCTGGAGCTACAGCCCGCGCTACTCCGGGTGCTCGAGCAGCGCGAGGTCAAGCGGGTGGGGGACCGAAGGGTGCGGCCGGTCGACGTACGAGTGGTGGCCGCCACCAACCGGAACCTCCAGCAGCTCGTGGCTGACGGGAAGTTTCGCGAAGACCTCTACTACCGCCTTGCTGTGGTCGAGGTCGCGCTGCCGCCCCTCCGGGACCGGATCGAGGACCTCCCACTCCTGACCGAGCGGCTGCTCCAGACCGCGCCGTTCGAGCACAGCGTGCGCGGGCTCACGCCCGACGTCCTCGCCCTGTTCGAGGAGTATGGATGGCGCGGGAACGTCCGCGAGCTGCGGAACACCCTGCTGCGGGCCATCCCGTTCTGCGAGGGGGATCTCGTCGATCTCCAGGCGCTGCCCGAGGCGCTGAAGGCCGATGCGGCGAGCGCTTCGGGCGCCCCGGGCACATCGGTCGACGTCGACGCGCTGCCGCTGCCGAGTGCCGGACTGTCGCTCAAGGAGGCCCGGGAGCAGCTGATCGACGCGTTCGAGCGGCGGTACCTCCAGGACCTGCTGGCACGCTGCGACGGCAACCTGTCCAAGGCGGCGCGCAGTGCCGGAGTGGACCGCAAGACGATTGCCCGGATGCTGAAGCGGCACGACATGCAGTGAGTCCAGATGGGCCTTCCTGAAGGGAAGCTCGTCTGCGCGCCGCTTCAGATCAGTTACGGGGTGGACAAATGGCGCCGGGCCGACCCGGGAGACTGTGTCATGAGCAATGCGAGCGCGGATCGCCTCGGGCGGATCCAGGGCGAACTCACCGAACTGCTGGAGACGAGGCTGGGCGAGCTGCTCGGCGTCGTCCAGGCCACGGAAGAGGTCACGCGGCAGATCGTGGAGACCGAGCACGAGATCAAGCGACAGGAGTCGCTGAAGGCCAAGCTCGAGGCGGAGCTCCCGTCGCTGCAGGATCAGCGCAAGGGCCTGTCCGGCGAGACGAAGGACCTGCAGACCCGCGTCGACGGCCTCAAGCACAAGGTCGATCACCTGCAGGCGCTGCGGGAGGAGCTCATGAACAACCTGTCGCACCTCAAGGGTGAGCTCGATGACTGAGGAGACGCGTGTGGCGAAGCAGCTCCTCGCCGAGCTGCAGGCCACCGAGGCGTACATCCGCGTGGCGGGCGCGCGCGTGCTCTCGTACCGCCAGATGCTCGCCATGGAGCGGCGGGCCTCGCGTCACTGCGCGGACCTCCTGCGCAAGCTGGGGGTGGAGCCTGGTCGGGACCTCTTCGACCCCGATACGATCGTGCTCACGATCCCGATGGCGGCTCAGGCGCTTGCCAGCCCCTCGTCCCGTCCGGCGGCGGCAGCGCCGGCGGCCCCCGCTGCCGCTGGTCGGCCCACCCCCGCGGCGCCGCGGCCGCGTACCAGCAGCTCGGCGGCCTCCTCCAGTGAGGCGCTCGAGGAGCAGGCCACCGTGGCCGGCGCAGTGCCCCCCCGGCCCCCCTCCTCGGCGGCCACGCCCACGCCGGCGCGGCAGGCGCCTCGGCGCAGTCCTCCGGGTGCGCCCCGGCGCGGGGCCAC
>CAYMSU010000721.1:0-2462 GCA_964393165.1 uncultured Enterobacteriaceae bacterium
GGCGACGTCACCAGCATGCTGCTGCTCGACGTCACCCCGCTGTCACTCGGCATCGAGACCCTGGGCGGCGTCAACACCGTCATGATCCCGCGGAACACCACCATCCCCCACAGCAAGGAGGAGGTGTTCAGCACCGCGGCCGACAACCAGACGGCGGTGGATGTGTACGTGTTCCAGGGCGAGCGGCCCATGGCGCGCGACAACAAGATGATCGGCAACTTCCGCCTGACCGACATCCCGCCCGCACCGCGCGGCATGCCCCAGATCTCCGTCAAGTTCGACATCGATGCGAACGGCATCCTGTCGGTCTCGGCGAAGGACAAGGCCACCGGCCGTGAGCAGAAGATCACGATCGAGGCGTCGTCGGGGCTGTCCGAGCAGGAGATCGAGCGCATGGTCGACGAGGCCAAGAGCCACGAGGCCGAGGACTCGCAGCGCCGCGAGCTGATCGAGGCGCGCAACCAGCTCGATGCCCGGATCTACGAGGTCGAGAAGACCCTGTCGGAGCACGGCGACAAGCTGCCCGAGTCCGAGAAGACGGCGCTCGAGGCGGAGCTCGCGAAGGCGCGGGAGGCCAAGGACTCCGACGACCCGGCGACCGTGAAGAGCGCGCTCGAGAGCTTGACCACCGCGAGCCACAAGCTCGCCCAGGTGATGTACGAGGCGACCGGCGGGGCGGCCCCTGGCGGCGCACCGGGCGCGGGCCCGTCGGGCGACGACGGCCCCGGAGACGGGGATGACGATGTCATCGACGCCGAGTACGAAGACGCCTAGCCCATGGCCGACCAGCCAGTGACCTAGCCCGCGCCCGCTCTCCGCAGAGAGAGCGGGCGCAGCTCTGAACGGGGATTCCACGTGCCGCGCGACTACTACGAGGTCCTGGGCGTCGAACGCTCCGCCTCGCCCGACGAGATCAAGAAGGCCTACAAGAAGGCGGCGAAGAAGTACCACCCGGACATCAGCAAGGAGCCGGACGCCGAGGACCGCTTCAAGGAGGCGGCCGAGGCGTACGACGTGCTGGGCAACGACGACAAGCGTCGGATCTACGACCAGTACGGTCACGAGGGCCTGAACAACCGCGGGATGGGCGCGGACTTCACCCACGTGAACGTGCAGGACATCTTCGAGAGCTTCTTCGGCGGCGGCTTCGCGGACCTGTTCGGCGGCGGCCGCGGGCGGCGCGGGCCTCGGCCGGGCGCGGATCTCGAGTACCCGCTGGGCGTGACCTTCATGGAGGCCGCCCACGGGGTCACCAAGGAAATCACGGTGCCCCGCCGGGTCAGCTGCGGCACGTGCTCGGGCGACGGCCTCAAGCCGGGCGCGAAGCCCAGCACCTGCTCTACCTGCGGGGGCGCGGGGCAGGTGATCAGCGCCCAGGGGTTCCTGCGCGTGCGCACCACCTGCCCGACCTGCCGCGGTCGGGGCTCCTTCATCGCGCGGGAAGACCGCTGCGAGACCTGCTCGGGCACCGGCAAGGTGCGCGAGACTTCCGAGATGGAGGTGCGGATCCCGTCCGGCTCGTACTCGGGCCTGCAGATCCGGCACACTGGCGCCGGCGAGAGCGGCGAGCCGGGGGCGCCTCCGGGAGACCTGTACGTCACGCTGCAGGTCGAGCCCCACGAGCTGTTCAAGCGCGACGGCGCCGACGTGTACGTGACGGTGGAGGTTCCCTACACGGTGATGGCGCTGGGGGGCGACATCGTGGTGCCCACGGTGCACGGCGAGGAGGATCTGCACGTCAAGCGCGGCACCGAGAGCGGCCACGTGGCCGTGCTCCGCGGCAAGGGCGTGGATCACATCCGGCGCCGCGGGGCCCGCGGCGACCAGCACGTGCGCCTGGTCGTGGACGTGCCCACGAAGCTCTCCGAAGAGGAAGAGGAGCTGCTCCGGAAGCTCGCCGAGGTACAGGGCACCGGCGTACAGGAGCGCGGGTTCTGGAAGAACCTGTTCGAGAACATCATCGGCTAGCCGCCGAGCAGTGAGGTGCAGGGCATGAGCCAGACGGTCGAAGAGGTCGAGGCGCGCATCGCCGAGGTCGGTCCCCAGCTCGAGCGCGCCCGGTCCGAGATCGGGCGGGTGCTGGTCGGGCAGCGCTACATGGTCGACCGGCTCCTGATCGGGCTCCTCGCGGACGGGCACGTGCTCCTCGAGGGCGTGCCGGGCCTCGCGAAGACCACCGCGGTCAAGGCGCTGGCGTCCACCATGGAGCTGTCGTTCAGCCGGGTGCAGTTCACGCCGGATCTGCTCCCGGCCGACGTGATCGGCACGCAGGTCTACAAGCCCGAGTCGGGCTCGTTCGAGACCCAGACGGGCCCGATCGTGGCGAACATCGTGCTGGCCGACGAGATCAACCGGGCGCCGCCCAAGGTCCAGTCGGCGCTGCTCGAGGCCATGCAGGAGCGCCAGGTCACGATCGGCGACGAGACGATGAGCCTCCCCTCGCCGTTCCTCGTGCTCGCCAC
>CAYMSU010000722.1:0-2462 GCA_964393165.1 uncultured Enterobacteriaceae bacterium
GTGATTGCCCGCGACCCGCCGCAGGTGCAGGATCGCGTCGAGCGCCTTGAGGGCTCGCGAAGGATCGTCCAGCTCCTCTGGCGTGAGCGCGAACAGGTACTGGTACCGGGTGGCGTGGACCTCCACGGCGTAGGGCACCGGCGTGGGGTTCACCCGAGGGTGCGCCCCCACGCTGGCTACCTGGAACAACGTCTCGCCGGCCCACGGCCGGGTGGACAGGGCACGACTGAGCTCGAGGCGACCCCGCCGCTTGTGGCTCGCCTGCGCGGGGTCCATGAAGCCCAGCACGTCGTCGTCGAGGTGCTCGCGCCAGGTGGCGAAGCTCGTGTCGGTCCAGGTGCTCCCGTGCTCCCCCACCCGACGATTCAGCGCCTCGCCGCGAGCCCCCCAGTGCTCCCGCAGCGCGTAGCGGAGCGCCTCGGCGCTGACCGTGGTGTAGACATCGCCGTGGCGCAGGATCTTCTGGAGTGTGGCGACGTGGCCGTCTTCCTCGCCGCGGTTGTTCGAGGCCACGCCCGAGGAGGTGAGCACGGCACCGAACACGTGGATGCTCATGGGCCGACTTGCGGAGGCGCGGCGGCCGCGGGCCGGTAGGTGGCCACCCCCAGGAGCGCCAGGTCGCGCACGTGACGCCAAGCTCTGGGATCGTCCACCCAGGCCCAGATCTCCCGACCAGACCGCTGGAGCACCTCGTTCGGGGAGTTGGTCGCGAAGAACTCGGCGAGGACCCGGCGAAGGAGCATGCGCGACCGGGCATCGAGGAGCCTCCGGCGCAAGTGATCCGTGAGCTCGTCGGGTGCCTCCTTGCCACGGCGTCGGCGTGGTCGTCGCGCCTCGCGACGGCGCTGCTCGAGCACCCCCAGAGACAGGTGGATCGCCTCGACCAGGATGGACTCGACGTCCGAGGGGCGGTGTAGGTCCTGCATGAGCGTGAGCAGCTCCGGCGCGTAGTAGCGAAGGGGTTCGTCGGTCGGGTGGTCGAACAACCCGGCGTACCAGGGCATGCCGTGCAAGAGGTTGCGAGCGATGCGCTCGCGGCTCGCCGGGACCGCCACGAACGCCCCCGTGCCGTCCGACCGCCGAGCCACGCGATTGGCCAGCCGGCGACGGACCTGGGCGTGGCGGCGAGCGAGCTCCCGGCAGCCAGGGATCGACCACCGCCCGGTACGCACCCGCTGGTCGTTCCAGCGCACCTTGCCGAGCTGCAGGGCGATGCACCCGGCGCCCTCCTCGAGCACCGACGACAGCACGGTGAGCCCGGCATCGGCGGCCCCCGCGGCGAACGCGCGGCCAGGCCCGAGGTGCGCACGCGGGCGCCGGGCGGCGAACCTCTCGAGGTCGACGACTTCGGGCAGGACCACCACCCACTCGGTCGACGCGACCTGGACGTAGTAGGCGGTGGTCGGCGCGAACATCAGCGCGAACGCCCCTATCCCCGAGCCCGCCCAGGAGTCCTCGTGGTGGTGGCGCGCCGTCGCTCCAGGGTACAGGTACGAGCTGAAGCACACCCGGGCCCGGAGGTGCCCCCGCAGAAAGAGCCGCCTACGGGCGTCCTGCGGGTACCGCAGCAAGCCGCGGGGGCGGGAGTAGGCGAGCGTGACCGTGGTGGTCTCCCCCATCTGGAGCGGCGCTTCCTCACGGCGCGTGCGGGGCTGGACCTTCGGGTGCTGCAGGAACGTCCGCAGCACGCCGTTGTTCTCGTGCAACCGTCGCTCCGCGCGCTCCGCCAGCGAGCCGCGGTGGATGCCCGGAAACAGGAGCACGCCGAGTCCCGTGCGGTCGCGTGGCCGTACGGGGCCCGCCGCCCCGTCCGACTCGCCGATGCTGTCGGAACCAGGCTCCCCTCGGGCTTGCCAGGCGAGCTCGACCAGCGGCACCAGTGCATCCTCGTCCAGACCGCACCAGCGCAAGGTGAGCGACCGGGCGCCCACCGACGCGCTCACCGGCAGCCGCATGCCCTGGTCCCTCGCGGCCTCGAGCACGCACGCGAGCCCCCCGACCCCCGCCCGCTCGAGCGGCCCGAGCTCCGGATCCGTCAGCCCGTAGGTCAGCTCGCCCACATGCGCTCCCCCGCCCCTCGCTCCCCCCGCACGGGCGCGCGGGAGGGCCGGAACAATCCGCAGCCGAAGCGCCTCCGCCCGCCCACGCCGCGCTCCTGGATGCGCACCGACGCTTCGCGACCGACCCCGGTCAGCCGCGTGGTGAAGCCCACGATCCGCCGGCCCGCGACGCGCACGACGAGGCGGCGGCCCACCTCCACCTCGCACCCGTCGGCGCCCTGGCTCGCGAGCTGCCGCCGCACGCCCTCGGCGAAGGCCTCCGCCTCCTCGGCCCCGCGGAGCGTGACCAGCCGGGCCGACAGCTCACCCGCGGGAAGCAAGGGCTCGACGTGCGGCGATCCCAGGCGCACCCGACACCCCCCGATGTCGACGGCGCTCCCCGCCAGCGGCAGCACCGCGAAG
>CAYMSU010000723.1:0-2442 GCA_964393165.1 uncultured Enterobacteriaceae bacterium
CCCACATCGGCCGCCCACCCCTCGCGCCCGCCAACGCTCACCCCGCCTCGAGGAGTCCCTCCACGATGTCCACCGGCTCGGCCAGCCGCCCCCAGCCCGTCTCGCCGCTCGCCAGCGGGCCCTCCACCGGGCCCACCCGCCGCACGCCGTCCGCCTCGAGCAGGGCCATGTTCCGCTGCGTGGCCGGATGCTGCCACATGTTCGCGTGCATCGCCGGAGCCACCACCACCGGGCCCCCGAAGCACAGCAGCGTGGCCGTGAGCGCGTCGTCCGCCAGTCCGTGGGCCATCCGTGCCAGCAGGTGCGCCGTGGCCGGCGCCACCAACATGCGCTCACCCCACTGCGCGAGCTCCACGTGGACCTCGCCCGCATGGGACGGATCCCACAGGTCGACCACCGGCGGCGTGCCCGTGAGCCCAGTGAACGTGACCGGCCCCACGAAGCGCGTGGCCGCCTGCGTGAGCACCGTGCGCACGACGTGGCCGCGCCGCATGAGCTCGCGCACCACGAGCACCGCCTTGTAGGCCGCGATCCCCCCGGTGACCCCGACGACGACGTTCACCGAGCCTTCCGACGGACCATGGCCACGTACGTGCCGAGGTTCGGGATGTCCGGGTCGAGCGCCTCGGCACGCTCGAGATCGGCGAGCGCCTCACGGTGACGCTTGCGGTAGTGCAAGGCCATGCCCCGCCGAGCGAGCGCCATCGCATGGTCCGGCAGCTGGTCGAGCGCGGCGTCGTAGTGGCCGATCGCCCGCGCGTACTCCTTGCGCGCGAAGAACAGGTCGCCCATGGCGACGTCGGCGTCGGGGTGCTCGGCGATCTCCTGCGCGCGCATGAAGTCGCTCATGGCCCGGCTGTAGTCGCCGAGGTCGAGGTACACACGGCCGCGCGACACGTAGGCCGAGAACTGCTCGGGATCGGCGTCGAGGATGTCGCTGTAGAGGTCGGCGGCGCCATGCAGATCGCCGGACTCGACCAGCTGCTGGGCCTGCTCGTCCTTGTCCCACAGCGGCCGCACGACGAGCTCGTGGCCGTGCGCGGACCAGTCGCCCGCAGGCCCCGGGTGCTCGCCGCCGAGCGTGCACGCGGCGAGCCACAGCCTCGCGTCGTCGTCGAGGTGCTCGGGGATCGCGTCGAGCCCCTCGGGCGGAGGACCGAGGCGGCGGGCATCCCAAGGCACGGAGCCCCAGGCGAACACCCGCTGGCCCCGCGCCTGCGCCTGGCCGAACAAGCGCATCGCATCGGGGAACCAGGGCGCGAGCACGAGCTCCGGCTCGAGCCACAAGGCGATGTGGCCGGCGGCATCGACCCCCTGCCGGGCGGCCTCGAGCGGATGCAGCGCGGGATCGACCTGCTCGAGAGCGAGCCAGGGGGAGATGCCGATGTGGCGAAGCCGATCGGCGAAGCGCCGGGCGGGCTCGACGGCACGGGGGGCGTGCACGAGGAGGACGTCGTAGGGAACTGAGGGCATGGGGCTGGGCCGTCGCGACAGACGCCCCACCTTACTCCGTTGCGTCGCGCGTGGCGTCGGACAAGACGGTGTCCCAGGTGCGCACGAGGGGAGCGACGGGCCGCCGGCGAGCGGCGCGAACGGCGGCGGCCCACGCCTGGGGGGCGGCCCCGGGGAGCAGGCACCCGGCGCTCCCCACGATGGCGGCGCTCTCCTCGCTCGCGGCGGCGACGATGGGGCGCCCCTGGGCACGGTAGTCCCACAGCTTGAGCGGACACTGCCAGGGAGGAGCGTCGGGGACCGCTGGCGCAATGGCGACGTCGAAGGCGGCCACGTAGTCGGGGACGGCCGCCGGCGGCACGCGACCGACCCGCACCAGCCGAGGGTGAGGCGCGGGAGGGCACGGCCCGTCGCCGACCGCGAGCCCCTGCCAGGGCGCGCCGAGCGCGTCGAGCAGCACGGGCAGGCGATCCGCGCCGTGCCACGGCCGAAAGCTGCCCACGAACCCGAGCACGGGAACGCCGGGGGCGAGCCCGAGCCGAGCGCGCACCGCCTCGCGATCGCCGGGGGGGCCGGGCTCCACCCCGTTGGGCACGTGACGCACGCGGGCACGATCGCAGCCGGCCGCGTGCACGGCCCAGCGGGCGAGCCAGGCGCTCACCGCCACGATCCGGTCGGCGGTGCGCAGCGCGCGCTGCTCGCGGCGGATCGCGCGGCGGCGCGCGGGGCGTCCGGTCCCCCAAGCGCGCTCGAGCGCGAGGGGGGCGTCGAGCTCGAGGTACCGGGGGACCCCGAGGCGGCGCGCGAGGCGATCGGCGGCGGGGTGGGGCGCGTGGCGCTCCCAGATTAGATCGGGGCGCCAGCCGTCGGCGACGGCGCGACGGGCGAGCCCGCGCGCGTCGTGGCGGGCGCCGAGGGTGCGCAGCCCCCGCGGCCAGCGCCCCGGAGGGTGGTGCACGGCGCCAGGCACGCGCTCCGCGCCGGCGACCG
>CAYMSU010000724.1:0-2430 GCA_964393165.1 uncultured Enterobacteriaceae bacterium
GGAAGGCGAGCGCGTGCGCCTTCATCGCCGCGTCGGCCCGCTGCTGCTCCTGCAGCACCGACCGGCGCGTGCGGCTGAACCGCGAGAACGCGGATCGGACCGCCATCATCATCGACGGCCGGGAATCGGCCTCGTCGACCTTGCGGGCCGCGTCCAGCACGGCCTCCACGGCAGGCTGGTCGAGGTGTGCATCGGCGCCCTGCACGAGCGGATCCGGGGCCGAGTCGCCGTAGAGCAGCGAGGCCGCCTGCGGCAGGCTCACGTACCAAGGCACGGGCGGGCTGTCGGGCAGCACGTCGAGCGTGCTCTGCACCACGCGCACGGTGTCCGAGGAGGGCGTGAACTCCGACAGCTCGGCTTCGACCTTCACTCGACCAGGACTCTGGTTCACCACACACTCCACGCTGCGGTCGCCGCGAGGTCCGCGATCGCGGCCAGGGCCCCGGGCACGATCACGAGCAGGAGGAAGAGGCCGAAGCACCCCCTCCGCCGCGCCGGTGCATCGGGCAGGTCGGCCGCCGACCGGGTGTATTGGATCGGTACCGCGGCTGCACTCCGCGCCTCGGCGGCGGCTTGTTCCTCGGCTTGCTCGGCGAGTGCCCGGCGCAGGCACACCTCGGCCACGAGCCGGGCACCCAGAAAGCGGTACACGGGAAGCAGATCCGCGGCCGTCGCTGCGGCCCCCGCGACCTTGTCGCCGACGGCCAGGGCCGAGCCGAGGAACGTCGACGTCGACGCGGCGACCGCCGACAGGTGCTGGCTCGCACCCCGCGCGAGCTCTTCGATCGGGCCGGCCAGCGCCCGCAGGGTGGCCATGGCCGAGGCTGCCTCCTCGGGGTTGGCAGCCGCCGCGAGGCGCTCCTGCTGGGGCCCTCCGAAGCGGTCGAGGAGCGCGCCGAGGACGCTGCCCCCCTGCGTGAGCGCGTTGTCGGCGAAGGGCAGGCCGAGCTCGATCGCCGCGTAGTAGAACAGCAGGACGCGCCCGGTGTCGGTCTCGCGGAAGGCCTGCACCCGCTCTGCGACCCCGCCCTCGAACAGGCGATGGACCAGCGCCCCGATCGCGAGGCCCTTGAGGACCGCGTCGACCGCCTGCTGGGGATCCGACTCGAGCGCCTCGAGGCGGCGCCCCTCCTCGCTGTTGTACAGCCGCACCGCCGAGTGCACCCCGGTGAACACGCCGATCCCGGTATCAGCGGTGTCGAGGGCCCCGATCAGCCACAGCGCGTGTTGTGGGTCGGGCTGTGCGGCGAGCGCCCGCGCACGCTCGAGGACGGGCCGGGTGGCCGCGGGCTCGATCGCCCTCAGCCCGTCGACCAGGCTGTACCAGTCGGCCAGCGCGGGAGCGAATGGAACCACGCTGCACACCGTACGCACCAGGCGAACCGTGGTGGAGCGTTCGTGAAAGGCACTCAGGGTCTCGTCGAGGTCCGTCGGCATCTCGATCTCCGCCACGGGCTTACCACACAGCCGCTAGCCGGGTTGGTTAGTCGGTCAGTCCTTATCCGGAGGCCTCGAGATGTCCGTCGTGCAAGAAGCGCTGAACGAGTTCAACGAGGAATCGCTGACGTACCGGCTCCTGAAGGGCGTCTACACGGCGGTCCCCTACTCGCCGGAGTTCCCGATGTGGAGCAGCGTCGACGACGCGGTGAGGGCCCTCAAGCCGATGGCGACCGAGGCGGAGATCCTCCGCGCCCGCCAGATGGCCGAGTCCGACCCGCAGGTCGCCAACATCATCTGGATGGCCCGCCTGCTCGACGCTGGAGACAAGGGCTACGCCATCGTCACCGGCCTCGCGAGCGCGTGGAAGCTGTTCCAGGGCCAGGGCTCCGATGCGCTCGAGACCGACACCCAGCAGCGCAACGACGCGGTGCTGAAGGCGCTCGGAATGGCCTACATGGTCTACAACGCCTACCCGGGCTCGCTGTCGGAGCGCGCCAATGCCTTCCGCACGTCGCCGACCGGTCAGGCGCTGATGGTCTACTACGCCTCGATCGAGGTGGCGCTGCCCTTCGCCGACAACGCGGCGATGGCCACCTCGGGCGCGCTGGCGAACCTGCTGAGCAGCCAGGGCGGCGAGCAGGCCCAGCGGCTGCAGCAGCTCGCCCAGGGGCACAACCTTGCGGGGGCCATGGAGATGCTCAACTCGCTGACCGGGCAGATCCAGCGCGTGGCGGACCACGCTCGCAACTACATCACGCCGATCTCCAACCAGGTCGCGCCGTACGTGCCCGGCGCGATGGACGCCGCCGACAAGGCGGCGGGCGCACTGGCCAACGCGGCAGACGTGATGCCCGTGTATCGCCTGCTCGGCGGCCGGCTTGCGGCCGAGACCGCGGCCCGCGCCGCGCTCAACCCCCCGGCCCCGCCGACCGCCTGAATTCACTTGGCTTCGCTCACCTGCGGCTCGCTGCGCGCTCCGCCAGCAAGCTG
>CAYMSU010000725.1:0-2430 GCA_964393165.1 uncultured Enterobacteriaceae bacterium
GAGGGGCTCCGCTCCCACACCCTGCGGCTGTGGCGGCGCTCCGTCCGCGGCACCCTCGAGCTGCTCGCCATGCTCGACCTCGAGGCCGCACCGGAGCCCGATGGCCAGGGGGACTGGGCGGTCGCGGGCATGGAGCTGGTCCTCCGGGGGCCCGGGGTCGTGCCGCTGCTCGCGGGGGAGGCCGGGATCCACGCCTGGGAGGTCGTCCCCAAGGAGCGCATCCTCGTCGTCTCGGCCAAGGGAAGCCACGGCGACTGGGAGGAGGGCGGGCGGCCCGACGATCTGCACCGCCGCTCCTCGGTCGAGGGCAAGCCGCGGCGCGTGTTCCGCGAGACCGAGGTGATCGACACGAACTACGACCTTCGGATCACCGACCCGGCGTCGCTCGCGGTCCCGGTCGCGGACCGCGTGGCCGAGTGGCTCGCGCTTCGCTTCGAGCAGCAGATCGTCGCGGACCTGGTCTCCTGATGAGCGTCCCTGTCGAGCTGCCGGTCTTCGTGTCGGTCGCCCCAGGGGGCGACCCCCGCCGCAAGTACCGGGTGCGCGCGCTGTTCGTGCCCACCCTCGAGGGGCGCGGCCGCACCTTCGACCGCGCGCTGCGGGCGTGCGCGAAGGCGGTGCGCAACTGCTTCCGAGGGCGGGAGGTGGTGCGGGACTCCGTGGAGGACGTGCTGTGGGCCGCCTTCACCCCCGAGCTCCAGGTCCACCGCCTCGAGGTCGAGCTGCCGGCGCCGGGTGGGGGCCTGATGCCCCTGCAGATCCTGATCGCGCGCTTCGAGCTCCACGGGGTGCCCTACGTCTGCGTGCCGCGGCTCGACGGCCACGTCGTCCGGCTCCCCCCGGACGCCCGGTGGCCCGCCCAGGTCGAGGCGCTGGAGCGGGATCTGCGCCGCTACGTGCGGCGGCTCCGCAAGCAGGCGCATCCCGACCCGCTGCGGCTCGAGCCCTTCGCCTTCCAGAAGGGCGACTTCGTGACCACGCTCACCGCCCACCTGCCGCTGACCCGGGGGCGCTTCGCGTTCGAGCCGCCGCTCGGCGGAGACCGGTTCGCGAGCGCGAGCGAGGCCGAGGTGTACCACGGCGCGTCGGAGCTGCCGGGGGTCGCCACCGAGCTCTCGGAGCGGTTCCCCGACGAGCTGAAGCGCACGCTCGGCGACGATGGGCGGGTCGACGAGCTCTCGGCCGCGATCTACGAGGGCCCGCCGGCCGCGATCGTGCTGCTCGGGCCGCCGGGGGCCGGCCGCACCACCCTGCTGCACGAGGCGATCGCCCGCCGGATGGAGGCGCACGAGCGCGTGGGCGGCGTCCTCGCGAGGCTCCCGCGGGTCTGGCACCTCGACCCCACCCGCATGGTCTCCGGGATGGCGATCATCGGGGCCTGGCAGCGGCGGGCGCAGGCGATCCTGGTGCACCTGCGGGACCGCCTGCGGCAGCACCACCAGGTCGCGCTCGCCGACGCGCTGTACGTCGACAACCCGGTGGCCCTGTGCCACGTCGGCCGCCATGCGGGCGGCGACCTCACGCTGTCCGCGGTGCTGCGGCCGTTCGTGGAGCGGCGCGAGATCCCGGTGATCCTCGAGGCCTCCCCCGAGGCGTGGCAGCGGCTCAAGGAGCTCGACCGCCCGTTCGCGGACCTCTTCCGGGTGATCCGGGTGCCCCCGCCCCCCCGGCGCGACGCGCTGCGCATGCTGATCGCGCACCGCGCGGCGGTGGAGCGCACGTCGGGCTCGACGATCACGCGATCCGCGCTCGCCCGGGTGGTGCAGATCGACGAGCGGTTCACGGGCGGCCGCGCGCGGCCGGGGAGCTTCGTGGACCGGCTGTCGCGCCTGGCCGACCAGCACCCCGGGCAGACGATCACCGAGGCCGAGGTCCAGGCGGCGTTCCTGCAGCGCAGCGGGCTGCGGCCGCACATGCTGGACGCCCGCGAGGCGTGGCCCGCCGACGCGCTCGAGGATGCGCTGTCCCGCCAGCTCGTGGGCCAGCCGTCGGCGGTCCGGGCGATGACCGAGGTGCTCCAGCGCCTCCGCGCGGCGGTCCACCCGCTCGGGCGCCCCGCCGCGTCGCTGCTCCTGGTCGGCCCCACCGGGGTCGGCAAGACGGAGACGGCCAAGGTCCTCGCGCACGCGCTCTACGACGACCCGCAGGCGCTGGTGCGCTTCGACATGAACGAGTACGTCGACGGCGGCGCCGCCGCGCGGCTGATCGGGGACGGGGTGACCACCGAGGGCCAGCTCACGGGACGGCTGCGCCACCGCCGGTTCTGCGTCCTGCTGCTCGACGAGATCGAGAAGGCGCACCCGTCGGTCCACGACCTGCTCCTGCAGGTGCTGGACGAGGGGCGGCTGACGGACGCGCTCGGGCGCACGGTGGACTTCAGCCAGGCGGTGATCGTGCTGACGAGCAACATCGGCGCGCGCGAGGCGTCGG
>CAYMSU010000726.1:0-2426 GCA_964393165.1 uncultured Enterobacteriaceae bacterium
GGTGGACCGGTTTGCGGCCTCGGTCGTCGCCGCCGCGAAGCGAAGCCCGACGGGCTGGTTCGGAGACGACCTGGTGTTCATTTCTCACGCACATCGCGCCTACGCCAGCGGCCGCAGCGTCTCCCTCCCGGCGTTCAAGGCCGAGCTCCTGGCGGCGCAGCGCCGTGGAGAGGTGCAGCTGGCGGTTGCCGACATGCCCCAGGGGCTCGACCCCGCCGATCTCGCCGACTCCGAGATCCGCTACCGCTCCTCGACCTTCCACTTCGTGCGCCTCTCGTGAGGCCGCCGCGCTGACCTCGGAGTCCGCGATGGACCCTCGCCTCGCCGTCTTCGCCTCCGACCGGCAGCCCGAGCTGTTCCACGGCGTGGTGCACGACGCGTGGGAGCCCGATCCCTACGACGTGCCCGAGATCCATGCGGAGGCCCGGCAGGTGTTCGACCGCCTCGTCACGCGCGCCGCGACCGACGCGTCGACGGGGCGGATCCTGCTGCTGTGGGGAGCGTCGGGCGCCGGGAAGACCCACCTCATGCGGTCGCTGCGGCACTCGCTGCACCGCACCGAGCGGGGGCTGTTCGCGTACTTCCAGATGACGTCGTCGCTCGACGCCTACGACCGCTACGTCCTGCGCAAGCTCGTCGAGTCGCTCCAGCGCCCGTACTTCGCCCCTCGGGCAGAGACCACGGGCCTGCGGCGGATCTCGGACGCCCTGCGGGATCGCCTCCCGGAAGAGCGCCGGGGGGCGCTGTCGCCGGAGGCCGAGGCCGGGCCGCCCACGCGGGTGGCGGAGCTGTCCGACGAGCTCCTCGACACGCTCCGGGATCCGGAGCTGGACGCAGAGGTCGTGCGGGCGCTGCTCTACCTGCAGCTCGACCGGCCCTCGGTCACGCGGCGGGTGATCCAGTTCCTCCGGGCCGAGCCGCTGTCGCCCTACGACCTCGACCAGCTCCCGGGCATCGGCCGGGAGCCACGAGATCCGCTCGAGCTCGTCCACCACCTGCGGAGGCTGATCCACCGGGTGCTCGGGTGCCCCCTCGTGGTGTGCGCGGATCAGCTGGAGGACATGTACAACCTCGGCGATGCCGAGCGGCGGTTCCCGCGGGTGATCGACGTGCTGCGCGACGTCAGCGAGGCGCCGGGCACGGTCGTGGTGCTGTCGTGCCTCGAGGCCTACTACACGAAGTTCCGAGCCTCGCTGAACCACTCCGCGATCCAGCGACTCGAGCTCGATCCGGAGCCCATCCGGCTGGTCGCGCACCGCAGCCCCGAGGAGGCCCGCCGGCTGATCGCCCGGCGCCTGCGGGTGCTCTACGAGGCGCACGGCGTCGCGTTCGACGAGGCGGAGCCGCTGTACCCGTTTCCCGAGGGGTTCCTCGAGGCGGTCGCCCAGCAGACCACCCGGCGGGTGCTCAACGACTGCCTGCAGTACCGCGAGGCGTGCGTCGACGCGGGCGAGCGGGTGCCGTTCACGCCCCCCGACCCCACTGCGCCGCCACCGCCCCAGGCCGATCCCGGGCCCCCGGCGCCCGATCCGGGCCCCCTGCAGCAGGCCTGGAACGACGCGAGCACCGAGGCGGTGGCGGTGCCCGACGAGCCGGAGACGCTCGAGCGGGTGCTCGCGGGGGCGCTCGCGGCGTCCGCCGAGGAGCTCCGCGGGGCCCCGCCCGTGGCCGTCGAGGTCGAAGACCCCGGGGTCCGGGTGTCGATCGGCGGTGCGCCGCCCGCCCGCTGGCTCGTGGCGCTGTGCGACCGGGATCCGCGCGGCGGAGGCCTCGCCCGCGAGCTCGCGCGCGCCCAGGCGCAGGCGAGCCCCGACCCCTGCGTGGTGGTCCGCTCCACGGCGTTCCCCAGCAACCCGAAGACGAAGGCGGCCCAGCGCCTCGGGCAGATCCTCGCGGCCGGAGGCCGGCGGGTCGTGGTCGAGGACGCCGACTGGCGGCACATGCTCGCCATGGCGAGGTTCCGCGAGGCCCACGCGGCCGACCCCGGCTTCGCCACGTTCCTCGCCCAGGACCGGCCCCTGTCCCGCCTCCCCGCCATCCGGGCGATCCTGGGGCTCGGGCAGGATCGCCCCGCGACCGCGGCGCCCCCACCTCCGCCGCCGTCGCCGTCGCCGTCGCCGCCTCCGGTGGCGGTGCCGCCCGAGGCCGAAGGCGACGCGCTGCTCCTCGGGCACGCGCCGGGAAAGCCGCCACCGCCCGTGCACCTCGACGTGGGGCTGGTCACGCGGCACCTCGCGCTGCTCGGCGGCACCGGCAGCGGCAAGACCACGACGGCGATGATGCTGATCGAGAAGCTGCTCGCGCGCGGCATCCCCGCCCTGCTCCTCGACCGCAAGGGCGACCTGTGCGGCTATGCGGATCCGGCGGTCTGGGAGAAGCCGTCGGGCGACCCTGCCCGCGACGCGTTCCGCGCCTGGCTCGCCGTG
>CAYMSU010000727.1:0-2411 GCA_964393165.1 uncultured Enterobacteriaceae bacterium
GTCCTGACCACCACCCTCGCTCACAGCAGCCGGCTGACGACGTCCAGACAGCGGCCCGCGGCGCGCTGGCGTCGCCGATGCCCGACTACGCGATGTACCGACCGGTGGTCCGCTGGGCCGAGACCGTGCTCTGGCTCCGGGAGGCCGGCGAGGTGCCGCCGTTCGTAGGCGAAGGCAGCGTGGAGCACGTGCTTCCACGCACCCACGGGCGCGGGTGGACCCAGGGGTTTCCCGACGAGGAGGCGCGCGAGCAGGCCAAGAACCTGCTGGGGAACCTGTGCTTGGTCCCCAACAAGCTGAATCGGGCGCTCGGCAACGCGGAGTTCGAGGCCAAGCGCGCCCTGCTGCGCGACGTCAAGCGCTCGTGGCGCTCCGCCTACGCAGTGGCGAGCCACCGGGTGTGGACCCAGGAGGTGGTCGAGCAGCGCACCCGCGAGCTCGCCGACATGCTGATCGACACGCTGCGGATCCGCGAGCCGTCACTGGCCGGCGGGGGACTCCGGTGAGGTCAGCCGGCGGATGCTCTCGAGGGGCACCGCGACGCCCCCGATCGACGGCCGGGGGGAGCCCTCGCTGTAGTCCATCTCGTCGACGACCCCGACCACGAGGGTCGCCACCTCGACCGGCTCGCCCTCCACGTCGGTGGCCGCGATCGTGAAGGTGTAGTCGCCCTCGGGCTGGCGCTGGCCGTCAATCCCGGTGCCGTCCCACTCGACGACGAACTCGCCCTCGGAGCGGCCGCTGATCTCGATGGTGTCGACCACCCGGCCGGACTCGTCGGTGATCGTGATCGTGGCCGAGGACAGGCCGCGCTCGGCATCGAAGTGCAGGGGCACCGAGCCCTCGCCGCCGTAGTGGAAGGTGTCGGTCTCGGCCACGACCTCGGTGCCGAGCAGGGTCGCCATGCTCGCGTTGTTCATCGACGCGATGCCCAGATAGACCGCCTCCATCGTCGCCTGGAGCCCGAAGAGCTGCTCGAGGCTCGAGAACTGCGCGAGCTGCGCCACGAACTCCTCGTTCTTCATCGGATCGAGCGGATCCTGGTGCTGCAGCTGCTCGGTCAGCAGGCGAAGGAAGGTGTCCTGCTGCAGCGCGTCGCCGGTCGGCGCCTGGGGGGCCGACAGACCTGGCACCGCAGGGGTCTCGAACTGGGGAAGGATCTCGTTCATGAGGACCTCAGACCACGACGTGGATCAGGGAGGCCCCGCTCAGACCGAGCGACTGGGGCCCCTGGGGGTCGTCGACGCCGACCGGCGTGCCGCCGTCGGAGTCGTCGTCGGGCCCGCGGCGCGGGCCATTCGGATCACGGTGCCGCTGCGCGTACCGCCGCAGCTGGGAGCCCGCGTCCTGCAGCGCGGCGTCGATCTCCGACTGCACGCCCTCCATCGGCGACAGCGCGAGCGGGGTCCCGTCTAGCGTCACGTCCAGGCCCTTGTGGGCCGCGCGCACCTCGATGGCGAGCTCGGCGTCGACCTCCACGCGGAAAGTCCCGAGATCGCCGGGATCGACCTGGGTGGCCCACGCCGGCTCGGGCACGTCCGCGGGAGCGGGCGGTGGCGGCGGGGTCGCACGGATCCGCTGGGCGGGAGCAGGCCGCGGCTCGGCGGGATCCGGCCCGGCGACCACATCCGCCGACGGATCGGGGAGCGGCGCCGGCGCACCCGCCTTGGCGCCGGCGTCGACCAGCTCGCGGACCGCCCGCGCCGGCCGCAGGGTCGGGCCGAGATCCGCGTCGTGGTCGGTGGGGGCGTCCTCGGCGGGCAGCGGCGCGTGCTCGGTGCCGAGCAGCCCGTCCATCTCCTCGCGCTGCGACAGCTGCTGGGGCCCGTGGGGCGCCCCCGGGGCGCTGCTCGCGAGGCCCTGGCCATCGCCGGGGGGCGACAGCGGCACGGCGGCCGTCGGCCAGGTCTCGGGCTCGGGGAGGAACTGGGGCCCCTGCGCGCGCTGCGGCGTGGGCTGCGGCGTGGCTTCCACCGGGTAGAAGTGAAGGAGGTCCTCGACCATCGGCTCGAGCGGGTCCTCGGCGCCTTCGACGCCGTCGGCGAGGTCGGGCCCGGCCATCAGCAGGGCCTCGAACCCCCCGGGGGAGCCCTCGGCGCGCGGAGCCCCGCGGGTGCCGGCGGCCTCGGGGGTCAGCGCGGACAGCGGAGCAGACAACACGGCGGTCATGGGGCCTCCTGCGACGGAGCGGAGAGCGGAGTGGGTGCCGTCAGCATCTCGGCGAGGCGTGCGGCGATGTTCGGAGGCATCGCGGCGAGGACCTTGCCGGCCTTCGACGTCTGCATGCGATTGAGCACGTCGACGGCGAGCTCGTCGTCGAGTGCGACGAAGAACGGTGCGGCCTCCTTGGGGCGCATCTTCTCGGCCATCTCGGTCAGCGCCACGCGGCGCGACTCTTCGCGCTCGTCCAG
>CAYMSU010000728.1:0-2411 GCA_964393165.1 uncultured Enterobacteriaceae bacterium
CGACGAGCCCTTTGGTGGCGCTGAACAGCACCGAGACCGTGTCGGGCGTCCACGCCCGGCCCGTGCGCGCGTCGGCGAGCCCGCCCCACAGGTGCGCCACGGGGCGCCCCCGGTGCCACAGCGCGAAGGCCGCGCCCACCTCCCGACGCTCGCGGAAGTTCTCCTCGAACGCGCGGCGGACCTGCGCAAAGCGCGGGTCGACCCACCCCTGGATCGTCGCGACACCGTCCTGCACGGGCCCCCCTGGCCTCCTCTGCCTCGCTCGGAGCGGATAGACCACCCAAGATGGACGAGGCATCCCCCCTGGCCCCGATCCCCCCGTCGATGGCCGCCGAGGTCCGTCACGACGGCGTGGTGTGGGTCCTCGAGCGCACGCTGGGGCGGCACGGGCCTCGGGTCGTCGCCGCGGGGGGTCTCGCCAGCGCCCTCGTCGCCGGCCTGTGGCTGGGCTCGGCATGGGCCTGGGGCCCGCTCTGCCTCCTCGCAGCGATCGCGGTCCTCGTGGCCGCCCAGCACCCCTACCGGGTCGAGGTCCGGATCACGGACCGCGCGATCACGGTCACGCAGTGGCGCTGGCTGGGGCGCCGGGACTTCCGGCTGCCGCTCGATCGGCTCGAGGTCGCGAAGGTCTCGCCGCCGAGGGCGGAGGGCGGCGTGGGCGCGGCCGTGCTTCGCGCGGGCGAGACCGTGGTGGCGGTGGGCCAGGGCGAGCCCACCGAGCACCTGCGCTGGCTGGTCGACGCGGTCGAGGAGGCCCGGCGGCGCAAGCTCGAGCGCGAGCGGGTGGAGGGCCGCGAGTATGGGTTCATGAAGCGGGCCCCCCCGGCCGTCACGGCGCTGCGGCGCGACGACGGCTGAGGCCGAGGAGCCCCCCGGCGATCCCGAGCGCCCACGCCGCGCCCACGATCGCGTGCCCGAGCAGCAGGTGGGCCGGGGCGGTGACCGAGCAGTGGAGCTGGAGCGCGAGGTTGCCGACGAGCCCGAGCGCCGCCGCGGAGAGCAGGCGGAGCCGAAGCGGAACCTGCCGGCGACGATCGGCGAGCTCGAGCAGGACCAGGACCCCGAGCCCCGTGACGCTGCCGAACACGAAGCAGGCCAGCGCGAGCGACCAGAACCCGAGCTCGGCGTAGTGGCCGGGCACAGGGGGCTCGCCCCCGGCGACCAGTGCCAGGCCGAGGGGCAGGCCCAGGGCGACCGCGGTGACCGCGCCGGGGACCCAGGCTGGCCGCAGGGGAGCCCGGTGCAGCGGCCACTGCCGGACGGCCACCGCTCCCGCGAGCACGAGCCCAAGCGCCCCCAGCCACAGCGCCAGCGCAGGGTCGTCGGTGGTCCACAGGTCGTGGCGGGGCACGAGCGCGAGGACCAGCCCGAGGATCGTGACCGTGGCCAGGACCACGAGCCCGGACCGCACGGCGGTGGGGAGCCGGCGCACCTGCAGGCGCCCAGACTCGGCCTCGACGCGGGCCCATACCGCCCCTGGGGCAGCCGCGGAGCCTCCCGGGGGCACCGGCTCCGCGGCGGCGGCCAGCGCCGCCGGCAGCTCCGGCGACGCCGCCAGGGCGGCGCACGCCTCACACTCCGCGATGTGGGCCCGAGCTGCGTCATCGCGCAGCTCTCGGCCTGCCCGCAGGGCCTCGTGCACGTCGTGGCAGGTCACGGCCATCGCCTCACTCCCCGCGGGCCAACGCTAGACGTACGGTGCGCTCCCGCATGGCGTTACCTCCGCCCCTCGAGGAGCTCTCTCATGCGCGTGTACCCTCGGTGCGCCCTCACCTTCACCGCGGCCGTGCTCGCCCCCACCGCCTCGGCCACCTCGGCGAATGGCAGCCCACCGAACCAGTGCAGGACGATCACCTCGCGCTGGTTCTCCGGGAGCCGGTCGAGCGCGTAGTCCACGAGGTTCCGGGCGTCGCGCCGCTCGAGCACGGGCTCCGGGTCGACCGAGGGGTCCCGCCGCCCGTCGAGATCGAGGGGCGCCTCCGGCCGCCGCGACTTGCGACGGAAGTGCTCGCGCTTGAGGTTGAGCGCGATGGTCATCAGCCAGGGCCGCAGCCTCGCGCCCTGGCGAAAGTCCGCCGCGCTCCGGTGCAGGTGCAGGAAGGTGTCCTGCACGATCTCCTCGGCCTCCTGCTGGCGACGCACGTCGCGCCCCACGAGCCGGCGGAGGATCGGCCCATAGCGGTCGAAGAGCGCGCGAAACGCCTGCTCGCTGCCCGCCGCGTAGGCCGCGAACAGGACCTCGTCGGTCGTCTCGGGGGGCAAGGACGGAGGGCCGTCGGACACGGTTACATCACGGCGAAGACGCCCTCGATATCACGAAGCGCGTCGTACACCGCGACGACCCGCTCCGCGTCGGGCACGCGGACGCGAACCCGTACCGCGACGTACGCGCCCCGCTGCGACGCCCGCTC
>CAYMSU010000729.1:0-2409 GCA_964393165.1 uncultured Enterobacteriaceae bacterium
GGGGTGATGGCGACGAAGGAGATGGCGCCAGACCGCTCGCAGGAGGGCGGGCCGTGAGGGGCCGCGGGCTGCCGCTCGTGGGCGCCGTGGGCGCCGCGGGCGGGATCGCCCTGGCCCTGCTCGTGGTCCGGCCGCGGCCCACCGCGCCGGTCGAGGGCGTGGGAGACGGCGAGGGGGCCTCCCGCCCGCGGACCGCGGTCGGCTACGAGGAGGCCCGCGACCGGGCGGTCGCGCGGGCGTCGGGGGGCCGGGAGTTCCGCTGTGGGACGGGCCGCCCGTGCGAGGTCGTGGTCGGCCCGGGGTCGCACACCTACCGCGACGGCGTCCTGCACGTGTTCTGGCGCGGCGAGGAGGGCACGGTGGCGTGCGACGGCCAGCCCTACCGGCTGCTCGTCGGCGACGACGGTCCCGTCTGCGCGCGGGCGGGGGACGAGGTCGAGGTGCGCGTCGGGGTGGTCGACGCCGAGGGGCGCCCGGCGCAGGACCCGTGGGTGTCCGCGCGCCCGGGTCGCGTCGACGCCCGCGGCTACGCGGAAGACGGCGTGCTGTCGGTGCGCGCGGTGCAAGGGGTTCCGCTGGTGGTCTCGGCGTCGGTGTCCGACGACGCGGAGCGGCCGCTCGCCGCACCGGTGGCCTGCGGCGAGGCGGTGCTCGCGGATCCGCGCGCCGGCGACGAGCTCACGGTGGTGCTGGGGGCGTGCCCGCCCCCGCCGGCGCCCGCGGCCGAGCCCACGGCCGACGACCTCGCGCGGTGGGCCCGGCGGCAGGCGCGGGAGCACTGGCAGGGCGCGGTGGATCGGAACCTCACGCTCGAGGCCCGGGCCCGGCTGGTGGGGAGCGCCGTGATCTACGAGGTGGACGCGATCGCCTACGCGTGGGGGCTGCAGGGCCCATAGCCGACGTCGGCCTCGAGACCACCGCGGTGCGCCCGCGCTCCGGGGGCCTGGGATAGGCGAGCGTCTCGAGGCCACGACCGCGAGGGTGTCCCATGCTCGGCCTGCTCCGCCGCGACCCCAGCCGCTACGAGCTCCTGGGGTGGCCCGTGTCTCCCTACACCATGAAGACGCGGGCCTACCTCCGCTTCAAGCGGATCCCCGTTCGCGAGCGGCGTCCGTCGATCGTCGAGCTGCACACGCGGATCAAGAAGGCCGTCGGCCACCCCATCATGCCTACCGTGGTCACCCCCGACGGCGCCTGGTGGCAGGACTCGACGGACATCGTCGACCGCTTCGAGGCGCACTTCCCCGAGCCCTCGATCACCCCCGGGGGGCCGCGGCAGCAGCTGACGAGCCTGCTCGTGGAGCTCTTCGCGGACGAGTGGCTGCCGCAGGCCTCGCTCCACTACCGGTGGAACAACGACGAGAACCGCCGCTTCGCCATCCGCGAGTTCGGTCGCTACGCGCTGCCCGGCGTGCCCCGGGCCGTCTCGGGGCGCGTCGCCGACCGCCTGGCCGGCCAGCGGATGCGCTCGTACCTCCCCCTCCTGGGCATCGACGAGGGAACGATTCCCGGGGTGGAGCGCGCCACGAAGCGGCTGCTCGAGGTGCTCGACGAGCACTTCGGCCACCACCCGTTCTTGCTCGGGAGCCGGCCGTGCCTCGGGGACTTCGCCCTGTTCGGGCAGCTGTGGGCGCACCTGTACCGCGACGTCGCCACCACGAAGCTCTTCGACGCGCACGAGTGGCTGCGGCGCTGGATCTTCGCGATGGGCGAGCCCTCCCCCACGGTCGGCGCCTTCCTCCCCGACGATGAGGTGCCCGAGACGGTGGCCCCCCTGCTGCGGACGATCTTCGAGGAGGCGCTGCCCTTCTTCGCCAAGGTGCCCGCGGCCGTGGCCGCCCACCGCGAGGCGCACCCCGAGCGGTCGCGGCCGCGACGCCGGCTCGGCCTGGCGAGCTTCACGGTGGGCGGCGCACAGGGCACCCGCAGCCTGCTCTCGTACGCGCAGTGGATGCTGCAGCGCCCCGTGGGCCTGTACAAGGGACTGGGCGCAGCGGAGCGAGCGGCGGTGGACGCCTGGCTCGCGCCGCTGGGGGATCCGAGCCTGCTGGCGACGGACATTCCGTGCCCGCTGCGGAAGCAGGGTTTCAAGTACGTCTACGCCTGAGGATCGCCGGCCGGCGGGCGCGGAGCGCCCCGCGGCGCCTCCGGGGGCACGCGGTAGACCCCGCGGAAGCCGAAGTCCGGGTGGCGAAACGTGGGGTCGCTCCCGAATCGATCCGCAGCCCGGGCCACCCGCGCGTCGGCCAGCCACGAGCCCCCGCGCACGGTGCGAAGCTCCTCGGGGCGCGCCGAGGGCTCCACCACGATCCCGCGCTCCACGCGACCCACACCGTCGTGGCACCACTCCCGGACCGTTGCGCCCAGGCCGCGTACGCCGTAGGGGCTCTCGTCGTGCGGGCCGAGCTC
>CAYMSU010000730.1:0-2400 GCA_964393165.1 uncultured Enterobacteriaceae bacterium
GGTTCACCGCCCGCGACAGCTGGGATCCCGACGGGGATCCGTTCCTGATCCGGTGGGGCGCCTCGATGGCGGCCTGCGTCGGCGAGACGCGCCGCGGGCGGCCGCTGATCCTGCCGCTCGGGGGCAAGCGGTGCCCTCGCGGCACCGAGCCCGAGGAGGCGCGCGAGGTCCCGCTCCAGGCGGGCGAGACGAGCTACGACCGGGTGCTCGTGCCCGACGTGCCGGGCGTCTACGACATCCGGGCCACCCCCATGGGCGGCCCCGAGCGGGTCGGCGAGGCCCAGGTCCGCAAGGTCCGGGTCGGTCCCGGGCACCCGCACTTCTTCACGCTCTCGGTGAGTGGCGGGGCCCTGCCACCGGGGTTCCTCGACGACGCCTCCCCGGGCGACGTCGTCAGCGAGACCGGCATCGGGTACCTCGGGCGGATCTACTCGAGGCTCGATGGAACCGTGACCAGCGATCTGCTGCTGGGCGTCTCCGCCACGCTGTTCATTGCCAATCCGTTCCTCCTCGACGGCCGAACCTCGCCCAACAGCGTGGTGCTGTCGCTCGACGCGGTGAGCCGGTTCTCCGGTCCCCGGCATCGCCTCGGGTTCGAGTTCGGGATGCGAGCCGGCTTGACCCCCTCGGTGACCACCCAGCGCCGCGGCATCCCCTTCACGACGCGCCTCGCGCGGACCGAGGCGTGGCTCGGGGGCTTCTACGCGCGGCGCAACAACGCGTTCCGGATCGACGAGCGGGGGCGGCGCTGCGAAGCAGGGGCCTGCACGGTCGCCTCGCTCGGCCTCAAGGGCTCCTGGTACGTCGCGGGCGACACCCTGCGCTCGGCGATCACCCTCGGCCCCATCCTCACCGTCGCGTTCAACCCATAGGGGGCGTCATGCGTGTGTGTGTCCTCGTGCTCGGCCTCCTCGCGCTTCTCCCGGCGTGTGTGATCTTCGACTCCGCACCGCAGGACGCGCTCGTGGGGGGGTGTGGGCCCGACGGGTCGGTGCCCGACGGCGAGGCCTGCGTGTGCGACGACGAGTGCGCTAGCGGGAGCTGCTTCAGCGAGCTTGTGACGGGGGCGCCCCAGGGCGTCTGCTTCAGCGAGTGCACGACCTCGAGGGCCTGCGACGACGACTCCGTCTGCCTGCTCGACGTGTGCGTGCCCCGCTGCCGGCGCAACGCCGACTGTGGCCTGGGGCGGATCTGCGCCAAGGCCGTCGACGACGCCCCGAGCGACATCGGGGGCTGCTTTGCGCTGTGCCAGGCCGATGCGGACTGCCGGTCGGGCAACTGCAACCTGTGGTCGGGCCGGTGCCTGCCCATAGGCGACGAGCCCTTTGGGGAGGGGGTGAGTCGCGCCTGCACGGACAGCGGCGAGTGTCGGTCCGAGAGCTGCTTCGAGGGCGGCTGCTCTACGCTGTGCTCGGTCCGTGCCCAGGTCTGCCCCGACAACGCCACGTGCACAGACCGCGGGGTGGGCGACCTGGGGTTCTGCAACCTGCCCTGCAACGATGCGAGCGACTGCGCGGATCTCGACCTCGGGTGGGACGACTGCATCCAGCTCAGCGACGGGCTCGGGTACTGCGACACGCCGTAGCTCCCGCTACCGGCGCTCCCGCCCCCGGGTGAGCGGGAACTGCGCGTCGAGCGCATCCCACAGTGGGCGAGTGTCTTCCTCCTCGAGCGCGGGCCACTTCCCCGCCCGGGCGCCCGCCTGCCAGGCGCTCTCGAGGAAGGCGAGCAGCGCCTCCCGGGGCTCTGGCGCGGTGCGCACGTCGTCGTAGGCGAGCAGCGCGAGGTGCGAGCTCGGCAGCTCCTGCCACGCCGCCGCCGCCGGGGCCAGCGCGTGCGCCGTGAGCCCCTCGGGCTCGGGCGCCGCGTAGCTGTAGAACGCCGGGAACCGCGTCTGCGGATCGCCAGGCCAGAACCCGAAGCTCACGACCTCGTGGCTGTACGCCTCGACGTCCGACCGCCGCTCGCCCTCGCCGAACGTGGGCGCGCGCCGCCCCGAGAACCGGGTGACCGCCACGTCGAAGCTGTGCCAGAACAGGTGCACCCGCGACGTGCGCACGAACGACCGACCCGCGAACGTCTCGAAGGCGTCGTGCACGAACCGCAGGATCCGCGCGAACCGCGCCAGCGCGTCCACGTCGTAGGTCCGCGGCGCGGTGTCTTTCGGGAACGGAACCTCGGAGTGCGGCATGTCGTAGGGCGTGGACAGGATGCCCGAGCTGCGCCAGCAGCGTGCGCAGGCTCGCGTCGACCTCGGCGATGGACCGCTCCTGCAGCGGCACCGAGCCGGTGGGCCCGTCGCTCGTGGTCACCTCGAGGGCGAGTGCGTGCAGGTCGATCCCGATCTCCAGGCTGCGGTCGCCCACGGGGATCGCCGCCGTGGTCACGCCCCGCGGGCTC
>CAYMSU010000731.1:0-2396 GCA_964393165.1 uncultured Enterobacteriaceae bacterium
GCGACGCGCTCCTCGAGGCGCGCGCACAGGGAGGCCCCCTCGACGTGATCGTGCCCGCGGGCGACGGCGGGCTCGACCACCACGTGCTGGTGGCGGCGTTCCTCGCGTTCTACCCGGAGCTCGTGCGCGAGCGGCCCGGCGAGATCCGGGTGGATCCGCTAGGCGCCGAGGATCGGGCGCGCCTGCCCCGCGCGATGCGGGCGTGGACGCGGCCGCCCACCGCGGGGCTGCCGCCCGACGAGGGCACCGTCCGGCGCCTCTGGTGGCTGCGGGCGCAGATTGCGCCGCGGCTCCTGGCGGGCCAGGACCCGGAGCGGATCGCGGCGGATCACGGGATGCTCGCCGGCGACCCCCGGTTTCGGGTGGCCGCGATCGCGGCCTGCCTTCCCGAGCGCGTCGTCCTGCGCCCGAACGGCTTCGACCTGTCGCGGCTCGCCGAGGCCTCCCAGGGGGAGGCGTTTCGTGGGCTCTACCCGTTCGTGCGCTCGATCACCGCCTACCCCGCGGGCACCGCGGCCGACAACGCGCTGTACGCGGGCATCCCGGGGTGGGGCTACGCACAGCTCGGCCGGTTCGTGCGCGCGGTGCCCGGCCTACGCCTGCTCGCGAGCCCCTGGGAGCGGGACATCCTCCGGCGGTTCGTGCGCACGTTCACCGAGGGGGTCGTCGTGCCGTCCCGGTTCAGCGTGGTCGCGTTCGACGGGGACTGGCAGATGCTGTCGAGCCACGCGGCAGGCGGTCCCGCCTCGGGGCGCTTCTTCGCGCCGGACCTGCGGGCCCACACGGGGGGCATGCTCGGCTACCTCGCGCGCATCCCGTCGGTGGTGCTCGGGGAGGGGGCGTTCGGCAGCACGGTGGTCGCGGTCGAGGCCCGCGACCGCGACGGCGCCCGCACCCTCGCCAGCGAGGGGCGGCTCGTCGAGGCGCTGTACACCAACCGCGCGTTCATCGCCGGCGTGGGCTCCGTCCCGTCTACCAACCCCACCAGCTTCGTGGGTGCGAGCTCCCTCGTGCTCGGTCCGCCGCTCTGGTACCGGCGGCAGGGGCGCCTGGTGTTCGATGTCTCCGGCCTGCTGTCGTTCCTCGAGGCGATCGCCAAGGGCGTCATCGCGCGGATCGTGCGCGCCTTTGGGGCCAGCGCGGGCACCCTGGCCTCGGGCGGGCGCTTCGCCAGTGCGAAGCCGGGTCATCAGATCACGCTCACCGAGGGGGAGTCCGTGCGGCTCGCCTTTCGGGGCCCCGACGGGCGGCCCCGCTGGGTGCCCGCCCAGGTGAGCGGGGATCCCTGGCAGGCCACCCACATGGAGATCCGGGTGGCGTGGGGCCCGCTGCCGCTGCTCGCCTCGGTCGACTCCCACCTGTTCGCCGCCGCCCAGCGGGCCCTGTCCGATCCGGAGGAGCGGCCCGCTCGCGAAGACGAGCCGGTGTTCCTGCGCGGGGGGGCGTACTTCCGGCGGCCCCTTCAGGGGGAGGCCACCCGCCGCTGGCCCGCGCTCCCCGAAGTGCTCACGGGCTCCCTGGGCCGCGTGCAGGCGCAGCTGGTGCGCTGGCTGGAGGCGCAGGACGTCGGCCCCTTCGTCGACACCACCGAGCCGGCGCTGCCCCTGGGGCCTCCGCGGGGGCGCACGGTCCGCCACACGTCCACCAGTGGTCACGCGGAGATCGGAGCCCACCTCGTGCTCGCGAGCGAGGGCCCGTCCCTGCAGGTGCAGCTCATCCGGCAGCCGCCCGAAGGGCCGGTGGTCGAGCAGCGCGCGGAGTACCGCCGCGCGCGGCAGGCGAGCTGGCTGCGCCCAGGTCGATACGAGCTCGTGCAGACGCGCAGCGCGGAGCTGGTCGAGGGGAGGGAGGCCCGATGACGCGGAGGTTCATCATCGCCGGGGGGCTGGCCGGGGTGGTGGTGGCGGCCGCTGGCTGCTCGACCGCCACCCCCGTTCCCGAGCAGGCCGCAAAGGTGGGCTGCGGGCTCTGCCGCTTCCGCATGGAGGGTTCGCGCAGCTGCTTCTGGGCGATCGAGCTCGACGGGGAGCACTATCCGGTGGTCGGGGCGAACCAGCCGGACCACGAGAGCCACGCGCCCGACGGCATGTGCGTGATCGATCGAGAGGCGGTGGTCGCGGGCCGGATCGAGCGGGGTCAGTTCCTCGCTACCAAGTTCGAGCTGCGGCCCGCCGAGAACGTGGACATGAGCAAGCCGCCGCCGCCGCACGAGCACTGACCGCGGCCCCGTGCGCAGCGAGGCGAAGCCGAGCGAACTCGCAAGCGGAGCCAGCTAGCTGGCGGAGCGCGCAGCGAGGCGAAGCCGAGCGAAGCCAGGTGAACTCGCAAGCGGAGCCAGCTAGCTGGCGGAGCGCGCAGCGAGGCGAAGCCGAGCGAAGCCAGGTGAACTCGCAAGC
>CAYMSU010000732.1:0-2393 GCA_964393165.1 uncultured Enterobacteriaceae bacterium
TTGCCCCACACACGAGTTCCAGTCGTGCACCTTCAACCACTCGGTCACCTCTCCAGAAGCCGGGGCCATGCGCCAGAATGAGAAGCGGAGAGAGGGGGATTCGAACCCCCGGTACGCGAACGCGCACAGTAGATTTCGAATCTACCGCCTTCAACCACTCGGCCATCTCTCCATTTCGATCGATGCACAGTCCTCGGAACGACCTGCTCACCGGGCGCGCAGTCCGCGGAAGAAGGCCCGCAGCCTGTCGCTCGCCGCCTCTGCGAGGACCCCCGACACCACCTCGAAGCGGTGATTGAGGCCCGGGAAGGCCGACAGGTTCGCCAGCGAGCCGAGAAAGCCGCCCTTCGGGTCGCTGCACCCGTAGACGCAACCAGCGATTCGCGACAGCACCATGGCCCCCGCACACATCGGGCACGGCTCCAGGGTGACGACGAGCCAGCAGCCTTCCAGGCGCCACGAGCCCAGTGCCTTCGCGGCCTCGCGGAGCGCGAGGACCTCGGCGTGCGCTGTGGGGTCTTGTTCAGCCTCACGAAGGTTGAACCCGCGACCGATGATCTCTTTGTCGCGAACGACCACTGCCCCTACCGGGACATCCCCGCGGGCCCCGGCCAGGTCCGCCAGCGCGAGTGCCTCACGCATGAAGCGGTCATGATCCGATGCGTGCATCCCAACCAGTCAAAGAGCCACGTGAGACAGGCACGAGGTGCCCCGCTCGACCCAAGTAGACTATCGCGCGACCGCGGCGTGTCAACACGGGCCCAAGGAGGCCAGATGCAGCTCAAAACGTGCCTTGTCCTCCTTCTGTCCGCCTGCGGAGCGAGCGCCGCCGCCGCCGCCGAGCCCTCCCTGCAGACGTGGGCCGGGGAGGCCCCCCACGGGGTGCTTCTCCTCCACGACTATGGGCGCACGCCCCGGGACTGGACCTCGTTCGCCGAGAAGCTCGCGAGCCGAGGGATGTACGTGGTGGCGCCAGACCTCGGCACCGCCCCCGAAGACGCTGCCGGGGCAGGCCTTCGCTGGCTCGTCGACCAGGGGGTGAC
Organism: uncultured Enterobacteriaceae bacterium; assembly: GCA_964393165.1. Classification (GTDB taxonomy): domain Bacteria; phylum Myxococcota_A; class UBA796; order UBA796; genus DRPG01. The sequence continues at coordinate 1,044 of CAYMSU010000732.1, forward strand.
GTCGGTGCACATCGTGGGCGCGGCCTACGGCGCCAACCTCGCGCTCACGGTGGCCGCCTCCGCCGACGCGGTCGAGGCCGTGGCCCTGCTCTCGCCGCAGGCCAACGCCCGAGGCCTGCGCATCTCCAGCGGGCTCGCCGCCTACGGCGAGAGGCCGCTGCTGGTCGTGGCCGACTCCGAGGATCCGCTGACGGCGAGGACCGCCGCCTACATCGACGCTCACGCCGAGGGTGCCCACGAGCTGGTGGACCACCCGGGAGCGGGCGGCGGCGCGCGCATGCTGAACACCGCCGCGGGGCTCGAGGCGCGCCTCGTCGGCTGGCTGCAGACGGTCACCGCGGTCACGGCCGAGGCCAGCGCCCCGGAGGTCGTGGTCGGAGGCCCGCAGCAGCTCGAGACGCAAGGCGTCCGCCTGGAGGATCGCAAGCGATAGGATGGAGGCCACGCGGAGACCTCGTCGTGACGCCCCCGATCCTCCCCGACTCGATCCATGCCTTCGCGCGCGCCGTCGCCGCGACGGGGCGCGCCTACCTCGTGGGCGGGAGCGTCCGCGACCACCTGATCGACCCCGGGTCGCACACCAAGGACTGGGACATCGAGGTCTTCGGCGTGCCCGCCCGCGACCTCGTGCGCCACTTGCGCAAGCTCGGCTCGGTCAACGCCGTGGGGCGGTCCTTCGGCGTGTACAAGTGGCGCCCGCGCGACGCGGCGCCGGACGCTCCCGAGATCGACGTGTCGATCCCGCGCCGCGACTCCAAGGTCGGGCCCGGCCACACGGGCATCGCCGTCGAGGGCGACCCCACCATGTCCATCGAGGAGGCCGCCCGGCGCCGCGACCTCACCATCAACGCGTTGATGTGGGACATCGTTGGGGAGCAGCTCATCGACACCGTAGGCGGGCTCGCCGATCTGAAGGCCGGCCGCCTGCGCGCGGTCGACGACGCGACCTTCCTCGAGGATCCCCTCCGTGCACTGCGCGTGGTGCAGTTCGCCGCCCGCCTCGAGTTCGACGCCGACCCCACGCTGCTCGTGCTGTGCCGAGCGGCCGCGCTCGACGAGCTGCCCGCGGAGCGCATCCAGGGGGAGTGGGGGAAGTTGCTGCTGAAGAGCCGGCGCCCCTCGCTCGGCTTCGGCGTCGCGCGGCAGGCCGCCATCCTGAAGCGCCTGTTTCCGGACGTCGCCGCGCACGAGGCCGATGACGTGCTCGACCGCCTCGCGGCGGGCCCCCGGGCGGCGCTTCCCGGCGCCGGCCCCCGGTGGGCGCTCATGCTGGCGGGCTGGCTCCACGCCGCGCCCCCGGCGGCGGAGGGACACTGCACTGCGAATGGCATCTTCAAAATCGGTAGCATC
>CAYMSU010000733.1:0-2383 GCA_964393165.1 uncultured Enterobacteriaceae bacterium
GTAGGGGGGGGGCCTTCCGTAGGGGGGGGCCCTTCCGCAGGGGGGGCCCCTTCCGCAGGGGGAGCCCCTTCCGCAGGGGGAGCCCCTTCCGCAGGGGGAGCCCCTTCCGCAGGGGAGGCCTCTTCCGCAGGCGAGGCTTCCTGGGGCCCTTCTGTGACTTCCGGCTGCGCCATCCCGTCTCCTCGACTCCGGTAGGCGTACCGATCGAGGGGCCCCGCTGGCGGTGACCGGAGCGTAGACGATCGGGTCGGTCAGGCTGACCGCGCCCCGGCGCAGCAGCTCGGCCGCGACCTGGTGGGCCCCGTGGAGCAGCGCGAGCGGAAGCGCGGTGCACGAGGTCTGCACCGCGACGTCGAGCGGCCACCGGTGCTCGACCAGCACGCGGAGCAGCTCGAGGTCGTCCTCGGTGGCGGCGTGGCGGAGAGCCAGGCGCCCCGCGCGGGCCGCGTCGGCCGAGGACCGGAAGGGCTGCGCCACCCGCGCCCGCCAGTCGAACACCGCGCCCCGCACGAGGTCCGCGAGCTGCTCGGCGAGGGCCGGCCCAGACGGTCGCAGCTCTTCGATCCGCTCCACCATGTCGCGCCCCGTGGCGTGGTCCCGGCGGGTCGTGAACGGATCGTCTTCGAGGTGCAGCTGATCGAAGAGCGCCGCCACGCTCGGGGCGATGCTCACGACGGTGTCGTCCTGCACGCGCATCGGCCAGGGGATGCCGCGGAGGTAGTAGGCGACCTCGCCCTCGCGCTCCGGCAGCAGGAGCACGTACAGCCGCTCGAGGTACTCGAAGCCCCCGAAGGGCAGCACGGGCAGCGCCGACCCTTCCTCGGGGAGGAGGTCCCGCTCGTGATCGATTCAGCCGAACAGGTCGTGGTAGTGGTCGCTCCCCGGGTAGAACAGCTCCGTGAAGCTGGCGGTCACCTGCTCGCCGTGGTCGAGGCGGATGGCCAGGTCGTAGTCGAGGGCCCCGCCGAAGGCGATCCGCCACAGCGCGAGCAGCCCGTCGGGCACCGCCGCTCCGATGCGCTCCTCGACCGCTCGCTGCCGCTCCGCGGTGAGCGGCGGCTGGGCGTGGAGCACCAGCCGATCGCGGAACACGGCGAGCTGGTGGCGCCGGAGCAGCTCGGGATCCAGGTCGGGCACGCGGCCTCCTGGACGAGACCGTACACCGATCGCGCCCCTCAGGGCCGATCCCGCCCCTTGGGGCCGATGATGAGCAGGTCAGTCACGGTGCGGGGCAGGCCGCATCGGCGAAGGTCGTGTCCCAGCACATCGGCGCCCCGCCGTTCACGCCGTGCAGCGCCACCTCGCCGCTGTCGTCGGCGAACACGAGCACGTAGTTCAGGAAGTCGAGCCCCGCGTCGTAGTACGACACCGAGCGGGTGCCCGTGCCGTCGCCCGCGTACAGAAGCAGGTCCCCGGCCTCGGGACTCGGCCCGACGGCCGCGATCCCTGCCTGGAACTGGTCCGGGCCGGTCACCGTCCACTCGACCACGCCGACCACGTCGTCGTTCTGGTAGAGGTCCCACCACCCGGCGGCCCCGTTCACCGCCAGGAAGCCACTGAACCACAGGGTGTCGTCGAACGCGCCGTCGCTGGTCGTGAGGCGCATCTCGGCGAGCCAGCCCACCCCGACCCAGGCCACCGCCAGATCGACCGTGGCCTCGCCCCCCAGCGGGCCCGTGGCGGTGTTGGTGGCCGACCACAGCCAGGGCTCGTGCTCCGTGAGCTCCCCGTCGGCGGCGAACGCGATCGCGGCCGCCGGCGGCCCGACTACGGCGACGGTGGCCAGATCCGCGACCGCGACCGCGGCGAGGGCGTGAACGACGGCCTGGTAGCCCGGCGAGACCCCGCGCAGGTCGCTCTGGCCGGAGTCCTCGAGGGTGGCCTCGACGTCGGCGCCGTCGATCTGGAGGAAGAACGCGCCAGGCGCCTCCGCGAGATCGGGGGCGGAGCCCGGCGCGCGCTCCACCGCGCCGTCGAGCGCGGCAACCCGGTCGACGACCTCGACGGAGCCGTCGACCGAGAGATCCACACGGTCGAGGCGGGGCTCGACGGGGGCGTCGGCGGGCAGGCAGCCCGCCAGGGCGGCAGCGACGGCGAGCGCTTCCAGGCGAAGGGCGCAGGGCAGCATCATGGGATCTCCATCCATCATCGTTGTGTCGGTCCGACCCCCCAGGCCTGTGAACCAGAAAGACGGGGCTCCACGGGTCCGGGGGGTTCCTGCGAGCAAGCCGATCCGCTAGGGTGCGGAGCATGAAGACACTCACGATCCCGCTCCTCGGTGCCTTCCTCCTGATCGCCTGCGGGAGCGATCCGGAGGCGCCTGCGGATCCCGCCGGCACCCAGTTTCATGTTATGACCCTCCAGTTTGAGATCACCATGCAAT
>CAYMSU010000734.1:0-2380 GCA_964393165.1 uncultured Enterobacteriaceae bacterium
ACCCGAGGATCCACAACGAGCCCATGTCGGTCAGCCAGACGAAGTCGGAGTGGAGCTGGCCGTGAACCGTCCGCCGGCCGTGGGCCCGCGCCACCGCCTCCGACAGCTCGAGCAGGACGTCGAGCACCGTGGCCGGCGTGAGGTGCAGCGCATCCTCGGCGCGCGCGCGAATCGCGCCGGTGAGCGGGCTCCCCGTGACCATGGTGACCGCGATGGCCCCCACGTCCTCGTAGACGCCGATCGGCGTGGGGATGCGCGGGTCCTGGATCGCGCGCAGGAGGTCCAGCTGACTGCGCAGCTCGGCCATGACGTGCGGATCGGGAGCGCCCGGAGGGCCCGCCAGGCAGACGAGCGCCCGCTCCGGCACCGTGCGCATGGCCACCCTGCGCTTGGCGGCGTACCACGTGCGTGCGCCCGGCACGTCGGCGCGCGCGACCACCTCGAACGGTCCGGCGCGAGCACCGAAGACCGACATCAGGACCTCGTCAGCGGGGAGCGTCCGGAACATAGCATTCCACTCGGGCCTCGCGTCGACGCGATCGGGGCCTGCTTTCGCCCTCGGAGAGCGTAGCTTCGCTGGTTAATGCCATGGACGGAGGTGCGCATGACCGCAAGCGTCCACGTCGTCGCCGGGTTCCTGGGAGCCGGCAAGACCACGCTCCTCCGCCACCTCCTCGGCCAGCTCGGTCCCGACGAGCGCGTGGGGCTGGTCGTCAACGACTTCGGCGAGGCCGCCTTCGACCAGCAGGCGCTGGCCGGCACCTCCACCGCGGCGATGCGTGAAATCCGCGGCTCCTGCTTGTGCTGCACCGCTCCCGAGGGCTTCGTGGGGGAGCTCACGGCCCTCCTCGAGCGGGGGGTCGACCGCGTGTTCGTCGAGCCCACGGGCCTCGCGAGGCCTGCAGACCTGATCGACACCCTGCGGCGAGCCCCGCTCGACGTCGCGGTCGGGCCGCTGGTGGTCGTCGTCGACCCGGGGCGGATCGCTCGGGGCGAGCTGTCCGACGAGGTGCTCGCCCAGGCCGCCGCGGCCGACGTGCTGGTGGCCAACCGCATCGATCGAGCCTCCGCGGAGGAGCTCGTGTCCTACCGCGCCTGGGCCGACGACCAGTGGCCGCCCCCCCACGCGCGGCTCGAGGTGTCTCACGGCGAGGTCCCGGTAGACGTGCTGGCCTGGCCCGAGGGCACCGGCCCCCGCGCCGTCGCAGCACCGGTGGCGTCCTCGTCCCCGCCCGGCCACGGCTACGTGGCGCGCACCTTCTGCTGGCCCTCCACGGAGCGCTTCCACCGGCGGCGGCTGCTCGCGGCACTCGCGGTCGGTGCCGAGCGGATCAAGGGAGTATTCCGCACCGACGAGGGAACCGTCGAGATCCAGCAGGCCGGCGGCGACCTCACGGAGGTCCCCTCCCCCCGCCGCTCCGACTCCCGCGTCGACGTGATCGTGCCCGAGGCGTTGGCCGGCCGCCTCTCCGAGCTCGAGGGCGCGCTCGCCGGCGCCCGGCTGACCGACGAGGAGCGCGCGGCCAGTCCATCGGCGGTCGAGGTCGGCCTGCCCTCGGGAGAGGCGCGCACCTTCGACCGGGCCGCGCTGCGTGCCCTCCCCGACCAGGTGCCCGACGTGGCCTCGCTGATCGAGGGGCGGTCGGGCGCCGCCGCGCGGGTCCGCGAGATCCTTGCCGCCTCCCTGCCCGAGGACCTCCCCGAGCCACCTGGTGGGCTGCAGGTCGTGGTGGTCGCCGCGGATGGCTACGTCACCCCCCCGGTGCCGCTGGAGGCCCTCCACGAGGCCGTGCTCGTCCACTCGCTGGGGTCCGGCCCGCTCCCCTCGGCGAAGGGCGGCCCCTACCGGCTCCTCATCCCCGGCGACGCGGGGCCCGGCGGGCCGTGCGCCAACGTGAAGGGAGTCGTCCGGATCGCGCTGCGGAGCTCTGCGTGACGGACCCGCTGGCCAGCCTGTTCGACCCTGTCCTGCAGGACCTCTCCCACCGCGTGGGGCTGGAGGCCGCGTGCAAGGGGGTGGCGCGCCTGCTCAACGCGGCGGCCGTCGACGGGCTGACCGGCCACCCCACCCACGGCGACCGCCTCCTCGACGAGGTGGCAGGGCGCGACGCCCCTCCCGATCTGCGCCGCAAGCTCGCCTCGATGGTGGCCGGCCGGCGTCGGCTGTGGCCACTGGATCGCCGCGTGCTGCGGGAGTGGAGCATCGAAGACGCCAAGGGCGGGGTCATGCTGCGCACCCGGTGCGACGAGCTCGATGTGCGCGGCGCCGCCGACCTCGTAGTGCAGCTCCTCGTGGAGGTGCCGCCGGCCTCCGTCGGGGAGCTCCGGGCGAGGCTCTCGGGCCTGCGGCGTCCGTCGATCCGCGCGGCCCTGCAGCGGG
>CAYMSU010000735.1:0-2359 GCA_964393165.1 uncultured Enterobacteriaceae bacterium
ACAACAAGACGCGCGCCGCCGAGCAGCTCGGCGTCTCCCGGCAGTGGCTCCACCGGCTCATCGCCCGGTGGGACCGGCAAGGCCCCTGGTGAGCGGAGGCGACGACGGCGACTCGCTCGACGGCCTGCTCGAGCGGATGGTTCCCGGCGCGGGCGACCGGTCCCTGTCCGACGCCGACGCGCCGCCTTTTCCCGCTGGGCTGGAGCTCGATCCGGTCGACGTGCTCGCCCGAGGCTCCGTGGGCTGGGTCTATCGGGCCCGCGACCGGGTGCTCGACCGGATCGTCGCCGTGAAGGTGAGCCGCCCCGACGCCGAGCTGGAGGGTCGGGAGGCGCTGCTGCTGGAGGCCCGCCGCACGGCACGACTCGCCCACCCCGCGATCCTCCCCGTGCACCGGGTGCAGGCCACCGAGGGCTTGCTGTGCGTGGTGTTCGCGCTTGGCCCCACGACCACCCTCGCCGATCACCTCGCCCACTGGCGGCAGGCGCCGGACCAGGCGTGGGCCGCCGAGCAGCGGCTCGTCTGCCTCCGTGCAATCGCGGCGGCGGTCGCCCACGCCCACGGGCTCGAGGTGGTGCACGGCGATCTCAAGCCCGCCAACGTGGCCGTGGATCAGGAGGCACACCCCTACGTGCTCGACTGGAGCGGGCTCGTGGCCACGGCCGGGACCTTCTCGGGGACCCCCGAGTACGCAGCCCCGGAGCGGCTCGTCGGAGGCGCGCCCTCGCCAGCCAGCGACGTCTTCGCGCTCGCCGCGATCGCCTGGGAGCTGCTGGCGGATCGGCCCCTGCGGCCCCTGCCCCTGGGGGCCTCGCCCGCCAGCCGGCTCGCGCGCCTGGTGGAGGCCCCGGGCCCCACGGGCCCGCCCCCTGGCGTCGAGGCCTCCCTCGGGGAGCTCCTGCACCAGGCGGCCGCTCCCGATCCCGGCGCTCGGCCCACCGCGGCCGCCCTCGTGGAGGTGATCACGCGCGTACTGACGGGCCGCGCTCGCGCCGAGCGGCGGCGCGCCGAGGCCGAGGCCGAGCTGCAGCACGCCCGCCGGGAGGTGCTCGCGTTCCGCGAGCGGGAGCGTCGCCTTCAGGAGGAGCGGCGCGTGATCGCCGTGCAGCGAGCCCGGATTCCGTCCCACGCGCCGCCCGCCGCCAAGCAGGGGCTCTGGGCCACCGAAGACCGAGCGAGCGCGCTCCTCGCAGCCCAGGCCCGGGGGTGGGTCGAGATCATGGAGCACCTCATGGCAGCAGCCCACCTGCAGCCCGAGCGCGACGAGGCCCAGGCGATGATCGCGGAGATGTGGTCGGAGCGGTGGCCGGTCGTCGGCGTGTCGCTGGCCGACGCGGAGGCCTTCGCGCGCTGGGAGGGTGCCCGCCTCGGCCTCGACGTCCGGCTGCCCACCGAGGAGGAGTGGGAGAAGGCCGCTCGCGGAGCCGACGGGCGCGCGTATCCGTGGGGAGACGCGTTCGATCCGTCCTGGTGCCACATGCGGGACTCACTCGCCGAGGCCCCGCGTCCCGCGGAGGTCGGCCGGTTTCCTGCCGACCGGTCTCCGTACGGCGTCTGCGACGTGGCGGGGGGCGTCCACGAGTGGACCACCAGCGTGCTCTCCGGGGACCGGCACGTGGTGGTCCGCGGCGGGAGCTGGGCCTCCGACGCCCAGGCCTGTCGGCTGGCCTCCCGCAGCGGCGTCCACGCCGACAGCCGGAGGCCCACGGTGGGGTTCCGGGTGGTGATCAGCACGCCCGGGGACCGCGCTCAAGCGCATCGGTCCTAGAGCCGATCGGAAGGTGGACCCTCCTGCCCCGAGCCGCCCGCGTGAAGCTCCAGCTCAGGCTAGCGAGCGCCGCGCTTCGTCCGTCGATAGCGCGGGAGCTCACCGTGGCAGGCCACGAGCTCCACGCGGAGCGGCCCGACCTGGTGATCGTCGACGAGCCCGCGCGGGCCCAGCAGCTGGTCGAGGCGCCCCAGGGTCCGCCCGTCCTCTGCCTCGTGGAGGCCGCGGCCGTCCCGTCGCTACCCGAGGGCATCGAGGACTTCGTCGTCGTTCCCGCGTCGGCGGGCGAGCTCGCGCACCGCGTGGCGCGGATCGATCACCGCGCCCGCCTCGCCGAGCGGCAGCGGCTGCTGTCCACGGCCATCGAGGCGAGCCCCCACGCCGTGGAGATCTGCGACGCGAGCTCCCGGCTGCAGTACGTCAACACCGCGTTCACCCGCATCCTCGGCTACACGCTCGAGGAGGTTCGAGGCCGCACGCCGGCCTCGGTCTTCCGCAGCGACCAGCACGACGCGGCCTACTTTCGCGCCATCGAGCGAGCCCTCGAGGCGGGCCAGGCTTCGCCCCGCTGAGTAATAATGCCATATTTAT
>CAYMSU010000736.1:0-2358 GCA_964393165.1 uncultured Enterobacteriaceae bacterium
GATCTGGGCGATTTGTCGGACGACGACGTGGTGACGGCGATGACCTTCAAGCGCAGAAGTCTTCCAGGGTCAGCTCGCTCGCCAGGCCCGCCCCCAGAAGGACAGAGCCCGCCCCCGGCCGCACCGGGCTGAAGGTCCGGTCGAGCCCCGGGTCGTCGAACACGTAGTTCGCGCCTACCGCGACCCCACCGGCCAGGTCCACCGTGTTCCGGTGGAACGCGTTGTTCGCGTGGGTGGCCCCCAGCGCGAGGCTGATCGGCTCCGTGCGCCAGCCCGTCTCGTTGTCGACGTAGAGGAGGTTGTAGAGCGACAGCCGAAGCCGGGTGGTCGACAGCTCGATCTGCGTGTCGAGGCCGATGCCGTTGTCGTCGAGCGTGCTGCCCAGCACGAAGACGCTCGCGCGGGTGCCCGAGGACTGCCCCGTGCCCACGATCTGCAGCCCGATCGCGGCGTCGTGGAACCAGCTGTTGCGCACCGTGGCCGTGGACGAGGTGCCGACGTCGACGAGGTGGGCCACCTCCAGGCGGGTGGCCGTCCCTCCGGGACACGACGCGTCGACCCGGTCGAGCGTGGTGACCCCGGGGACCGTCAGGTCGCCGGTGAGCAGCGCCTCGTCGCGCGTGCCGCAGCCGACCACCAGGTGGCGGTACTCTCCGTCGGGCCCTCCGGAGACGCCCCCGCGAATCGTGAGGCCCTCGAGGATGAGGTGGCTACCGTCGATCGCGCCGGTCACCTCGGTGTGGTCGGGGCCCAGCCCCACGATCGTGCACCGGGTGTCGCCGCAGTCCGCCGACTCGGCGTACGTCGACGCCGCCAGGCAGATCGTGCCCTGGCCGTCGGCGAGGGCAGCCTGGATGTCGGCGTAGTCCCCGGGAACCTGCGCGCCCGCGGGCGGGCAGATGTCGACGGCGGGCGGCACCGTCTCGCTGTCGCAGTCCTCGTCGACGGCGTTGCCGTAGCGCTCGACCGCCTCGGGGTTCACCGCGGAGGCCTCGTCGTCGCAGTCCGACGCGTCGAGGACGTAGCCCTCGGGCTCGTCGCAGGTACGCAGCGCGACGGCGGGGTCCCCGAAGCCGTCGCCATCGCTGTCGACGTAGTAGGTGAGGACCTCGGCGTCGGGATCGGGGTCGTCGGCGTCGATCTGTCCGTCGCAGTCGTTGTCGACCGTGTCGCACACCTCGACCGCGTCGGGATTGACGTCTTCGTCGGGGTCGTCGCAGTCGCCGGCGGTCTCGATCAGCCCCTCGGGCACGTCGCAGCCGCGTGCCTCCCGCGCTGGATCGCCGAAGCCGTCGCCGTCGTCGTCGGGGTACCCCGACCGCGCGTCGACCGCGTCGGCCTCGTCGATCTCGCCGTCGCAGTCGTCGTCGATCCCGTTGCAGCGCTCCTCGGCGCCCGGGTACACCGAGGCGCTGCCCTCGGCGCAGTCGAGGTCGGGCCCGAACCCGTCCCCGTCGATGTCCTGCGTGGCTCCGGGCGGCGTGGTCTCCCCCGGATCCTGCCCGGTGCACGCCGCGACGGCCACGAGGAGCACGCTCACCGTCGTCATCCACTGCATTCGTCAACCCCAACCAAGGGCTGAAGCCTACCCGCAGCGGACGAGCGGGTCTAGCGCAGGTCGAACCGATCGAGGTCCATGACCTTGCTGAACGCCGCCACGAAGTCGCGCACGAACTTCTTCTCGGCGTCGTCGCAGGCGTAGACCTCGGCCAGCGCCCGCAGCTGCGAGTTCGAGCCGAACAGGAGGTCCACCCGGGTGCCCGTCCACTTCGTCTGGCCGCTCGCCCGATCCCGGGCCTCGAACACATCCCCCGGGACCGCCACCCACTCGACGCCATCGTCCAGCAGGTTCGTGAAGAAGTCCGTGGTGAGCGTCTCCGGGCGCGCCGTGAGGACGCCGTGGGCCGACCCGCCGTGGTTCGCCCCGAGCACCCGCAGCCCGCCCACGAGCACCGTCATCTCCGGCGCCGACAGCGTGAGCAGCTGCGCGCGGTCGATCAGCAGATCCTCGAGGGTGCGGGACAGGTTCGCCTTCGCGTAGTTGCGGAACCCGTCCGCCGCCGGCTCGAGCGGCGCGAACGAGTCCGCGTCGGTCTGCGCGTCCGTGGCGTCGGTCCGCCCCGGGGTGAACGGCACGGTCACGTCGTGGCCGGCCTTGCGCGCGGCCTCCTCGACCCCCGCGCAGCCGCCGAGCACGATCAGGTCGGCGAGCGAGACCTTCTTGCCCCCCGCCTGGCCCGCGTCGAACGCGCTCTTCACGGTCTGCAGCGAGGCGAGCACCTCCTGCAGCTGCGCCGGCTGGTTCACCTCCCAGTCCTTCTGCGGGGCGAGGCGGATCCGGGCACCGTTGGCCCCACC
>CAYMSU010000737.1:0-2347 GCA_964393165.1 uncultured Enterobacteriaceae bacterium
GCTGCAGGGGTGGCTCCCGGCCGCCGCGGCCCGAGCCTCGCTGGGCGCGCGCGCGTCCCTGGTCGGGCTCGACAGGCTCGAGGCAGGGAGGGCGCTGCCGGGCGCCGACGCCTTGGAGGCGCTGCGCGCGGAGTCGGTCGAGGGAGACTGGGGAGCACACCTCGAGACCGTCCTCGCCCGGGTGCGGGGGAGCGCCCCCGAAGGCCTGCCGGAGGCCGTGCGCAGCGTCTACCGCGATGCGATGGAGCTCGCGGTCCGGCGATGGTTCGTCGACGGGCGGAGCGGGGCGCTGGCCAGCGACGCCGACGACCCTGCGCGGGGGCTCGGGCCCGCGCAGCTCGGCCCCGCGCTGCGCGAGATGGGCCTGCCCGCCCGCGCCATCGCGGTCGCGCAGCGTCACGGGGGGCCGCTCGACCCGGGAGGCCTCGGCGTGCACCGGGCGGTGACCCTCCTCCTTCCGACGGCGCCGGGGCCCGTGGTGCACGTGGTGGACCCCGCGATCGCGGAACCGCCGACCGCCCCGTTGCCGTTCGACGCCTGGGCGGCGGCGCTCGATCGCGCGTGGTGCGTCGGGCGTGACCTCGTGTACCGCCTGGACGTAGGCGACGATGCAGCAGCACACGGGGTCCTCCCCCCGGCGTCGTCCTCCGGGGGCTCCCCCGAGCAGGCGCCCCGGTTCTTCGCGCGCCTGCTCACGGAGCGGGACCGCCTACGGTCCGCGCTTCCCTCGATCATCGCCTCCGCGGTCTCCACCCACGGCCTGGAGGGCGCCGCGCCGGCGATCAATCGGGAGGTCGTGGCTCAGCTGGCGGACCGGCTGGGGCTCGTCGAGGACGACTGCCTGGATGTCGTGGCCAAGCACGCGGCTCGGCTGCACCCGGTGTTCGTGGACATGGCCGAGGACGCAGGTGGGAGGCCGGTCGCGCCCGGCTTGCGGCTGCCCGATCCGGGTCGTCCGCGCCATGTCGGTGCGCTCGCCGCCGAGGTGGCGCGCCTGCCGCTGTCGCATCCGCTCGGGGTCTCCGACGCGGTCCGGGCGCGCGCGGAAGCTGCGCTCCGCGTCGCGCTCGCACGGTTCGCGGAGGACCGTCGGATGCATCCCGAGGTACGGACCGCGGACGGCCGCGCGTTCCTGTGGTCGGCCGATCCGGGGGCGCGAGCCGCGTCGATCCGTCAGGCGCTCGCCGGGTGCGGCATGGACGACGAGCTGGTGGCCGCCTACGTGCACCACCATGCGGGCTCGACGGTGGGGTCCGCCGTCCGGGCACCTGCGGCGGGGACCTCGGGATCGCCACCGCCGCCGTCGGCCTCCGAGCTGCACGCGAATCCCCGGCGGGCGGCACAGCTGCGGGCCGCACGCGAGGGGCGGGAGGCGGTGGTCCGCTCGATGCTCCGCGTCGTAGGGGCCGCAGACGTCGACGGCGCCTCGGTGGTCGACGAGGGGCAGGGCGGCCCCGCCGCGGTCGACCCCTGGCTGGTGAGGGCGGCCGAGGCCGCCGGGCGATCTGCCGACGAGTCCGGGATCCTCCGACTTCGTGCCTACGCCCAGGAAGCTCGGGTGCGGCTGCTTCGGGACCTCGGGCCGGGCCACGAGATTCGCTGGGTTCGCCTGCTGCGAGACGTGTTCCGCGGCGGCGAGGACCACGCGCTCGTCCGTCTGCAGCGCGACATCGGGGCGCTCGCGCGCCTTCGCGACGCGCTCGTGCTGGGTGAGCCGCTTCGCGCCGAGCTTCTCACCACGCTCCGGGGTTTCCGGGAGGCCGTGTACCGGGCGCCCGAGCTCCCCCCGGACACGGCAGAGGCGCACGGGGTGGGCCAGGTCGGGTCCACCGACCTCGAGACCGTCGAGCGGATCCTGACGACCAAGTGGGTGCTGCTCGCCACACTCGAGCACGACCTGCAGCGGATCCTCGCCACACGGTCGGCGGATTTGTCGCCAGCCTGATCCCGCCGGTCGCGTCGAGCGGCCCCCCACGCGAGCCAGCAGGCGTATACTCGCGCCCGCAACGACGGGAGGGAATATGCCGGAGACCGAGTCGACGCTGATCAGCCCACGCCTCGTGCCCATCGTGGCCATCGGTGGTCTGGTCGTGGGCATGACCGCGTTCCTGATGGGCGCGTGGACGATCAACAACCTCACGATGATGACGGCGGTGACCTCGGCCGTGAACGAGCGCGTGACCTCGGTCAGCGAGCAGCAGACCGCGCTCGAGGAGCGCCTCGCCGCGATTGAGTCGCAGCTCGCCGGGGCTGGCTCCGAGGGCGAGGGTGCGGTCGAGGAAGCCGACGGCGACACCGCGGGTGCGGCCGAGGACGCGGAGGCGGTCGACGACCCCGCCGACGACCC
>CAYMSU010000738.1:0-2337 GCA_964393165.1 uncultured Enterobacteriaceae bacterium
GGAGTCGGAGTCGGGCCAGGCGGGCGCGATCCCGATCGAGAGCACGCACGTGCTCGAGGTTCGGCTGGTGGGGGGGTGAGCCAGGCTCAGTCGCGGTTGTTGCGGATGTCCACCGCGCCCCCCACCGCGACCCCGGCAAACGCTGCCTCCGCATCCGCCTGGGGGAGCGCGGGGTTGTCGATCACCCGGACCCCGCCGTCGACCCGGCGGAGCTCCGTTAACCCGGGGAGGGCCTCGAGCCGGGCGTGGTCCTCGAACGACACGTCGCCGCCCACCGTCTCGAGGAACACGAGCGACTCGATCTGCTCCAGCGCGTCGTTGTCGTGCACCACCAGGGAGCCGCCCACCGCGCGCAGGTCGGGCAGCCCGGTCACCACCTCGAGCTGCGGATGCTCGGCCAGCGTGACCCCGCCCGGAAGGTCGACGAGCCGGTCGAAGCCGCGGAGGTGGGTGATCCCGGTGGCGCGGATCACCACGTCGCCGCCGACCTCGGTGAGCACCGAGTGGCCGTCGAGCCGGGCGAGGGACGGCAGCCCCTGGTAGATCACGTGCCCGCCCACCCGGGCGAGGCCGTGGGTGTCGAGCACCAGGCGCAGCGCGGGCAGATCCTGCACCGTCAGGCTGCCGCCGACGACCTCGAGCCGGTCGAGCGACAAGACCTCGAGCGCGGGCAGGCGCTCTACGAGGAGGTCCCCGCCCACGGTGACCACGCCGCCGAGGTCGAGGGTGGTGAGCGCCGCCTCGTGCACGTCGAGGTCGCCCTCGACCGTCGCCAGCCGAGGGACGGCGAGGTCGGTGAGCGCAGACGAGGCGACGGTGAGCGCCGCCGCCGCCCGGAGCCCGACCAGCCGCACGGACGCCGCCGCGCCACCGATCTGCACGCTGCCACCGACCTCCTGCAGCCGCGGCAGGGCCACCTGGGGGGCGTCGAGCCGGGCGTCTCCGTCGACCGCGCACACGCAGCGCAGGTCGGCGTTGTCGGCCACCGTGAGGCTGCCGGCGACGTGCACCCCTGCCTCGGGGCTCGTACACGTGGCGGGCCCGCCCACGACGTCGCCCTGAAGGCGGCGGGGCTCCGCGCAGGGATCCGGCGGCGTGGGGGTGGCCCCCGGGACCTCGCAGTCGAGCCAGGCCACGAACGCGTCGCGATCGTCGCGCGGGAGGCCCCCGCTCGGAGGCATCGCCGGGTCGTCACCGGCGATCTGCGGCCGGATCGCGGGCGCCCACCGCACGGCCCCCGCGTAGGTGTCGAAGTCGACCCCCAGCGGGGCCTCCTGGCGCGCCCCCGCGGGCACCGCGGCGCTGTGACAGGACGTGCACCAGGTGCGGAGGAACGGCTGTGCGGTGGTCTGGTAGTCGACCCCGTCGCAGTCGGGATCGGCCGGCTCGCCGCACGCACCCGCGAGGACCAGCGCGACGGCGGCCCCCCTCACGACAGCGCGCCGACGTACGGCTCCACCCCGGGCAGCCACTCCGCGGCGTCGACCTCGAGCATGCGCAGGATGCCGGCCACGAGGTTGTCGTACCGAACCACGCGGCCGCCCTCGGCGAGCTCCCCGGTGCGGAAGTCGACGGGGCGCGACTCCTGATACGCGTCGGTGCCGCCGAGCACCCGGCCGCCGGCCACGGGGCCGCCGAGCAGCAGCGCAGACGCGTGCGGCCAGTGGTCCTTGCCGAGCGCGGCATTGCGCTTGGGGGTGCGGCCCATCTCCGACATCACGGCGACGAGGGTGGAGTCGAGGAGGCCCTCCTGCTCGAGGCCCCCCACGAGGGCGTCGAGATCCGCGAACAGCTGCTCGAAGTGGGCGTGCTGGTTGACGTTGCTCTCGTGGGTGTCCCACGTGCTCCCGCTGTCGAGCAGGACCGCGGAGCACACGCCGTCGCGCAGCAGATCGAGGGTGGTCGGGATCATGGTGGTGATCGACGGAGCGGTGCCAAGCTCGAGGCCGCGCACGAGCGACTGGCGCGCCCCGAGCAGGCGCTCCACCCGGCGGCGGGCCTCCTCGAGGAGGTCGTAGGCCCAGCCGGTGCCGAAGCGACCGCGCCCGGTCTTCGCCCGCGCGTCGAGGAAGGACTGCACGGCGGCCCGCTCCCGTGGGGTGGGCACGAACGGGGGCGCGCCGCTGGGGCCGGTCGGCGAGACGTCGGGGTCGAGCAGGATCTCGAGCTGGCTGCGGGCCCCCACGCGGCCCATCGACGCGGCCAGCGGACCGGCGAGCGCCAGCCCGGACATGTCGACGGAGCCGAGCGGCAGGTCGGCCCCGAGGTGCGCCCCCGCCGCGGCCACGAGATCGGGCCCGCGGCCGTCGACGCGGCCGGACAGCACCCGCCACCGGC
>CAYMSU010000739.1:0-2328 GCA_964393165.1 uncultured Enterobacteriaceae bacterium
CGTGCTCCTCCCGGGCTCCGGGCCGAAGATCAAGAAGGTGACGGACGTGACCGGCGGTCGCACGGTCATCGGCGACCTGGTCGACATCGAGGGGCGCAAGCTCACCGACGTCACGGTCACCATCGGCGGTGTGAAGGCGCCGATCGTGTCCACCACCGGGACCGACGACGAGCGGGTGGTCCGCGTCCGCGTCCCGGTGGGGATCCCGGCCGGCGAGCAGTCGCTCGAGGTCGCCCGCGACGACAAGCGCGACGCCGCCAAGCTCGAGATCACCCGCCTCGCGGTGGCGCTCGTGAGCCAGGGCCGGAACACGGGTCGCGTGGTCGTCATCGACACGACGGACCACTCCGTGGTCCGGAGCCTGCCGCCCACCACGGTGAGCACCAACAACTGGCCGCTGGTGATGGGCTGGGCCAACGGCGGCTCCCTCGCGCTCGTGCCGATGGGCACGGCGGCCGTGAGCTGGGTCGACCTCACGGCCGACCCGCCTAACGCCAGCATCTTCAACACCAACGCCACCCAGGCCCTCGGGGTGGCGGTCAGCCCCGACCACAAGCTCGCCGTCGTCAACGACCGGCAGGGCAGCGCGCTGATCTCGCTCGAGATCGAGGTCGCGAACCCGCCCTACAACAGCATCCCGGTGGGCGTGAAGGGGCGGGTGACGTACAGCAGCTTCCCCCGCACGCCGCTGTTCGTCGACAACGACCACCTGATCGTGCCGGTCGAGGGGCACAACCAGATCGGCGTGCTCCAGCGCAGCGGCCCCAAGCTGTCCGAGCTCAGCCGCGCGGCAACCGACACCTACCCGCTCCTCGCCGCCCTCGTGCCGAGCAGCGACAGCGACGTGCCGACGGTGATCGTCTCGCACTACACGGGGCGCACCCTGAACCGGTTCGTGCGGGCGGGGGCCGGCGTGAAGTCCGAGGCCAAGCTCGAGCATCCCAGCCTCTTCGGGCTGGCCCCCGTGTTCGCCCCGGGCGACCAGGGCCTGGTCTACGCGCTGTGGGGGAGCGGCCCGAGCGGGCAGCTCTGGGCAGTGAAGGCCGAGGGCCTGCAGAAGCAGGAGGCGCTCGACCTCGGCGCCTTCGGGCACGCCGTGGCGCTGGCCGTCGACCCCGGAGAGGGCCGGTTCGCCTACGTCGGGCGGCAGGAGACGCTCCAGCTCGTCGAGCTCGACGGCACCAAGATGGAGCTTCCCAAGAAGAACCCCTTCGAGGGCGTGATCGAGGGCGGCGTGTACGGGGTCTCGATGCAGCCGTAGCGAGCGTTACGGGCGACTCCCGCAGCGCGGCGGTCCACTCGCGGAGCCCACTTGGCCGACCCCGTCCATCACGTGTTCCTGTGCCACCACCCGGCCGACCAGCCCGCCGCCCTGCGCCTCGCCCGGGCGCTCCAGGAGCGGGGCCTGCGGCCTTGGCTGGACCGCTGGGATCTCCCGCTGACGGGGCCGTACTCGGCGGAGCTCCACGAAGCCGCGCTCGACCGGTGCGACGCGGTCGTCGCCTGCGTGGGCCCGGGCGGCCACGCCCCCTGGCCGAGCGAGGAGGTGGGCCAGGCCCTGCTCGAGGCGGCCGAGGATCCCCTGCGCTGGCTCGCCACCGCCTACCTCCCGGGCGCGTCGGGGCCTGCCTCCGGGCTCCCCGATCTGGGCGACCGACCCGCCTTCGACCTCCGTCGGGACTACGCGGCCGTGGTCCAGGAGATCGTCACCGCCGTCCGCAGGGAGACCGAGCTGCCCCTCGGCACCGGCGTCGAGCACCCCTACGTAGGGCTGCGGCCCTACCTCCCCGGCGATGCGCGGACCTTCTTCGGCCGGGACGACGATCTCGCGGATCTGCTGGCCCACCTCCGCCGGCGGCGGATGCTCGTGCTCGTGGGGCACCCCGAGACCGGCCGCGCCTCGATCCTGGGCGGCGGGCTGGTTCCCGCGGTGCGGAGCGCGCAGCTCGACGGCTCCTACGACTGGCGGATCGCGCACGCGGTGCTCGGCCCTCATGCCCTCGAGGACGTGGCGCGGGCCCTGCTGAAGGCCGGCGGCCCGGAAGCCCCGCGCCTGCTCGAGGCTCCCGCGGGCTCGGATCCGGTCACGTGGCTGGCCGCGCAGGCGGCCGGCACCCCTCGGTGGCTCCACGACGCGTGCGAGCTGCTCTGCGCGGAGTCCGCCGACGCCTCCCGGCTCCTGGTGTGGCTCGACGGCATCGAGGAGCTGCTCGAGGAAGGGGTCGACGTCGAGGCGGAGCGGCTGCTCGCGACCATCGCCCACGCCACCTCGGAGCCCGAAGGCGGCGTGCACGTGGTGCTCACGCTCACCCCGCGGGTCCTCGATGC
>CAYMSU010000740.1:0-2323 GCA_964393165.1 uncultured Enterobacteriaceae bacterium
GGCCCTGGCGCGGGCGGCGCTCGCCTGCGGGGAGCCGTCGTGGGCCGAGGCTGCGTCACAGGCCGCCGATCTCGTGCTCGACAAGGTGGTCACCGCCGAGGGGCGGCTCCTGCGCACGCTTCGCGAGGGCACCGCCCGGCACCCGGCCGTGCTGGAGGACGAGGCGGCGATGGCCGTAGCGGCCGTCGATCTCTTCGAGACCACGCTCGAGCCCCGGTGGCTGGGCGTCGCACAGGCGCGCCTCGAGGTCCTCGAGGCGCACTTCGCGGACCCCCGCGGGGGCTGGTTCCGCACCGCCGACGACGGCGAGGCCCTGCTGGTGCGCCCCCGCGACGACTACGAGGCCGCCGAGCCCTCGGGCACCGCGCTCGCGGTAGAGGCGCTGCTGCGCGTAGCGCACCTCACGGGGGCGGAGGCCCCGCGCAAGACCGCGGATCGCGCGCTCGCGGCCTACAGCCGTACGCTCGACCGCGCACCGACCGCCATGCCCCTCCTCCTCGCCCAGGTCGCTCGGCGGCACGCCCCCGAGCGGGAGGTGGTCGTGGTCTGGCCCGAGGGGGCCAACGCAGAGCCGCTCCGCGCGGTCGTCCGCGCCGCCTGGCTCCCGCATGCAGAGCGCCTGTTCGTGCCGGAGCCCGCCGTGGCGGGGCTCGCCTCGATCGTTCCCTGGGTCGAGGGCAAGGTCGCCCAGCGCGGCCAGCCGACGGCCTATGTGTGCGAGGGCGGGGTGTGTCTTCAGCCCGCGACCACCGCGGAGGAACTCGCGGAGGCGCTAGCTACAAGCGGCGCTTCCGAGGAGTAACCGGAGGGCGCGCGACCTCCGCAGGCTCCGCGACGGCGTCGTCGCCTTCTGGCGGAGTGTGCACGGCCACCCGGTCATCGTCGTCTTCTGCGGCCTTGCGTCGCGGAGGTCGGCGATCGTCTTCCGCCGTGCGCAGCGGGGTGAACGGCGCGCGCAGCTCCCGCTGCCAGGCGAGCACCTGCCCGCGCGCGAGGTTGGCGAGTCGACTCAAGAAGCTCATCGTGGACTATCCCTCGGTGACGATGGTGGGCGGGATGCACCCCTCCAGCTCGAGGACCGGCTCGGCGCCCTGGCAGCTCGCATGAGACTGCAAGCACTCGTAGTACGGCACCATGTCCACATCTGTTCCATCGACGCCCGAGCACAGGTTGTCAGCGTCGTAGCTGATGTTCATGCACGGCTCGAGGGTGTTCATGTAGGCGACGTAGGCCTCGCAGGCCTCTCGGTTCTCGCTCGCGGGGCCCGCCACGCCCCCCATGGCCGACAGCCGCTCGGGGAGCGCCGTCAGCTCCTCCGGCAGGGAGCACGCCGACAGTCCGAGGAGCAGGGATGCCCCGAGCAGGACCCGGCGGGTCATGAACGAGGGCACGCAACAGGGGCCAGCGGGTAGCGCAGTCACCAGGCCGTCTTACCATCTGACGAGGGGACCGGCTCGTCCACGCCGCCCCGCGCCCAGGAGGCGGACGTGGATCTGACCGAGCTGAGCGACCACGAGCTGCGCGTCTTCATGGGCCTCCTCAAGCTCGTGGTCCACGCCGATCAGGAGGTCACGAATCAGGAGCGCGAGGTCATCGCGGATCTGTGGGACCGGCTCGGCACCGCGCGGTGGAACACGGCGGTGCAGGACGCACAGCGCTGCTACGAGACGGTCGAGCAGCTGGAGGAAGACGCCCGCAAGGTCACGCGGCGCGACGCGCAGATCCTGATTCACGACGTCCTGTGGGAGCTCGCGCACGCCGACGAGCTGATCGACGCAGAGGCGCACGTCTTGCGCTGGGTCGTGCAGGAGTGGCAGCCGCCGCGCGATCCGCCGGCGCTGGACTCCTTCGAGCTCATGGACGACTGACCGGGCTCATGCGCACCGCGCCGCCCGACGCCCCGTCGACAGGTCGACCTCGGACCCGGGCCAGCTCCGCCGACAGCCGCTCGACATCGCGCTCGAGATCGTTGACGTGCACCCGCAGCGAGCGGATCGTCGCCTGTGCGGCAGCGAGCTCGCGCTCCGTCTCCGCCTCGACCGCGTCGAGCGCCGCCTCGGCCGCGATGAGCCGTTGGGTGCGGTCGTCGAGGGCGCGCTCGGTCGTGGCCAGCCGCTCCTGCACCCGCGAGAGCCGGGAGTCGGTGCTCGCGAGGCGCTCCCGAGTGTTGGCCAGGTCGTCGCGTGTGGCCGACAGCTCGCGCTCCGTGATCGCAAGCGACTCCGCGGAGCTCGCGCGCGCGGCCTCCGCCTGCTCGCGGGCCCGCGCCCAGAAACACCCACCGGATCTCCGGCTACAACGATTATTTTGTCTCCAGTCTTGA
>CAYMSU010000741.1:0-2312 GCA_964393165.1 uncultured Enterobacteriaceae bacterium
GTGCTTCTCGGGCAAGACCGCGGGCGGCCAGGCCCTCGCCCCCGGGCTCCAGGCCGTGGTGCCCAGCGCGCTGGCCCCCGCAAACCAGCTCACCGTGCTCGCCGCGGCCCAGAGCCACGAGTACGCGGGGCAGCTGCCCGGCCTGGCGCGCCCCGCCTTCAGCTACCTGGTGCTCGGCGCGCTGTCCGGCTGGGGCGACCAGGATCGCGACCGCTCGATCACCGCCCGCGAGGCGGTGGACTACGCGCGGAGCGCCCTGCAGGTCCTGCCCATGCCCCAGTCGATGACGCCGGAGCTGCTCGGCGAGGACCTGCGCATGGGCAAGGGGCGCGCGAAGCCGCCCAAGCTCCGCGAGATCGCGACCGTCGCCGCGGCGGGACCCGCCGCCGCACCCGCGCCCACGCCCACGCCGGTGGTGGGGGCCACCTCGTCCACCGCCGATGCGTTCGACGCCATCGCCACCCCCGAGGTCGACGCGGTGCTCGTGAAGCAGCGGTGCCAGCAGCAGGCGGCCGAGGCCGCCGCCCGCGAGGCCGAGCGGCGCCTGGCCGCAGCCACCGAGGAGGTCGTCGCCAAGGCCGAGCGCAAGTGGGAGCAGGAGGTCGGGCCAGCCGCCCGCAAGTGCCTCGAGGTCGCCGACACGGAGCAGCGCGCGACCTGTGCGTCGTCGGTGGAGCGGTGGCTGCAGGCCGCAGAGGCCGCCAGCGTGTCGATCGAGGCGGGGGTCCACGAGGCGCCGCTCGAGGGCTGTCCCGCCGCGAGTCGCGCCGCCGCCTACGAGGCGCAGACGCGCAGCGTGTCGATCCCGAGCGTGGCACAGGCCCAGCAGCTGCTCGCGCAGCTGACCGAGCGACCGCGCGCGAAGCGGAAGAACAACGTGTGGCAGAGCTTCCTCGAGGGCTTCCAGCAGGGGCTCGCCGGCGGCGGCGGCGCGCCCCCGACCGAAGACACGGGCACCCCCGTGGGGAGCGGCGGCACGCTCTCGGCCCAGGCGGCGATCGCCGAGCAGCACCACCAGCAGGGGCACCTGTTCCAGAACCAGGGCAACTTCCTGGGGGCGCTCGGGGCGTTCCAGCAGGCCGCCGACATGGGCAGCGCCGGCGCCATGCGCGACATCGGCATCTACTACGCCAACGGATGGGGCGGGCTCCCCATGAACATGCCGCTCGCCATCCAGTGGTACCAGAAGGCCGCGCGCGGGGGCGACGTCGTGAGCCAGCAGTGGCTGGCCAACAACGGGATGAGCTGGTGAAGGTCGGGATCGTCGGCGCGGGCATGGTCGGGGCCACCGCCGCCTACGCGCTCGTGATGGCCGGCGTCGGGCGGGAGGTAGTGCTCGTGGACCTGAACCGGGCGCGCGCCGAGGCCGAGGCCAACGACCTCTTCCACGCCGTGCCGTTCGCCCACGCGCTCGACGTGCGGGCCGGCGACTACACCGCGCTCGGCGGTGCCCGGATCGTGATCGTGGCTGCGGGGGTGGGGCAGCGCCCCGGAGAGACCCGCCTCGAGCTGCTCGGCCGCAACGCGGCGGTGTTCGAGCAGGTGGTCCCCGCGGTCCTCGAGCAGGCCCCGGGCGCGCT
Source organism: uncultured Enterobacteriaceae bacterium (assembly GCA_964393165.1). Lineage (GTDB taxonomy): Bacteria > Myxococcota_A > UBA796 > UBA796 > DRPG01. Next base: position 1,581 of record CAYMSU010000741.1, read on the forward strand.
CCTCGTCATCGCGACCAACCCGGTCGACGTGATGACCCACGTGGCCGCGCGCATCGCCGCCCGCTTCGGGGTGCCCTCGTCGCGGGTGCTCGGCTCGGGCACCACCCTCGACACCGCCCGGTTCCGAGCGCTGCTCAGCCGCCACGTCGGCGTCGACGCCACCCACGTCCACGGCTACGTCGTGGGCGAGCACGGCGACTCCGAGGTGCTGCTGTGGTCCTCGGCCGACGTGGGCCCCCTCCGCCTCACCGAGTACTGCGCGGCCCGCCACATCCCGCTCGACGACGAGGTCAGAGCCCGCATCGACCACGACGTGCGGCGCGCGGCCTACCAGATCATCGACGGCAAGGGCGCCACCTACTACGGCATCGGCTCCGCGCTGGCGCGGATCTGCGCCAACGTGCTCGGCGACCGGCGCGCGATCATGACGGTGTGCACCCCCGAGGCCGACGTGGTCGGCGTGCCCGACGTCACCCTGGCGCTCCCCCGCCTGATCGGACGGGAGGGCGTGATCGACGGGATTCCGCTCGCGCTGTCCGAGGAGGAGGAGACCGCGCTGCGGGCCAGCGCGGAGACGATCAAGGAGGCCACGGACCAGCTCGGTTAGGCTCGCCCCGAGGGGGCGCGATGCTCGGGCTGCTGATCTGGGTCGCCAGCGGGTGCACCGGCGGCACGCGCATCGAGGGGGGCATCGCCTACGCCCCGCCCTGCGATCAGCCGGCGGTCGTCGCT
>CAYMSU010000742.1:0-2311 GCA_964393165.1 uncultured Enterobacteriaceae bacterium
TGCCCGCTGCGGATCTCGCCGGGGGTGGGGAGCTACTTCCGATCCGTCGTACTAGTCCCACGGGTCGAGGGCTTGCTCCAGGACGAGCATGCCCAGCAGGGCGGGGTCTTCGCCCGCGCGAGGGACCGCCACCGCCTCGGCCCGCAGGCTCGTGTGGCGATTGTACACGACCGCCGCGGTCAGCCCTGCGTTGCTCACCCACCGCCCGCGGGTGCCGCGCGACAGCTCTTCCACGTTGCCCGCCAGCTCCACCCAGGGGCTCGCGAGCAGCTGCAGCGGCCGGGGGCGCCCGTGGTACTCGGCGATCTCCCAGCGGAGCCCGAGGTGGCCCCGCGCCAGGCCGTCGCCGTGCAGGAACGCCGCGGGCACGCCCCGCACCGGCGTCCACGTGCCGATGTTCGGCGACAGCCGCGGCATCGCGTGGTGGGCGAGCCACACCGGGAGCTCGCCCCAGCGGCCGGCGACCAGCAGGTCGGACACCACCGACAGCGCCTCCCGCCCGCTCGCCGTGCGCACCAGCGGGAGCGCTCTCACGTCGGTGAGCACCACGCCCGCAGCTCCCTGGCCCGCGGTCGGATCGCCGTCGACCCACCCCGCGAGCTCCGAGCGCGCGCCCCGCATCGGCATCGCCGCCGCATCGGCGGTGTCGCGGGCGACCGACAGCGTGATCCGCCCGCGGCCCCCGATGGTGCCGTCTCCCTCCTTGCTGAGCCACGACGGGATCGCGGCGAGCGACAGCGCGACCCCGGTGTGGGCGCCCAGCAGCGTCTCGTGGGACACGTCCAGGCGAAGCAGGCCCGCCACGAGATTGTAGCGGTCGGTGGGCTCGAGCGGCCACGCGCCCCAGGTGTCGAGGTAGTCGGGCGCCCGCTCCCAGAACAGGCCCCCCACCCCGACCTGCAGCCCCCAGGGGCGGCCCTCCTGCACCCACGAGAGCGCAGACATCGAGTGGTTCTCGGGGACGTCGCGCTCCTGCCAGCCGGCGGTGGCGTTGCCCGGGCCCGCGTCGAAGACGAAGTGCAGGTGCCGGCGCGCGCGCCGGACGTCCACCCTGGGGACCGACAGTCGGCTGGTGAACGCCACCGAGCCCCCGAGGTAGGGGCGCACCGACGGCAGGAGGAAGACCCGAAGCTGGGAGTCCCCCAGGAACTCGACGGGGCGGCGGCGCTGCTCGAGGTCGAAGAACCGCTGCCGGCGGCAGGACTCCTTGTCGTCGAGGTCGCAGCCGCGCTGGTACAGCTCCCGGGCGGACACCGCGAGGCCCGGCGCGCGCCCCGCGAGCACGTCCTCGGCGAGGTGTCGGCAGGCCTCCCCGTCGGACCGGCACGCCTCGAGGAGTAGCCGCACACCCTCGTCGGGATCCGCGGGGATCCCACGGCCGACCGCGAGGATCTGGCCGAGCCCGGTGCACCCCCGCGGATCCCCGAGGGCGCACGCCCGGTCGTAGGCCTCGGCCACCGGGCCTCCGCCCTGGGCGGCCCCGCCCCGGGCCTCGGCCACGGCCGTGCACGCGGAGGGCACGCCGAGCGCGCACGCGCGGGGCAGATCGTCCTGCTGGACGCAGGCGAGCCCGTCGCCGAGGCTGCAGGCCCGGGCCGTGGCGCCCTTCAGGCGGCAGGCGAGGCCCTCGCCCTCGGCGCAGGCGCCCTCCCACAGCGCGGCCGCCCGCGCGGGCGCCCGCGGAACGAGCACGGTCCCCCAGTCGGTGCACGCGCGGGCCCATCCGGCCTCGCAGAGCGCTCGGAGCGGGCGCTGGGCGGCCTCCGGCGGCGCGCCGGCAGCCAGCGCCTCCCAGGAGAGCACCAGGCATCCCACGGGGTCGGCCGCCGGCGTGGCCGCGTCGTCGGGGCAGGTGGGCTCCCAGGCCTCCGGGTCGCACGCCGGGCGCCACCCGAAGCGGCAGGCCTCGCGCCACGCCTCGGCTTGCTCCGCTTCGGTGGCGAACATCCCGTCCTGGCCGCGCGCCAGGCTGACGGCGCGCACAATGCGCGCCTGGGCTTCGCTCGAGGGCACCGACGCGTCGCCCTCCCCCCCGCCCGGGCCGGCCAGCGCAGCCGCGATCCACAGCCCGATCATGGCGCCACCAGCGGGAAGTCCTGCCCGCTCGCGGACTGGACCACCTCCTGCCGCTGCCGGTGGTACGTGTCGGTGAGCCGGGGCACGGTCTCCGACACGTACTGGATCAGCCCCACCACGGTCACGTTGCCGTCGCGGTCGAGGTTCGCGGCGGGGGGCCCGTCGGCCCCCACCGCCTCGAGGATCGCGTAGGTGAGCACCCCTTGGCCGAGCTCGGGGATCTCGTGCGCGACCT
>CAYMSU010000743.1:0-2307 GCA_964393165.1 uncultured Enterobacteriaceae bacterium
GGCGATGTCACCCGATCCCGGATGCCGCCCGCGCACCGGCGCCGCGCGCCGCGGCGAGAGGAGACCTCACGCCGTGCAAACCCCGCTCTAGACCTAGAAGTCCACGATGCGGACCTCGAACGCGTAGTCGACCCCACGGACCTTGTGGGTGAGCCGGATCGAGCCCCGCGCGATGTCCGCCTGGGTGACCGTGTGGCGCGCGAGCACGTCGTTCGGATCGACCGAGTCCAGCTCCTCGAACACGATGGTGCTGCCGGGCTCCACCAACCAGTTCGTCTGGGGATGGCCCGAGCCCGAGACGGTCTTCTTCTGACCGTCGCCCAGGCGCACCTGCGCCACCCGCGTTCCGTTGATGACCAGGGCCACATCGTCCTTTCCGGTCCAGTCCTCCTGATCCCGGCATTCGATGGTCGCACTTTCCACGATGGCCATGGGGCCCTCCGGTTGTTGTCGAGCTTGCGACAACTCCCTAGCGGGCGGCGCTGTAGCGGAATGGTGCGGCGCGTTGCAGTTCGCAAGCCGAGCCAGCTCGCTGGACGGTCAGTACGACCCGTGGCAGCGCTCCGGGATGTCCACGGCTGCGCACGACCCCCGGCGCTGACCCTCCAGCCCGAGCTGGCCGTCCACCGCCACGCACTCGAGGCGCTGGCCGCTGGCCAGGTGCAGCGTTCCGTTGGTGACCTCGGCCTTGCCCATGGCGGTGACCACGCGGATGTCGCCGGGCGGAGGCTCGAAGGCCTCGGTGGCGCTGGGCCCGATGTCCTGCGCGTCGCCGCGGTGGCCGGACCAGGACACCCGAGCGCTCAAGGTCCGCGTGCTCTGGTTCTTGATCTTCAGGCTCGCACAGTCCTCGGTCCCCGTCAGCGCGGGGTTCCCCGGCTGCGCCGACACCTCCTGCCGCTGCCGGGCCGGCTTGGCCGGCTCGGCCACCACATCCGTGCTCGCACCGTCGGTGCATGCCGCAAACCACACAATCCAGAGCATCATTCCTCCACGTGTCGAAGCAGGGCGCCGGCGGCGGCCGGTCGCCCGAGATCGGCCCAGATGGCACGTGCCTCCGCAAGGTACCCGGACTCGGCGCCTCGGTCGCCACGCCGGCGGGCACCGCAGGCCCGCACCTCGGCCAGCATCGCGAGCCCCGCCGGTCGTCCCGCATCGCACAAGCAGGCCGCGGCGCGATCGAAGCACTGCTCGGCGGCGTCGAGCTCGCCCTCCCGGACCTCCAGCAGGCCGAGGTGGGTGAGGACGGCCCCGACGCCAGGTCGGTCGCCCACCTGCTCGAACCCCGTGAGGGCCCGCTCGAACCGGTCGCGGGCCGCGGCTGGCTGCCCGGTCTCGACGTCGACGGCTCCGAGCTCCATGACGGCGCTCGCGACGCCGCCCACCTGCTCGTGGACCTCGTGCAGGCCGGCCGCCCGGCGCAGCTCGCCACGTGCAGCCCCCCAGTCGCCCCGCAGGCGGTGCCCGACGCCGATCGCGCGCACCGTGGTGGCCTCCGCGAGCTCGTCGTCCACCTCCCGGTGCAGGCGGAGCGCGTCGTCGAGCCGGCGCGCCGCCTCCTCGTGGGCCGCCCAGTGCTGGCAGAGGATCGCGAGCTGTCTCTGGGCGATCGCGTAGCTCCGCCGGTTACCCGCGTCCTCGAGGAGCGCGAGCGCCTGCAGGTACAGGGAGCGGGCCTCGGCGCCGCGCCGGTCGGCCACCGCCGCGTCGCCCTGCAGGCAGCGAACCACCCCCAGCCGATCGGTGCGGCCGAGGCGTGCGTACAGCGCGCCCGCCCGGTCGAGATCCTCGGTCGCGCGCCCCACCTCGCCGTCCCACAGGTAGATCTGCGCGAGGTTCAAGCGCGTGAGCACCTCCCCTCGGCGATCGCCCCACGCCACGAAGCCGCGCAGCGCCTGCTCCCCGATCTCCCGCGCGTCCTTGCGCCGCCCGAGCATGGCATGGCGCAACGACAGGTTGGACCTCACGTAGTTGGCCGAGCGCGCGTCCCCCAGTGCCTCGAAGAGCGCGAGGGCCTCGTCGTAGTCCCGCTGGCCCTCGGCGGCGCGGCCCGCTCGGGTGGCGAACCAGGCTCGCAGCGCGAGGGTGCCCGCCTCCCGGAGCCGATCGCGCTCTTGCCTCGCCAGCTGACGCGCTTCCTCGACCAGCGCCTGGGCGCGCGCGGACTGCTCGGAGGGCAACAGCTGGGCGAGGTTGGCGAGCGCGTCCACGAGCTGCCCGCCGCCCACGCGGCGCGCCTCGTCGAGGTTCTGCTCGCGCAGCGCGACGGCGCTCGCCCGCTGGCCGAGGAGGTTCTTCGCGAAGGCC
>CAYMSU010000744.1:0-2281 GCA_964393165.1 uncultured Enterobacteriaceae bacterium
CGGGCCCACCGCCAACATGTACAAGATGCGGTGTCGCAGCAAGGCCATCGAGTCCAAGTGCCGCAAGCTGTCGTGTGTGCACCCAGGGGTCTGCGAGAACCTCGTGACCGACCACGGCCCCGTCCTCGAGGTCATGCGCGCGGTGCGGGGCACCGAGGGCATCAAGCACACCTTCATCGCCTCCGGGGTGCGCTACGATCTCGCCGAGCTCGACCCCGAGTACGTCGAGGAGCTCGCCGCCCACCACGTGGGGGGGCACCTCTCGGTCGCGCCCGAGCACGTCAGCGACCGGGTCCTCGACAAGATGAAGAAGCCCGGGATCGCGGCGTTCGAGCGCTTTCGGGCGCAGTTCCAGTGCGCGAGCCAGAGCGCGGGCAAGGAGCAGTACGACATTCCGTACTTCATCAGCGGGCATCCGGGCTGCGACCTGTCCGACATGGTCGAGCTCGCCCAGTGGCTGAAGGCTCAGGGGTACCGGCCGCGCCAGGTCCAGGACTTCATCCCCACGCCCATGTCGATTGCCTCGGCGATGTACTGGACGGGGCTCGACCCGCTCACCGGCGAGGAGGTCCCGGTCGCTCGGGGGCTGCGCGAGAAGAAGCTCCAGAAGGCGCTCCTGCTCTACTGGAACCGCGACCACTGGCCGCTCGCCCGCGAGGCGCTAGAACAGGCGGGCCGGGCGGATCTGATCGGCACGGGGCCGGCGTGCCTCGTGCCGCCCGAGGGCAGAGGCCCCGCGCGGGGCGCAAAGGGTCGGAAGAAGCGCTCGAGAGGGCGTCGAAAGCAGGCGATGGAGGTCAGGTGAGGCAGCTTCGTAGGGGAATGTGGGCCGGGATCGCGGTCGCGTGGGTCGGCTGTGGCTCGCCGGACGACCGCGACAACCGCCCCACCGACGCGCTGGACCTCACGGCCGACACAGGGCGCGTCGATGCCGAGGAGCCCGACCCCGATCCGATCGGAGGGGCCGAGGTGCACAACGAGGTGCGGGCCACGGCCGTGCCCACGCCCTCGCCGCCGCTCGAGGACCTGGTGTGGGACCAGGCGCTCGCGCGCATCGCGCGGCGCTATGCGCGGCAGTGCGTGTGGGCGCACAGCAACAAGCCCGGGCTCGGGGAGAACCTGTACTTCTCGTCGTGGGAGTCCTCGGTGCAAGAGGCGGTCACGAGCTGGGCCTCCGAGATCAGCATGTACGACTACGCCACCAACACCTGCTCGGGCGTCTGCGGGCACTACACGCAGATCGTGTGGCGGAGCACGGAGCGGGTGGGCTGCGGGTTCGCGGACTGTCCCACGGTGGCCGGCATCGGCTCGGGCGGGCGAGTCTGGGTCTGCAACTACGATCCGCCGGGCAACTGGGTGGGCGAGAAGCCCTACTGAGGAGGCGCGGTGTCCGCGGAACCGCCGCTCGGCCCCGGCGACTACATCGACGATGATCTACCGGCTCACTCGGTCGCGAGCGTGTGTCGGGAGCTCGGCATCGCCGACGACGTCACGCCACCCGGGACGCCACCCAGGATCCTCGTGCTGTACGGCTCGCTGCGGCAGACGAGCTTCAGCCGCCGCCTGGCGCTCGAGGTCGAGCGGGTGCTCGGCCACTTCGGCGCCGAGGTGCGGGTGTTCGAGCCCCACGGACTGCCCGTGTTCGACCGCACCTCCACCGATCACCCCGAGGTCGTCCGCCTTCGCGCCTGGTCGCACTGGTCCGACGGGCACGTGTGGATCTCGCCCGAGCAGCACGGGAGCATGACGGCGGCGTTCAAGAACCAGATCGACTGGATCCCGCTGTCGGATGGCGCGGTGCGGCCCACCCAGGGCCGCACGGTGGCGGTGATGCAGGTCTCGGGGGGCTCGCAGTCGTTCAATGCGGTGAACCAGCTGCGCATCCTCGGGCGGTGGATGCGCATGGTGGTGATCCCGAACCAGTCGTCGGTGCCGAAGGCCTGGCAGGAGTTCGACGCGCAGGGGCGGATGAAGCCCTCGAGCTACCGGGACCGGGTGGTCGACGTCTGCGAGGAGCTGTTTCGCTTCACGGTCCTTCTGCGCGCGCGCAGGGAGGCCCTGGCGGTGCGCTATAGCGAGCAGAAGCAGCTGCGGCAGCAGGGCGCGCTGACCAAGGGGCTGGGCGTGGACTGAGCGGCTGTGGCAGGAGTGACCGGCACCTTGCGCGCGGCCGCGCCAGCGCGCAGGAGCCCGGGCACCTTGCGGGAACGGGGCAGGGGAGCGCCACACCGCGTGGCGACTCGCCGCGGGGGCGGAGGGAGCGGCGTCCTGGCGGGTCTCG
>CAYMSU010000745.1:0-2278 GCA_964393165.1 uncultured Enterobacteriaceae bacterium
CGCCGTGCAGATCCTCTCGGCGGCGGGCGGCGCCTCGGTGGGCGCCCTGGTCAAGGCGGACATGGGGGTGATCAACATCAACCCCGCCAACGACACGAGCACGTCGTGGCAGGGGAACAACGACAAGACCTCCCTCGAGAAGGACATCTTCACGATCGTGCACGTGACCTACGAGCTGGACTGACCCTCGGGGGTGGCGCCGGCCCGGCGGCGGCGCGCGACGAGCAGGCCGGCGCCCAGCACGAGCCACGCGGCGCCGCTCGACCCGGGCGTGGCGCAGCCGCAGCCCCCCCGCAGCGACTCCGAGTTGATCGAGCTCCGCTCCTCCTCGACCTCCACCCCGACGCCCTGGACGTCGATCCGCAGCTCCGGGTTCCACGGGTCGTTGGTCTCGAGCACGACGACCGCTTCCTGCTCTCCCGGCTCGACCGGGGCGAACGTGATCACGAGGCCGTCCGAGCCCCCCTTGGGCGGGGCCGCCAGGCCCTTGGGGAACACCTCGAACGACGACGGGCCGTCGACCTGGGCCGCGCCGAGGAACCCGGCGGAGCCGAAGTTGTCGAGGGGCACCTGCAGGGTGCGCTCCTCGCCCACCAGGACCTCGCCGAAGTCGTGACGGTCGAAGTCGGCGGACACGCTGGGCAGCGCGTGCTCGACGAGGATCGGCGCGGTGAGGCGGACCTCCTGGACCTCCTGCAGCGGGACCGGAAGCCCCCCGGCCCCTCCGAGTGAGAAGTTGCCGAACGGCGTCTGCAGGCGCACGCGAGGCACCAGGTTGAGGTCTACCGTCGTCGTCATCCGACCTTCCCACTGCGTGTTCAGCGGCAGGCGGAAGACGGGGTCGGGCAGGGGAATATCCACCCACTCCCCCTCGACCAGGTGGGAGTAGGGGATCCCGTCGCTCTCGGTGAGGATGCGCTCCCCGACCAGGTCCACGGTCAGGATCGGCGCGAGATCGACGTCGACCTCGAGGAAGTACCCGTCCGACAGCTCCTGGCCCCAGGTCAGCGTGGTCAGGGTGGCGGTGTCGGAGAACTGCAGGGCGGGGAAGTCCGGCAGGAGCATGCCCGAGGCGGTGGTCGACTGCGGCGCGAACCGCACGGTGGTGTCCGCGAGGCTGACCACGTCGACGAGGATCCCGAGGAGGTTGATCTGGACGTCCGCAGAGACCTCGAGGCCGGCGTCGAGATCGACCTCTACGCCGCCGGTGCGGCCCCGCACCTGGTGCTCGACGATCACGTCCTCGCCGGGGCCCGGGGAGCCCCAGCGGAGGGTGCTCTCGCCCTCGAGCCGGGTGCGCAGGGTGCCCACCGGCGCTGCGTAGAAGCGGATGGCGAGTGGCGCGTCGGGAGACGGAAACCACTCCCCGTTGAGGTTCTGGCCTGCGAACAGGTCGGCCTCGTCGACGAACGTCACGGGCTCCGCCGCCGAGCGCGACTGCGCCGAAGCCACGAGCGAGCCCATCAGGAACAGCACCACGGTCACCTCCCCGCCGCGGCGCGAGCGCTGGTCGCGGCGGCCGCAGCGGTCTTGACCTCGCAGGAACGGTAACGTTAATCTGGCACCGGAAAGTCACTGGGTCGATGGGGGTTCGGTACGGCTCTTGGCCGAGGCGTCACGCAGCGCAGCCTACGTGACGACGGCGAGCACGGAAGGCGGGATCACTTCGAAACTCCGCGACTCCGCTTGCGGATTACCAGCGCTGGTCGCGACCACGGGCTCGCCGCAGCGCAGCCCAGGCGACCGTGAGCTGGGCCCGGGCGGCGGCGACCCCCACGTCGGCGTCGAACGCACGCTGCTCCGTCTCGCGGGCCTGCTGGGGCGTGACCGTGCCGGCGGCCAGCCCCCGCTGCGCGATCTCGGCAGCCGCGGTCGCGAGCGCATGCTCCTCCTGCGCGAGCTCGAGTCGCTGGTCCGCGATGTCCACCTCCCGCTGGGCGCTCCGGATCTCCCGCGCCACGCGCAGGGTCTCGGCCTCGAGCTCCGCCTCGGCCCGGCGTCGGTGGGCCCGCGCCTCCTTGGCCTGGCCGATGCGCAGGCCCCCGTCGTAGAGCGTCCACGTGGCCTCCAGCCCCAGGCGGTAGGCCCACCGGCGGTCGGTCGGAAAGAGCTCGTCCTGCACGAGGCCGACCGCGGAGGCGGTCACCGACGGCACCGCGCGCCACCGGGCGGCCGCCACCTGCGCGCTGGCAGCCCCGACGGCGGCGGCCGCGGCCCGCAGGGCAGGTCGGTCGGCGCCTGCCGTGCCTGCGACGTCTCTTTCCTCGCCCTCTTGGCC
>CAYMSU010000746.1:0-2272 GCA_964393165.1 uncultured Enterobacteriaceae bacterium
GCCCTCCGAGCTCGAGCTGATCGAGGCCCACGGCACCGGCACGCCGCTCGGCGACCCGATCGAGATCGAGGCCCTCAAGGCGGTCCTCGCCGGCGACGGGGCGCCCGTGTGGGTCGGCTCGGCCAAGACCAACTTCGGCCACCTGGAGACCGCGGCGGGGATCGCGGGGCTCCTCAAGGTGGCGCTGGCGATCCAGCACCGCACGGTGCCCCCGCATCTCCACGCCGAACCCCCGAGCCCGAGGATCGATCTCGCGGGCACGCGCCTGCGGATCCCCGGTCAGCTCCAGCGGTGGGAAGCCGACACGCCCCTCGGTGGGGTCAGCTCGTTCGGCTTGTCCGGAACCAACGCCCACGTCGTCCTGGGGCCGGCTCCGCCAGTCCGTCACGCGCCCGCCGCGGCTCGCCCCGTCGAGCTGATCACGCTGTCCGCGCACAGCGAGGAGGGGCTCGCCCGCACCGCCCGGGCGTGGAGCGAGGAGCTCGGCGGAGCCCGTCTCGCCGACGTCGCCTACACCGCGACGACCGGCCGCGCCCAGCTGCGCCATCGCCTGGCGGTCACGGCCCGCACCGCCGAGGAGCTGCGAGAGCGGCTCGCCGCCTTTGCCGCAGGCCAGGAGGCCACCGGCACCCGGGCCGGGCCGGCCGCCCACGGCCAGCACGGCGTCGTGTTCCTCTTCACGGGGCAGGGCGCCCAGCACGTGGGCATGGGGCAGGCGCTGTACCGCGAGGACCTGCGCTTCCACGAAGCCCTGGACGAGGTGCTCGCCGCCATCGATCCCCACCTCCCCCGGCCGCTGGCCGACGTCATGTGGGGCGACGCCGAGGCCCTGCACGACACGCGCTTCACGCAGCCCGCGCTGTTCGCCCTGCAGACCGCCCTGGCCCGCTGGTGGGCTCACCTCGACGTGCTTCCCGACGCCGTCCTGGGCCACTCGATCGGGGAGCTGTCCGCGGCCGAGGTCGCCGGCGTCCTGTCGCTCGAGGACGCGGCCACGCTCGTCGCCGCTCGCGGCCGCCTCATGTCCGAGCTCCCGCGAGATGGGGCCATGGTGGCGCTGCTCACCGACGCCGCGTCGGTCGACGCGGTCCTCTGGGACCATCCCGAGGTGCATCTCGCGGCGGTGAACGGCCCGACCGAGACCGTCCTCTCCGGGCCCACCCAGCCGGTCGAGGCCGTGGCCCGGCACTTCGAGGGTCAGGGCGTGCGGGTGCGGCGACTCGACGTGAGCCACGCGTTCCACAGCGCGCTCATGGAGCCCGTGCTCGAGCCCTTCGCGCAGGTGGCGCGCGCGCTCACCTATCGCGAGGCGGCCATCCCGCTGGTCACCAACCTCACGGGGGCCATCGACGATCCCTCGGTGGCGACTCCCGAGCACTGGGTCCAGCACGTGCGCGCCCCCGTCCGCTTCCTCGACGGCTTCCGCGCGCTGATCGACGACGGCTACCAGGCCTTCCTGGAGCTCGGGCCGCGCCCGGTCCTGTCGGCGATGGCCCGCCGCGCGCTCGCCGCCGACGAGCGCGCCGCCTTCGCGTGGTCCCTGCACCCCGACCAGGATGACGTCGAGGCCGTGACCGAGGCGGCGGGCGCCCTGTGGGTCCACGGGGTGGACGTGGACCGGGAGGTCTGGCATCCCGCCGGCCACAAGCTCGCGCTGCCCCCCACCGCGAGGGTCGGCCAGCGCTTCTGGCTGGAGGCGCCCGCGCCCGCCGTCTCCGAGCCGCCCGCTTCAGAGGTCTTCGACCTCGCGTGGATCGAGGTCTCAGGGGAGCCGAGGGCGGTGGAGGGGGACTGGGTGGTCCTCGGCAGCGACGACCTCGCAGAGGCGCTCGCCGCACGCGGCGCGGTCGTCCACCGCGAGTGGGTCGCGGATCCCGTCGGCGTGGTCCTGGCCCCTGCCGGCGACGACCCCCTGGAGCACGCCTGGAGCGCGGCCGAGGCCGCCCGGCGCCTCGCCGAGGGTGGCCACGGCAAGCTGTACCTCGTGTCCGACATCCGCAGGCGACCGTCCACGGGGACCCTGCTCGGGATCGGTCGCGTCGTCGCGCTGGAGCTTCCCGACCGCTGGGGCCGCCTGGTCGACGTCGACGATGCCGAGCCCAGCGCGGTGTGCGACGCCCTCTTGGCCGATCTTCCCGACGACCAGCTCCGCGTCGGCCGAGACGGCCTCCGTACGGCGCGACTCCGGCCCGTCTCCGCGGTCCCCGTGCCCCGTCTGGATCCCGCGGCGGGAGCCGTCTGGGTGACCGGCGCGTTCGGCGCGCTCGGGCAG
>CAYMSU010000747.1:0-2270 GCA_964393165.1 uncultured Enterobacteriaceae bacterium
ACGCCTTTCCGTAGTCGCCTGAGTCACCACTGTACCTGCATCCCAGTGGTGGCGTTCGCGGGACAGCCCATAGAGCCTTGATCTTCGGGCACTTCGGGGTGGTCTGCTACGACCAGACAGGATACATTGATGATATCTGTGTGCTCATCACATCGTCTTTGTATCAGGAGGCAAAATGCTCTCGAAGGATGCCGGTGAGAAGGCGCTGCGCAGCCTGTTCAGGAAGCGCCCGGTGGCGGAGCTGGACGCGCTCTTCGAGGCGCTGCAGACCCGCTCGCGCATGAGCGTGTTCCGCAGGCTCCGCGAGGTCGGCTACTTCTCCAGCTACACGCACACCGGCCGCTACTACACGTTGGCCGAGATCCCCGAGTTCGACTCACACGGCCTGTGGCGCTACCAGAGCGTGGGCTTCTCGCGCTTGGGCACACTCAAGGCAACCATCGTCCACCGCGTCCAAGACGCACAGGCAGGGTGCACCCATGCCGAGCTAGAGGCCTGGCTCAGGCTCGCGGTCTACAACTCCCTGCTTCGGCTGGTACAAGCTGGCGAGATCCGCCGCGAGATGGTCGACGGCAAGTTCGTCTACGTCAGCACCGATGCGGATCGAGGCGCCCGACAGCTCGACGCCCGCCGCCGGCAGGAGGTTCGGGCCACAGGACCGTCGCCTCTGCCCGCCGACGAAGTGGTGCTCGTGGTGCTCGTCGAGGCCCTGCACGCCAGTGAAGCTCTGGCGACACCGGCGGTGGTGGCCGCGCGGTTGACCGCACGCGGCGAGGAGGTCACGGCGGGGCAGATCGAGCGGGTCTACGGGCAGTTCGGGCTGAAGGCGGGAAGAAAAACGGCGGCGCCACGCTGAGCACCCTCCAGGAGCTGCGTCGTCGTGCCCGAGACATCGAAGAGCGCCGCCGTCGCCAGGCGCACAGCGTCGCTGGAGTGTTGGTGAGCGCACGCGAGGATCCGGGTCTGTGTCCGAAGTGCGGCGGGCCGATGGGAGTGCAGAAGACAGCAGCGCGGATCGGTCGGACTTTGGCCCACGGCCTGTTCGAGGCGAGGGAGACCGTCCACGCCTGCCTGGCAAGGTGTCACTGGCCATCGGGGGCGTTGGTCACTCGTCGTGCGGCGGCCTTGTCCGAGGCGCTACTGCCCGGCAGCAATGCCGGATACGACCTGATGGTCTTCGTCGGCCTGCAACGCTTCCTCCACCGCCGGCAACGCGAAGAGATCCAGGCGGCGCTGCACGACCGAGGCATCGGCATCTCCACGGGCGAGGTGAGCAAGTTGGCACGCAAGCTCGCCCGCTACACGGCCAGGCTCCACCACGCCCGTGCGGGGGAGATCAAGGCCGCGCTCCAAGGCGACGGCGGCTGGCCGCTGCACGTTGACGCCACCGGCGAGGCCGGCAGGGGCACGACGCTGGTCGTCTTTGCCGGCTGGCGCAAGTGGGTGCTCGGCTCCTGGAAGATCGCCACCGAACGGGCCGACTTGATCCTGCCCTGTCTGCGAGAGACGGCGCAGCGCTTCGGCCCGCCCTGCGCGGCCATGCGCGATCTGGGCAAGGCCATGATTCCCGCCCTCGACGACCTCGTCTGCGAGCTGCGCCTGTGCATCCCCGTGCTCGCCTGCCACCAGCACTTCCTCGCCGACGTGGGCAAGGACCTGCTCGAGCCCGCCCACGCCGAGTTGCGCGACTTGTTCCGGCGCAGCAAGGTGCGCCGCCCCAAGCTGCGAGCCCTGGTCCGCGACCTCGGCCGCGAGTTCGGCGCCGACATCAGGGTCACGCGCCTGCTCGAGCGCCTCCACCGATACCTCGAGCCCGTCGCTTCCGAGGTCCCCTTCCAGCAGGTCGCAACACGGCTTCGCCGCCGGGCCTCCCTCTTCGACGAGCTGCGGGCAGTGCTGCGCATGGTCGCCACGCTCCCCGAAGAAGAGACGGTCGACGACCTCGAGCAGATGCACGAGCAACTCGACGCACTGGTCGCATCGCTCCGGCAGCGCCGGCCTGCTCGGGGCCCGGCCCGGGACACCCGCGAGGCAATCGACCTCATCCTTGAGCATATCGAGACTCATGGCGACAACCTCTGGGGTCACGCCATCGGTCTGCCCGACAGCGCCGGTGGCGGTCTCCGGCTCGTCCCCAGGACCAACTTCCTGGCCGAGAACCTCTTCGGAGAGCTCAAGCACGAAGAGCGACGGCGTAGCGGTCGGAAGAACCTCGGCCAAGACCTCGAGCACCTGCCCGCCGAGGCCGCCCTGGTCCGCAACCTCCTCCG
>CAYMSU010000748.1:0-2268 GCA_964393165.1 uncultured Enterobacteriaceae bacterium
GCCCCAGGACGGATCGACGTGGTCGCCCCAGGGGTACCACCGGCCGTCGACGCCGCGCGCCGCCTTCTCCCACTCGAGCTCGCCGGGAAGCCGCCAGGCGTGCCCCGACTGCGCCGAGAACCACTGCAGCCAGGCCTGCGCGCAGTGCCAGTCGACGTGGACCACCGGCCCGAGGGGCGACGGCGCGCGATCCGGCGGCTCCGACGGCCAGCGCGCCTGGGCCTCGGCGTCGCGGCCTTCGGCGAGCAGCGCGTCGAGGAACCGCTGGTACGCTCCCTCCCTCACGAGCCGCTGCATCACCACGAACCCGTCGCACCACAGCTCGCGGGCGGGCAGGCCGTTGTATGCGCGGTCGTCGCCCCCGGAGCGAAACCACCCTGCGGGCACGTAGACGTCGCCCGGCCCGAGCTGGCCTGCGGGAGGGAGCCACACCGGCGTGGGCGCCGTATCGCCGGGGCGGATCCCCTCCCAGTGGCCCTGCCGCGGGATCGCGACGGGGTAGCGCACGTCCGCGTGGCCCTCGCGGGACAGCACGCAGAGGTAGCTGCCCATCGGCAGGCGCACCTCGGTGAGCGGGGTGACGCCGAGGTCGCGGGGGTCGACGGGGATCCGCCGCCGGTCGCGGTCGACGCAGCGGTAGAGCGTGACGCGGGCCCCCGGCGGGTCTGTCACCAGGGTGAGCGCGCCGTCGCCGGTCAGGTAGGCCGCGCAGGCCTGCCGGACCTCGTGATCTTCGGGCAGTGCCCCCATGTGGGTGCGCACCCGCAGCTCCGCGCGGGCGACCGCCTCGGCGTCGCGGGCCCCCTCCGCGCGGACGTGCCGCTTGCGGTAGCGCTCCGCGAGGGCCGCGTGGGCCTCCGGCAGCCGCGGATCGATCTGGAGGGCGGTGTGCAGCGTCTGGTCCACCCTCAGCTGCTCGATGGCGGCCGCCCTGCGGGTGCGCCCCGCCGCGTCGGCCTGCGACCACGCCTCGGTGCGTGCGGCCTCCGTGGCGTCGGGCCCGAGCGCGGCGACCAGGGCGTCGCTGCGCGCCGTGAGCATCGCCGCCTGCGCGTCGAGCTCCCCGGCGTGGACCTCCCGCTCTTCGGCCTCGGCGACCACCTCGAGGGCCTGCTCGCGCCGGCGGGCTCCGTCGAGCCAGGCCTCGATCTCCGCCGCGAGATCGAGGGCGGACGGGAACCGCGCCGCAGGGTCGCGGGCCATCGCCCGCTCGCAGGCGTCGACCAGCGCGTCGGGCACGTCGAGCCGCGCCACCGGGGTCGCCGCGTAGGTGGAGGCCCCCAGGGTGGCGCTCTCGCCGTCCGCCGGCGCCTCGAGCTCGCGCAGGGGGAGCGGCGGCCCTTGGCGCACCTGGTGCAGCACCTGGTTGGGCGACGAGCCCGGATAGGGAGGCTGCCCCGCCAGGATCGCGTAGAGCAGGGCTCCGAGGGCGTAGATGTCGCTGCGCGCGTCGATGCGATCCACCTCGCCGAGGGCCTGCTCCGGGGGCATGAACGCGGGCGTGCCGACCACGCGGCCGGCCTGGGTGCGGTGGTCGTCGGAGGCGGACCGGTCGGTGCGCACGACGTCGAGGTCGCCGTCGGCGGCGGGGAGGTCGGGCCGGCCCACGATCTTGGCCAGGCCCCAGTCGAGGACGTAGACCTCGCCGAGGTCGCCCACCATGACGTTGGCGGGCTTGAGGTCGCGGTGCACGACCCCGCGCTCGTGGGCGTAGCCCACGGCCCGACAGACGAGGGCGAAGGTGGCGAGGATCCGGCGGAGGGGCCAGTCTCCGTCGCGAACGACCGCGGCGAGGGTGCGGCCCTTGACCTCGCGCATGGTGAACCACCAGCGGCCGTCGTCGAGGGTGCCGAGGTCGTGGACGGGGACGATGTGGGGATGTTGGAGCTGCGCGGTGGCCTGGGCTTCGTCGAGGAAGCGGGCGAGGGCCGAGGGGGTGTGCACGAGCTGGGGGTGCACGAGCTTCATGGCGAGGGTGCGGTTGAGCCGATGGTCACGGACGCGGCGGACCTCCCCCATGCCGCCCACGCCGATGAGGCCGAGATCCTCGTAGCGGCCGGCAACGAGCGGTGCGCCGGGGTCGCCGGGCGCGTCGTGGTGCCCCGAGAGGTCGACGGGGGCGCCATCATGCTGGGGCAGATCCTGGTGTCCCAGGGTTACACCGACGGCGGCAACGGCGACTCCACCTTCACCATCGTCGGCGTGATGGAGCAGCAGGGCGAGGTGCTGGGCGAGGACCGCGACGACCTGGTGCTGATCCCGATCACG
>CAYMSU010000749.1:0-2267 GCA_964393165.1 uncultured Enterobacteriaceae bacterium
CACAGCTCCCGGTGAGCTCGTCGGCAGGGCGCATCGTGCTCGCCACGACCTTGCTCGGCTCGTCGGTGGCCATGCTCACGAGCACCGTGGTCAACGTCGCGCTGCCCCGGATGGCCGCCGACCTCGGGGCCGACACCGCCGAGCAGCAGTGGATCATCAACGCCTACCTGCTCACCCTCGCGGCCCTGATCCTGATCGGGGGCGGCATCGGGGATCGCTACGGCCGCCGCCGGGTCTACCTGTGGGGCCTCGGCCTCTTCACGCTGTCGTCGGTCGCCTGCGCCGCCGCGCCCAACGTCGAGGTGCTGATCGGCTGTCGCCTCGTCCAGGGCATCGGGGCGGCCCTGCTCACCCCGGGCAGCCTCGCGATCCTCGAGTCGGTCATCCAGCCTTCCGACCGCGGTCGCGCGATCGGCCTGTGGTCGGGGCTCGGGGGCCTCGCGGCCGCGATCGGCCCACTCGTGGGGGGCCTGCTCGTCGAGATCTCGTGGCGGTGGGTGTTCCTCGTGAACGTGCCCCTGGCCGCGGTCGTCGCGTGGCTCGCGCGCAGCGTGCCCGAGACCCGCGATCCCTCCGCCGAGGCGGCACCGCTCGACGTGCTCGGCGCCGTGCTCACCGCGGTCGCGCTCGGCGGGCTGTCCTACGCCCTCATCCAGGGGCCCGATACCGGCTTCGGGGTTCCCGAGGTCGTGGCCCTCGGCCTGGCCGCCGCCGCCTTCGGGGGCCTGCTGTGGTGGGAGCCCGGGCGCGACCACGCGGTCGTGCCCCTCGACCTGTTCGCGAGCCGCGTGTTCGCGGCCGCCAACCTGCTCACGCTCTTCGTCTACGCTGGGCTCGGCATCGTGTTCCTGCTGCTGTCGATCCAGCTGCAGGTCACCGCCGGCTGGAGCCCGCTCGCCGCGGGCGCCTCCCTCATGCCCGTCACCGTGCTCATGATGCTGCTGTCGTCCTACGCCGGGGATCTCGCCTCGCGGATCGGCCCGAAGTGGCCGCTCACGCTGGGCCCGTGGGGCATGGCCGCGGGGATGGCGCTGTTCGTCTTCGTCGACGACGACACCTCCTTCCTGACCGACGTGCTGCCGGCCACGATCGTGTTCGGCACCGGCCTGGCGGTCTCCGTCGCGCCGGTCACCTCGACCGCGCTCGGGGCGGTGCCCGAGGAGCGCGCGGGCGCGGCCTCGGGAGCGAACACCGCGATCGCGCGGACCGGCCAGCTGCTGGCGGTGGCGGCGATCCCCCCGCTGGTGGGCCTGTCCGGCGACGCCCTGTCGGATCCGGCCCAGCTCGCGGTCGGGTTCCCGCAGGCGATCCTGCTCGCGGCCGGGCTCGTGGCGACCGGCGGCCTCGTCGCGTGGCTGTTCCTGCCCTCGAAGACGCCGGGCGATCCCGACTACGGCAAGCCGGGGCCGCTACTCGACGAGCCCCATCGGTAGCGACTCCACGATGTCGGCGAAGATCGGGGTGAGATCCTCGGAGTTGGTCGCGAACACGTAGGTGCCGTCGCCCTGGGCCACGTCCGCGAGCCACTCCGCGTCGGCGGCGTAGCTGACCGTCCAGGCGTGCACGCCCATGTTCACCCAGGCCTCCCGGGCCCAGGTGATCGACGCGGTGCGGACCTCGTCGGTTCCGCGCTGCGCGCCCGCGAACGCGGCCCGCCAGCGCGTGTCCTCGAAGCCCGCAGCGGCCCGCTGGGCGTGGGCTCCCGTGCCGTTGGGCTCTCCGTCGGTCAGCACGATCATGGCCCGGTAGATCGCGGGGTCCGTGTGCTCGGCGAACATCACCGTGGCCATCTCGATCCCCACCGCGTGGTCGGTGCCCGACTCGTCCACGTACTCGCGGGGCATGTGGGGAAAGCACCCGCCCGGGGGGTCCGTGAAGTCGTTGAGCTGGCCACCGCTGTACACCGAGCAGCCCTTCGACGAGCCCGGGTCGGGCGTGCCCGCCTTGCTCGCGGTCCGCAGGTTCGCCCACTGGCCCCGCACGTCGGCGGCGAGCGCGTCGGGCACGAGCATCAGCGGCGTGTACTCGGTGCCGTACTGGCCGCTGAACACGACCATCCCGATCCGGTCGTCGACCCCGGCGGTCGTGGTCACGCGGTCGAACACCTCCACCGCCCCGGCCCGCGCGTTCTCGAAGTCGGTCTGGTTCCAGGAGTTGGTGATGTCCAGCACCACGATGGTGTGCAGCGTCTGCGCGGCGGCGCTCGCGCGGGCCGACACCGGCACCGTGGTCCGGCCCCACAGCCGCGAGAACGCGAGCCGGGGGCT
>CAYMSU010000750.1:0-2233 GCA_964393165.1 uncultured Enterobacteriaceae bacterium
CCATCTTGTGCTTCGGGTCGGCCGCGGCCTTGTCGAGCTGCGACGGGTCCCGCTGCTCGAAGAACGCCTGGGTCTGGGCCCAGATGTCGTCGAGCGACGCCCGGAAGATCTTCTCCTCGAGCCGCCGGCGGGTGGGCGGGGGCAGCTCCTCGAGGCTGTCGTAGGCCCGGTAGAGCTCGTACAGCGAGTTGGCCCGGCCCGCGAACATCGTGCCGCGCTTGACGACCTGAACCTGGACGCCGAGCTCGAACATGTCGGCCGCGGCCGCCATCGCCGTGTCGGCCACGTCGACATCGGCGAGCATCTCCCGCGCGACCGGAGACAGGGCACTCTCGACGCACGCCTGGTTGACCGAGCCCGTGAGGATGTAGTCTGCTCCCATGCCGAACGCCGCCGCCGCCGCGAGCGGGGTGCCGATGCCGCCTGCGGCGCCGACGTACAGCGGGACCGGGTGCGCGTACGAGGCGACCGCCTCGTCGCGCAGGGCCATCACCCGAGGCAGGATCACGGTGAGCGCCCGATTGTCGGTGTGCCCGCCGGAGTCCGCCTCGACCGTGACCGCTCCGGCAATCGGGACCGCAGACGCCAGCGACGCCTCCTCGGCCGTGAGGTCGCCGGCCTCGACCAGCGCGCGCAGCATGTCTGCGGGAGGCGGGGCCATGAACTGCCGCGCCGTCTCCGGTCGCGAGATCTTGGCGAACAGCCGGCGTGGCCGGTGCACGGTGCCCTGCGGGGTGGGGCGCGCCCCCTTCGCGGCGAGCCAGCACACAGCAGGGGTGACCCCCATGAAGGCCGACAGCGACACGTTCGGGACGCCGACATCGACGTAGGCCCGCGCGAGCCGCAGCTCGTGCTCGGGCGCGGTGGGGACGTGGATGAGGTTCGCGCCCCACGCCGCTCCCGACCCCGCCAGGACGGACGCGACCTCGCGAGCCATCCCCTCGGAGCGCTCCACCGACAGCCCGGCGGTGCCCAGGAAGCCGAGCATGCCCTCGCGCGCCGCTGCGACGACCATCGCCACTGACGCAATTCCGTGCGCCATCTCGCCTACGACGTACGGAAAGCGAAGACCGTGCGACTCACTGAAGCCACGGTCTCCCAGCCACTCGGGGTAGGCCGGCGGGAGCATGCCCACGACGGGAAACCCCCGGGGCCGCTCCGGGGGCACCGCCGTGCGCCAGGCGGCGCCGATCGCGCCGTTGGGGGCCTGAACGAGGTACACGGGCTGCGTGAGGTCACGGCAGAACCTCTGCAGGCCCTCGCCCGAGAACACGGCCTCCTCGGCCTCACCGAGCCACCGCCACTCCCCCGTGCCCCAGTCGGCTGGCGCACCGCGATCCCGAGTGGGCGATTGCCCAATCTTCTGACGTTCATGCATGGTGCTCGACCCGGAAGGGATGAAGGGCACGTGCTACGCGACGGCCTTTACAGTTAGAGGCGCGGCACGTCAACGCCCGTGCCCGAGGCCGAGCGGGCTCCCGGTCCGTCTGAAGGGCACGCGAGGAGGCTGCAGATGGACATGGTGGACGAGGTTCCCGTCATCGAGATCACGCTCGAAGAGGCACTCGATCGCCTCGGTGCGGAGTCCCCGGATCTCGCCCAGGCGCAGGCCGAGCTCGATGCAGCCAAGGGGGTCGCCCGCCAGGCGGCGGCCGCTTGGCACCCAATTGTTGCAGTCCAGGGGGGGTACACCCGCAACGACCGGGAGGTGCTGATCGAGTTCGACTCGTTCCTCGACGACCTGCCGATCCCCATCGAGGGGGCCGACGAGCTCACGCCGATCCTGTTCCAGCCGCTCGACGTGTGGCAAGCCGCCGGGTCCGTCGAGCTGCCCCTGTTCGTGCCCTCCGCGTGGGCGCGGAGCACCGCAGCACGGCGCGGGGTGGCCGTGGCCGAGGGAACCGTAGAGGAGGCCGCCCTGGCGCTCGAGCTCGGGCTCGTCTCGGCCGCGGCGAGCGTCCAGGCCGCCGAGGGGGTGGCGGGCGCGGCGCAGCGCGCGCAGGGGGTCGCCGCCGCCAACCTGCGGTCCACCGAGGGGGGCCCGGTCGGCGGGGACCGCGACCAAGCTCGACGTGCTCGCCGCGAAAGCCGACCTCGCCCGCCGGCGCAGCGCGGCCGTGCAGGCGGCGGCCGACGTGGCGAGCGCCCGGGAGGCCCTCGGCGGCCTGCTCGGCGTGGACGGTCAGGTCGCGATCCGCCTGCCCGACCTCCCCCCGCCAGAGGCCTCTCTCCA
>CAYMSU010000751.1:0-2223 GCA_964393165.1 uncultured Enterobacteriaceae bacterium
TCCGGCGGGCCTGCACGGGGCCGGAGTAGGGCCCCCGCACCATGCGGCGGCGGTCTTCGCCGCGGTTGGTGGGCTCGAACTCCCCGAAGACGATGGAGCGCCCGTCGCGGCCCACCTTGGCGGACATGGGGTAGGTGCCCTCGGGTGAGGTCACGGCCCACACCCACCGCCCCTCACGGTCGACGATCCCGGTGACGGGCGGGCCCTCGCCCTCGGGGGGGATGACGGAGGTGAGGAGCCAGCCCTCGGCCTGCCCGTCGTGGACGGTGACCTCGAGCCGGGAGACGACGGGGTTCGGGGGCCCGGGCTCGGCACAGCCGAGCGCGAGGCCTCCGATCAGTAGCCAGCGATCCACAGCGATGGGCCCTCCTGCAGCGCTTCACTGTAGCCGCGAGAAAACCCGCCCCTCTACCGCCGCGTGGTCCGTTGTAGCTTCGAGGAGGAGGTCGACCATCCGCTCCGCGCCCCTCGCCCTGGTGCCCCTGCTCGCCGTCGGCTGCGGCGACTCCCTGTTCTCCGGCGACCGGCTCGACGATCTGTTCGGGATCGTGCCGATCCCCGAGCGCGTGGGGTGGGAGCTGCGGTGGCTGTCCGCCGACGGCCTCGTCGCCGACTGCGCCACGGTTCCCGCGGACGTCCTCGACGACAGCGACGCCGCCTTCGGCGAGCTGCTCGCCACGCCCCCGGAGGACGTCACGCCCGAGGTCTGGCTCGAGGAGGGGGGCTCCGCCCGCTGGGCGCTCGGCCTGCCCGTCCTCGTGGACCGCGACGCCTACGCTCCCGACGACGACGGTCCGTACAGCCTCGATCCCCACACGGGGATCTACGGCGTCGCGTACGGGCAGGCGCTGCTGTTCGCCGAGGGCAACCCCGACGTGCTCGACGAGTGGCTGATCGACGGCGCACATCGGGTCGTCGAGGCCGAGCGAAGCTGGGTGGAGCTCCTGGTGCCGGTCGTGGTGGCGACCGGGGCCATCGACGGCGCGCTGCTCGAGGCCGAGCCCGAGTCCGCCGGGCTGTGGGTCACCCAGGTCGAGCACCTCGACCACGAGGCCACCCTGTGGACGGGCGAGGCGCTCGGGGGCCTGGCCTACGCCGAGGGGTGCCGGTGAGCCTGTCGCGCGAGGAGCTACAGGCGCTCTACGTCACCTACGGGCCCGCGGTGCGCGCCCGCTGCCGCGCGATCTGCGGCAACCCGAGCGACGCCGACGAGGTGCTGCAGGAGGCGTTCCTCAGGGCGTGGCGGAGCCGTCGTCGGTTCGACGGGCGGCACCCGCTCGCGTGGCTGCAGGCCATCGCGCGGAACGCTGCGCTCGACCGGCTGCGCAAGCGCCGGCCCTGGGTCGACGATCCCCAGGCGTGGCTCGCGCTGGCGGTGCCGCCGGAGGCCGACGGCGCGGCGCTCGACGTCGGCCGCCTCCTCGCCGACTTCGGCCCGGAAGACGCGGCGATCCTGCGCCTGCGCCACGCCGAGTCCTGGACGATCCTCGAGATCGCCGAGCACTTCGACACCTCGTCCCGCACCGTGCGGCGCCGCCTGCAGCGCCTCGAGCGGCGGGCGCGGGCCCTGCTGGGCATCAAGGAGACGATGAGCGATGCCGTGTGAACCGGTGAGCCGGAGCCAGCTCGAGCGCTGGGCGCTCGGCGACCTGCCCCCTTCGGAGCGGGCGTCCCTCGAGGCCCACGTGGCGTCGGACGCCGAGCTGCGCGCGCGAGCGGAGCGCGTGCGGCGAGACGTCGCCTCCGCGGCCGAGGCGCTGCCCCCGCTCGCGCTGCCCCTCGACGTGGGGCCCCGTCGGAGGTGGCTCGCCCCTCTCGTCGCGGCGCTGGCCGTCGCGGCGGCCCTGCTGCTGTGGGTCGGGGCCCCGCGGCCGGGGTCGGCGCCCGGGATCGCCTTCCGGGGGGCGCTCGACGTCGAGCTCGAGCGGGTCCGGGACGGGCGGGCGGCCCCGCAGCACGGGCTCGTCGAGGCGCGGCCCGGGGATCGGCTCCAGTACGTGCTCACGGCCGCGGCCGACGGGTACGTCGGGGTCTTCGACCTGCAGGACGACGGGCGCCTGTTCACGTGGACGCCGCCGCAGGCGGTGGCCGCCCACCGGCCGCTGCGCGGGGCCGCCGTGCTCGACGACTACAGTGGGGCCGAGCGGATCTTCTTCGTCTTCTCGGAGGTCATGCGGCCCGGGCGAGGCCTCGGGGTGGTACTGGACGGCGTAGACCGACCGG
>CAYMSU010000752.1:0-2221 GCA_964393165.1 uncultured Enterobacteriaceae bacterium
TCCACGGTCGCGAGCGCCCCCTACTGGCAGGTCGAGCCGAGCCGCGGGCTGCGCACCCTGTACTCGACCAACCGGCTGCTACGGGATCCCGGCGCCGGCGTCGACGTGATCGCGGCGAAGACGGGGTACACGGACACCGCGCGGTACTGCTTCGCGGCCGTCCTGCGCAGCCAGCACACCGGGCGGACGTACGGCGTCGTGGTCCTGGCCTCTCCGCACGGGCGCACACGCTGGGCCGACGTGCGGCACATGGTCGACTGGGCCGAGCACACCTGATCACGAGGAGAGCGCGGGCCTCCCGAACCTGTGAGGAGACAGGAGTGGCGCTGCTCCTCGCGCTCGGCCCGCGCTTCGCGACGGTCCGAGGGGGGGCGGAGCAGGGGCTCCATCGTGCGCAGACCCTCTGCCCGGGCGGGCCTCACCTCAGGGGAGCTGCAGCGCGGCATGGAGCGCGCGCACCGCGTCGTCGAGCCGCTCCCGGGGGACCTGCCACCAGGCCACGTCTCCGGAGGCCCCACGGTCTTCGACCGCGATCCCCGCGGCCTGGAGCACGCCCTCCGCCAGGGCCAGCTCCTCGGCGCGCTCTCCGAGCGCCGACCCGACCGCGGTCGCGACCGCGATCGGCGTGAAGCCGTCGGGGAGGCCCCCGTGGACGTTGCGGACGTCGACGTGTACGCGCTTGCCGAGCCGGCGTCGGACGCGGCCCCCCGCTCGCGCGACCCTCGCGAGGGCGTCGAGCGCGTCGGGGGCCAGGTCTCCGGCGGCGAGGTGCGGGTCGCCGGTGACCGAGCGAGGCAAGGGACCTGCCGGCGCCTCCGGGGTGAGGCGCGTGCCCGCCCCCGGGCCGAACGTGCTCGAGGCCACGATGCTCACGCCGTGGTCGCGAGCGTAGCGGACGGCGTCCTCGAAGAGCACCCGCGCGCCCCCACGCGCCACCGCGAGTGCCTGATCGAGCGAGGTTGCGTCGAGCTTCACGGCGTCGGGGACCTGCCGGGGGTCCGCCGACCAGACCCCGTCGACGTCGCTGCAGATCTCCGCGTGGTCCGCGCCCAATGCGGCGGCGAGCACCACTGCGGTGGTGTCCGAGCCACCCCGGCCCAGGGTGGTCACCTCACGCTCGCGGCTGACGCCCTGGAACCCCGCGATGATCGCCACCTGGCCCTGCTCCAGGACCTGTCGCAGGCGCTGCGGGCGCACCTCCACGACGCGCGCATCGGCATGGCGCTCGTCGGTGACGATTCCCGACTGGGATCCGGTCAGCGATCGCGCCCCGACGCCTCGATCTTTGAGGCACATCGCCAGCAGCGCCATCGTGATCCGCTCCCCGACGCTGATCAGCATGTCGAGCTCGCGGCGGTCGGGCTCGGCGGCGGCCTGTCGCGCGAGCGCGATCAGCTCGTTGGTGGTGGTTCCCATCGCCGAGACGACGGCCACGACACGGGTGCCGTCTGCCACCGTGGCCGCGATGCGCTCCGCCACGCGACCGATCCGATCGAGATCGGAGACCGAGGAGCCGCCGTACTTCTGGACCACGACCTTCATGGCCCGGGACTATCGCGCCGAGGACCCCTGCGCGGCCGCGGCCTCGGGCACCTGCCCGACGTCGCGGAGGCCCTGCGCGATCTCCGCAGCCAGCGCGATCAGCGGCTCCGGATCGGCCACCGGCTGCGCACACCACAGCGCCACGGCGCTCTCCGTCACCACGGACAGCGGGTGGGTGCCCAGCATCTCGAGGAGCGGCTGGTGGACCTCGGGCGGGGTCAGGAGCTCCCGGGCGCGCCCCGCGTCGGTGCTCGACACGCGCATGAGCTGGTCGAGGACCGGGTTGTGCAGCGGGACCCGGGCGCTGTCGGGCACGAGACCCGGCAGGGCCGACACCCGCAGGCGCCGGGCGAGCGGCCGCGGAAGGCGAACCACGACCAGGACCGAGGGCGCGAGCCACCCGAGGTGCCTGCGGACCCGGACGGGACGCACGCCGACCTCCCGGCGCATCACCTCCCGGATCTCGCGGGCGGGAAACGCATCGAACCAGAGCTGCACGTCGAGCCCGTCGTGACCGGTGAGCCAGCCCCCCGAGCGCCGGTCGACGAGCAGGCGCTGCCGGTTTGCGAAGGCCTGTACGCCGAGCAGGGTGGCCGAGGAGAAGTCGATGCGGCCCTGCAGCCGGTCGAACAGCGCCCGCCCGGCCTGGACCAGGAACATCGCGACGACGATCAGGACA
>CAYMSU010000753.1:0-2219 GCA_964393165.1 uncultured Enterobacteriaceae bacterium
TCCTCGTAGGCCGGCACCCAGGGATCCTCCGACAGAAAGGGGAGTCCCTCGGTGAGCGCCTGCGCGACCAGCATCCGGTCGAAGGGGTCGCGGTGCTGATGACCGGACGGAAATGGCAGCACCGCCACCCGTTCCGCGTGGGGTCGCTCGATGTCGAGGACTCCGTAGCCGCGGGTGGCCACCTCTCGGGCGAAGAAGTCGGCCGGAGCGACCGGCAGCGGCAGCTTGCCCAGACTGTGCTTGATCGCGATGTCCCACAGCGACGCCACGCTGACGATCAACGTGTTGCGTCGGTCGCGGAAGATGTCGTGGGAAGCCCCGCGCAGCCTGCGGTCTCCCACTGCGGCCCACAGCAGGATGTGCGTGTCGACGAGGACGTTCATCGGTAGTCCGCGAAGTCATCCAACGGAGCGTCCCAGTCGTCGGGAAGCTCGAATGACCATCCGCCGATGGGACGGAGGTCGTCGGTCCCGGAGTCCGTCGAGAGCTTGGGTCCCTCGACGAGCAAGCGGGCCCGCTCTACCAGGGTCTCCGTGACGAACGCCGTGAGCGTGGTGTTCGAGAGCTTCGCAGCCTGCTCGATCAGCCTCTTCTTGTCGGGTGCGATGCGGAGCTCGAGGCGGGCGGTCTGGGAGGGCAAGACGACTCCGTACGGCAGTAGACGCCGTACCAGCCGTCTAACGTGGAACACGTGGTTGCGGCTCTGTTTGCCGCCGACGTCGAGCCAGCAGCCGAGGAACCAGAAACGGATTGACTCCTGGATAGACCCCGGCGGCGGAGTTTCGGACAGCGCTCGCACAGAGACGTATCGGGTGGTCCGCGCAGTTACGCCCTGGACGGCAGGTCAAGTGATCCTGTTCTGGAGCCTGCTCGCGTGTGAAACCCCCGTCGAGCCCACGGAGGGCTGGTACGGCGACCCCCGCACCGGCACCGACCCCGACACGGACATCGACCCCGGCACGAACCCCGACGTCCCGGTCACGCCGGGCGCCTTCACCGCCCTGTGGTTCGGCCCCGTCGGCGACTCGTCCGCGTCGGTCACGCTCGCCTCGTACACCGGCTGCACCCGCGTCGAAGACCTCGCCGATCTCGCCGACCGCAATGGCCGCGAGGCCGTCGTCATCGACGGCGTCACCTACGTCGCCACGGGCAACCGCGCCGGCGTCGTCGAGCCCGCCGAGCTGCCCGAGATGCCGATGAGCATCGACTCGGGCAACTACCACGCCGTCGCCTACGACGAAGGCTCGGGGTCGGTCGTGTGGGCAGGCCTCAGCGGCGCGGGCGCGCTCGTCGCCTACGACCCGGTCCTCGAGCAGTGGAGCACCGCATCTCCGGAGCTCGACAACAACGACCCCTTCGCGATGACCTACACCCCCGACGACGGCGCACTCTGGGCGCTCACCGAGGGCCGCGGCGACGACGTCGAGCTGATCGAGCTCGACCTCGCCACCGGCGTGGTCTCCGAGACGGTGCTCACCAACTTCCCCGCTCGCGCCGACGACTGGTCCGTCATCCGTGACGACCTTCAGCTCCGCGCCATGAGCGGCGGCCTGGTCCTCGTCGAGCCAATCGGCGACGGAGCCATCCGTCTGTACGCCATCGACCGCCGCAGCGGCATCGTCCAGCGGTTCTGCGGCTGAACGCCCGATCCCGTCAGTAGTGGATGCTCGCCCCGATGTCGCGCGACCCCGGCCGGGAACGCGCTGTCCTTCCACTTGTCGTCGAGCTCCGCGACGTCGCTCCAGAACCGCCGCACCGCGGCCTGCGCGCGCCCGCCCTTCACGTCGTAGCGCACGTCCGACAGCCGGTAGACGATCAGCTCGATCCGCCCCTCGGAGACATCCGCGATCAGATCGACGAGCCACTCGCGCGAGGGTCGAGGGGCTCCTCCATGGTGCGTCCAGGGGAACCGCAGGCTGTAGGATGCGCCCGCATGGGTCGTCAAGCGGAGTGCGTGCTTCGTGAGCGCCACGTCGGCCACTTCCGACCAAGACCTCCGAGGGGCCCGGCCTCCCCACCGAATGCCCTCGTTGTCGAGCTCCACCCGGCGTGGGGCGGCGGTCCAGACCCAACGCGCCGCGAGAGCCGCCAGCCCAAGCGCCACGACCACCTCCAGCCCGTCGAAGACCGCCTCGACGGTGTGGTCTGGGGCCCAGCCGACCACCGTGAGCACGGCGATGAAGAGGTTGAGCGCGACGATCACGCCGGCCAGTCTGGAC
>CAYMSU010000754.1:0-2208 GCA_964393165.1 uncultured Enterobacteriaceae bacterium
GTCCGAGGTCACTCGCCTCGCTCGGTGGCGGGCGTCGACCGCGCGCGCTCGGCCGGGTGATGTGCTCGTGGCGTTGGAGGCGCCCGAGGCCCGCGCCGAGCTTGCCTCCGTCTTCGCGAAGGTCGGCATCTCGGTGATCGAGGGCGACGATGCGGCGTCCGTCGTCGAAGCGCTGGAGCGAGGGATCCCTCGCGCGCTCGTGCTGGGCTCGACGATTGGGGGCGCACCCGTGCAGCCGCTCGTTCGCCTGGTTCGCGCCCACCCCCGCTACAGCCACGTGCCCATCGTGGTGTACGGCTCGACCGAGCGGAGCGCGGCGACGCTGCGGGAGGCTGGCGTCGACGATGTCCTGCGGGGCGCAGGGTCGCCCGCACAAGCGGTGCAGCGCGTCCTGGATCGGTCCAGGCGGATCGCGTCGCTGCCCTTCAGGACGGAGCCCGTGACCGGCCTGGCCAACCGGCTGGGAGCCCTCGACGGGCTCGATGCGGCCCTGGCCCGGGCGAGCCGCTCGGGCGAGGTGGTGTCCGTCGTCCTCGTGGAGACGGCGGGGATCACGGATGCGTCGGCGCAGACGGCTGGCCTGGCCCGTCGATGCCTGGCTGACGCGTTCGGAACGGATCTGCGGCGAACCGACGTGGTCGGCGAGCTGGACGTCGGCGAGCTGCTGGTCGTGCTCCCGGGCTGCGATCGGGAGGTTGCAGTGCGGCGTGTGGAGGACGCGATGCACACGTTCCGCCAGCGGTGCCGGGAGGAGCCGGAGCTTGCGGGCCTCGGCGACTACCGACTGGGGGCCGCAGACACGTCGCGCCAGCTGGAGGGCGTGGCCCCTCGTGCGGAGCTCGAGCTGCGCACGGCGTGAGCACGCTCTCCCATGGGGCGAGGGGGCGCAGGCCCGGCTGGCTCAGAACCTCAGGGCGGCGGCGAGCTCGCCGCAGTCGCCCTTCTTGACGCAGCGTCGCGCCGCTCGCGCGGTGTCCTCGTCCTCTCCGCGGAGCTCCGCGAGCAACGCGACCACGTCCTCGCGAACCTTCTTCTTCATGTCGGAGAGCGCGTCGCCCACCGCCGCGCCGTTGGTGATCTCGCAGCGGTCGAGTACCCAGGTGCGCAGCAGGTCGGCCTGATCGAACCAGCTCGCCTTCTTGCCGCGGGTGAGGGGCACCCGGGTGGTGCGCCGCGACCGTGTGTCCTCCACGACGACGTCCAGGTGGATTGGCTCCTCGTGGTGCGCGGCGATCGCGGAGCCTGGCGGCGGGGTGGGCATGCGCGACAAGGGTTCCCGCCAGGTGGATACGGCGCTCAGCCGGTCCGGGAACACGTCGCAGCGCTCGTCCGCCACGTGCACGACTCGCTCGCCGTGCATGGAGACGGTGCTCTCCACCCAGGTGGCCGCCAGGGCTCTCTGGCGCCGGTCGGCCTCGGCTCGCTCGAGGGTGGCGTCGAGCTCGAACAGGCCGTTGCCGGGGAACACACGCTGCAGCTCGACGGGGCTGTAGCCCCGCAGCTGGAGGATCACGGTGTTGCGACCAGGAAGCAATGCCAACGTCATCGGCGTGGTACCGCGCGAGCCGAGCTCCCGGTTGCTCACGTACACGTCGGCGCCCGGCGGCGTCGACGTGACATGAACGCGGGCGATCTGTGGCTCGAGACGCCGCATGGCCTGCCGTGCGGGCGCCTGGAGCTCGGGGTCGGTCTCTCCTCGGAGGGACACGTCGTAGTACCGCCAGGCCTGCTCTGGGCGCCCGAGCTCATCGTAGACCCGCGCGATGTTGAACGCCGTGCTCCGATTGGGCGCCAGCCGGTGGGAGCGCAGGAAGTGGGCGAGCGCCTCCGCGTTCTCCCCCGCCGAGTACGCCTCGGCTCCGAGCTGGAAGTGCAGCTCGGCCTCCTCGGCCAGGTCCACAGAGGGCAGCTCGGCGGGGTCGACGGCGAGCGCGAGGGCGCAGATCCAGGTCAGCACGCTCAGTCTTCCTGCGGGGTGTCGTCGCTGGCCTGGGAGCCTCCGGTCCGGCCAGGGTTGCGGGAGGTGCGCAGAGGAAGCGACGGGCGAGGGCGAGGGGGAGTCTCCGACTCGGCTCCCGGGCCGGGCGCGGGAGCTGGCAGCGTCGCGGGGCTCGGTGCCGCCACGGCGGGGGCGGGGGGTGCGGGCACGGGAGCCGCGGCCGGCGCGGCCGCCCAGAGCGTGCAGGTGATCTTCGCCGAGGACTTCGA
>CAYMSU010000755.1:0-2179 GCA_964393165.1 uncultured Enterobacteriaceae bacterium
TGCGTCTCGGTGCCGCCGAAGACCTCGTCGGGCTCCCACTGCATGCGGGAGACCGCGCGCAGGTGGACGCGCGCAGTGAGCCGAGCCGCCCAGGGGAGCGCGCGCTGCAGCACCTCCCGGGGATCGCCGGACAGATCGAGGGCGACCATCAAATCCATGTGGACCTCCTACGAGCGCGAGGGGCGAGTGCAACTCCTGAGCCAGGCGTCACGTCGACGGCTGCCTCGCGGCGTCGAGCGTGGCGAGGAGCAGGTCGCCGTCGACCGGCCGCGTGAGCACGGGGATGCCCGCCTCCACCGTGGCCTTCGGATCCGGCGAGGTGTAGAGGATGCAGATCCCGGGAGCCTTCCCGCGGAGCTCGGCGGCGACGACCACCGGATCGGCGTCGATCTCGGCGTCGACGATCGCGGCGTGCCAGGTCGTATCGAGCCCGACGGCCCAGCGCGCCTCGTCGAGGCTGCTCACCCCGACGACGCGGTGGCCCGCTGCGCGGAGCGCCTGCTCGGTGCCGAGCAACGACAGCGGGTTCGCGTCGACGACGATCACCTGCGCGGGCGCCAGCGCAGACAGCGCCTGCGCCGGGGCCACCTCGGTCGTGACGGCCGGGGCCCGGCCGCTCCCCGGCAGCCACACCCGAAAGCGCGCCCCCTGACCAAGCTCGGAGTCGACGGAGATCTCGCCGCCGGCCTGGCGCACGAGGCTCCGCACGGTGCTCAGGCCCAGCCCCGAGGGGGTGGCGCGGTCGGCCGCCTCGGGGACCTTGGTCGTGAAGAAGGGATCGAAGACGCGGCCGAGATCCTGGGGGGGGATTCCCCGCCCGGTGTCGCGCACCGTGAGCTCGACCCAGGGACCGTCGGGATCGAGCGTGGGGGGCAGGTCCGACGGAGACGACCGCGTCTCGATCGCGAGGGCCCCCCCCTCCGGCATGGCGTCGCAGGCGTTCTTCACGAGGTTGAGCACGATGTGCTCCACCACGCCGTCCTCCAGGAGCACCTGCTCGCAGGGCACGCCGAGCGAGATCCGAAGCGCGACCGAGGGCCCCGCGAGCCGCTGGACGATGGGTCGGACCTCCCGGATCCGGTCGTCGACAGGCTGATCGCGCGGCTGGGACGCAGGCCCCCGCCCGAGCGCGAGCACGACGGTCACCAGGTCCAGGGCTGACTGCGTGGCCTCGCGGATCATCTTGAGGGGCGGGCGGGCTGCGTTGCGGTTGCCGACGAGCCTCACCGCCACGTCGGACGCCGCCCACACCCCGGAGAGCAGGTTCTGTACGTCGACGAGCACGCTCGCGGCGATCCGACCGAGCGCCTCGAGCCGCTGGGCCTGCCGCAGCTCGCGCTGCAGCGCCTGCTCTGCCGAGCGGTCCCGCAGCACGAGCATGGTGCCGTCGCGACCGAGCTCCACGCTCGAGAGCAGGCGCAGGTCGGCGGGGAACCGGGTGCCGTCGTGGCGCCGGCCGAGGCCCGAGGCCCGCAGGGCGGCGCGGCTCGTGGCAGCGGCGTGCAGCGCCTGCTCTACCTCATCAGCGGTGCCGGGATCGAGCACCTGGGTGACGGGCCCGCCCTCGAGCGCCCCCTCGGGCGCGCCGAGCAGCGCGCGCGCAGATGCCGACGCCCACCGGATCCGACCCTCCTCGTCGAGATCGAACAGCCCCTCCGTGGCATCCAGCAGCTGGCTGGCCTGCTCGAGCTGCACCGCCGACGACGCCTCGGAGGGCGCGACCGACAGCACGATCCGCGCGCGCGGTGCGCCGTCTGCGGGATGGATCGGCGCACTGTCGAGCTTGAGGAGGATCTCGCGGCCTGCCGGATCGAGACGCCGCACGCGGCACGTGGTGTGGCCGCCCTCGCCGAACACCGTCTGGAGGTGCGCGGCGAGCACGGGCCCGTCGTCGGGGTGCAGCAAGCGCTGGAAGGAGCGCTGGAGGGTCTCCCCGAGGAGCTCACGCGCCGTGTCGTTGGCGGCGAGCACGGTCCCCTGGGGGTCGACCGTGAGGTAGCCGACGGGCGCGGCCTCGAACAGCGCACGGTAGCGCTCGAGGGCCCCGCGAGCGCGCGCGTGGGCCTGCGCGAGGTCCTCTCGCTGGATCCGGAGCTCGTCCCACAACACGTCGCGGTCAGGCTCGAGCCCGTGTTCGCGCTTCACGGACCCCCCTCGGTGCGGTGGCCCACCGGGGCCC
>CAYMSU010000756.1:0-2175 GCA_964393165.1 uncultured Enterobacteriaceae bacterium
GGAGGGTGGGGTCGGGGGGCTCGTCGACCAACCGGGCGCCCAGCTTTGTCGGATCGAGCTCCAGCACGAGCAGGTCGGGGACGTCCGCGAACACTGCGCGGGCCACCGGGAGGACCTGGTAGCGGTAGGCTGCGTGTACGAAGCCCTGCGTCTCGAGGGAGGGAGGCGCGATGCTGCCGGTGGACCGGGCGCGCTCCCAGGCCTCCGGCGTCGTCAGGTGGAAGATCGGGGTTGCGGGCATCAGTCCACAGCGGCGAGGGCCTTCTGTGCCCGCGCGCGGAGGCTCGCAGCCGGATTCGCGACCCCGACCAGCGTGCCATCGCCCATCTTGCCGCTGCTGAGGTGGAGACCGACCACCTCCCCCGCGGCGTTCAGCACCGCGGCGCCGTTCGCGGCTGCGAGCTCGAGGGTGGCGTCCTGGTACTTGAAGTACAGCGCCTTGGCCGTGGCCTGGACGACCTCGCCGGTGAAGGTGCGGGGGGTGCCTTCGCCTACACGCGCGACGAGGTACACCACGTCGCCGACGGCGGCGGCCTTCTCGGCCAGGGGCCGCGCCGCGGGCGACCGCTGGCCGGCGTTCAGCTCGAGCGACTTCAGCCCCGACGCGCGCTTCGGGACGAACACCGCGACGTCTCGGTGGGCACCCTGGTCGCCCATCGGCTGGGCATCGGCCACCGCTCGCGGCTCCGCGGACCCGCAGGAGACGTAGGTGTACGCGTCTCGCAGGGTGACGGACTGCACCGTCGACGCGACCTCGGCGCCCCCCAGCGCCTTGTCGAAGCCACCCGGCGGCCCGAACAGGTGGTGGGCCGTCAGCAGCACGACCCGGTCGCCGATCTTCGTCGCGAACATGGTCCCGACGCTGTGTGTGTCGTCGGCGGTGGCGAACGTGGGGGAGATGGCGAAGCAGGCCGGGATCTCGGGGGCGGCCCCCAGGGCGGACGCCAGCACGAGCCACAGAATCGACACGAGACCTCCCGGCAACGAACAGAGCAGCCAGTTTAGGCCGGCAGGTCTGCGAGGGCCATCCCGGCCGCGTTCCACCCGCACATGCCGTGCACTCCGGCCCCCGGGTGGGTGAAGCTGGAGCCGAGGTAGACCCGGCGCACGGGCGTGCGGTAACGGAAGTAGGGGAACACCGGGCGGAAGATGAGCTGCCGCCACCACTGGTTGGACCCTCCCCCGAGGTCTCCGCCAATGAGGTTGGCGCTCATCCGCTCGAGGTCCTCGGGGTCGGCGATGGCGCGGTGCCGAACGAGCTTCGTGAAGCCAGGGGCCAGCCACTCGATGCGGTTGGTGATCACGTCGGCGAGATGCTCGCGCCAGGTCTGCCACCCGCCGGGGTAGGCGCTCGGGTCCAGCGAGGATGGCGCGTGGGTGTACACGTAGAGCGTGTGTCGGCCCTCGGGCGCCCGGCTCGGGTCGACGAGCGTGTGCTGGCCGACGACGAGGTAGGGCTGCTGGGGGAGCTGACCGGCGCGCACTTGCCGCGTGAACCGGGCGAGATCCTCCTGCGACTCTCCGACGTGCACCACCGCAGCCTCTCGGCAGCTTTCGGCGGTCCATGGCACAGGCTTGTCGAGCGAGAAGTCGACCTTGAAGGTTCCCCAGCCCATGGGGAACTGGCGCATGTGGTCGAGGATTCGGCTCGGGACGTGATCGGCTCCGAGGAGATCGATGTACAGCGAGGGCGCAGAGGTGTCCGCCACGATCGGTCCGGAGGTGGCGATCTGAACTCCGTCCTGAAGCTCCACGCCGACGCCCTCCCCCTGACGGACGAGGACGTGACGCACCCGGCTCTGGAGCTGAAGGGTGCCCCCGTGGTCGGCCAGGTCCTCGACGAGGGTCTTCGTGATCGCCGAGGCGCCTCCTACGGGCACGGCATAGCCGCTGGTGGACGCCCTCATCGCCAGGACGTAGGCGATCGGGGCTCCGAACGGGTCTCGGGGACCGATGTCGACGTGGAGGCCCATGGCCGGAATGACCCGACGGCCGGCCTCCGTGCCGAACAACCAGCGGCCGAGGCCTCCCGAGGAGCGCGCGAAGTACGACGCGAGCCGCAGGCCGTCGATCGGGCCCATCCGAAGGCCCGGGACGAGCTTCGGGAACGGGCCCAGGAACTCGAGCATGTGCGGCTCGATCTGGATGATGTACTCCATCCCCCCATCCGGCAGA
>CAYMSU010000757.1:0-2169 GCA_964393165.1 uncultured Enterobacteriaceae bacterium
CATACGGTGTCGCTTCCAACTTTCGTTGGATTTTTATAATAACTCCACCCAGCCGCGCGGCCCCCCATGGTGACAGCGCGAGGCCCCCCGCGACCGCGCCGTAGAGCACGAACAGCAGCTGCCAGAGCCCCCCGAACCACGCCACCGCCGACGTGAACCCCGCCTTCACGACCCCGCCCGTCGCCTCGGGGGCGACCACGCAGAGCAGCGCGAACAACGCCAGCGGGCCCGCGGTGGCAGCGACCAGGCCGCGCATCAGGCGCTCGGCGCGGTGTACCCGGCCAGGATCGCCGCCGGGTCGAAGCCCGGGAGCGGACCGTAGCGGTGCACGGCCACGTCCACCGGCAGCGGGTGCAGCGTGCCCGCGAGGCCCTCGTAGTAGTGCTGGCCCTTGTGCAGGCGCACGGACTCATCCGGCGCGTGCTGCAGCTCGTGCGCCCAGGGAATCACGAGCATCACCGACGGGGGCTCTTCGAGCCGTCGCCAGCCCGCGAGCACGGCCTCGACGCGCCGGATCGTCTCGGTCAGGAACGGCGGATCGAGGCACCAGGCTCCCGGATGCCCCGGCTCGGCCTGCGCGAAGAAGCTGCCGGCGCTGCCGAACGGCGCATCGACATCCCCGCACGCGCTGTAGAACCGGCCCCCCGGCTTGCCCAGCAGCCGGGCGTTGAACGGCGAGGCGAAGCCCTCGTTGCGCACGCCCCAGGCGTAGAAGTCGTCGTAGACCGCCTGCGGGGGCCCGATGTGCCGCGTCTTCGCGTACAGCGCCGCATACCGCAGCGCCGAGCGGAGCACCGCCACCGTCGCAGCCTCGGGGTGGACCTCGCGGGCCACGTGCCGCCACGCCCGGTCCACCCACTGGTTGCAGGGGAGCACGAAGCGGCCGAACCGGAAGCCCTCGGTCGTCAGCTCGGGCTCGAGGTCGCTCGGGAAGGGCACCGCCGGCGCCCCCACCCCCTCGCGCAGCGCCTGGAGCAACGCCTCGGCCACGTCCCGATCGTCGATGCCCACCGCGTGCAGCCCCACCGCGCACGCCGCGAGGTCCAGCCGCGGCCACAGCGTCTCCGGATCGGCCACCGCCTCGTCGAGCAGCAGGTGCATGAGCGTGTTCTCGAGCACGACAGGCGCGAGCAGGGGCCGATGCCCGGTCTGCTCCAGCACCTCGGCCGCGACCGCGGCGAGCGCCTGGCTCCGCAGCCAAGCCGCGTACGCCCGGGCGAGCCCATAGTGAGCAGGTTGTGAACGATTCTCGATGATGTCGGCCCGCAGCCTCATCCCGTTCCTCCGTGGATGGCGGGGGCGTATCGATGGCACGGCCGGGGTGGCGGACCACCTGTTCAGAGATTGTTCGAGATTTCCGAGGGTCGGGGTCCATCGGGGCAGGTCGCCAAGGGGGAACGTCGTCGCCCTTGCGAGCACCCCCGCCAAGCGGGAGGCCGCCGGCGGGCTCGGCGCCGACGTCGTGCTCGATCCGAGGACGCGTTCGCGGCCGCGCTGCGCACGTGGCGCGGCGGCGCGACGGCGTCGAAAACCACGTCGACCTGGTGCGGCTGTACGAGGCGCTGGTGGCGCACACGGGCTTGGCGTGCCTCGACGCCTCGAGGCTGGAGGCGCACCAGCCGTGGTGGGCGCTGCGCGCGGAGCTGCTGCGGAGGGCCGGCGATCCGGGCGCGGCCGAGGCCTACCGCCGCGCGATCGCGCTCACCCACGAGAAGCCCGCCCGTCGGTGGCTCGAGGGGCGGGCGAGGGCGAGCCGAGCGGTCCGCTAGGGCGCCCGCCCGCGCAGGGCCGACATGAGCCCGGAGATGACGAGCAGCACCAGGAACACGATGAAGAGAACCTGCGCGATCGACGCAAACGAGCCCGCGATCCCGCCGAAGCCCAGGACCGCCGCGATGAGCGCGAGAACGAGAAACGTGAGTACCCAGCTGAGCAAGATGACCTCCTGCTCAGGGGCAGGAACCGGGCTCCCTCGCGCAAGACCGACGCCGCCGCGTCGCGTCGGGGGCGGAGCGGGAGGTGCACCGACCGGTGCAGGACCTCCACGCGCCGGGCGGGGGAGTGGATGGGCACTGCTCCGGGCGCTCGGCCCGCGCTCCGCGACGGTCCGAGGGGGGCCGGGGGGCCGCGGCCACGCGGGGGCCCGACCCACGGCCCGCCCACCGTGGG
>CAYMSU010000758.1:0-2168 GCA_964393165.1 uncultured Enterobacteriaceae bacterium
GGTCGGGGCGCTGAACGGCGGCGGGCGCCATGTCCTCGGCGAGCGCCCAGAGGCGGTCGACCAGGGCCCCCTCGCCGCTCGAGGGCACGAGCAGCAGGTAGCCGTACTCCCCCGTGGTGCCCGCGCGCAGGCACATCAGATCGGGCTCCGGGCGGTACAGGGTGAGGTAGGGCAGCCCCACCGCCGCGGCCTCCCCGAGCCTGGCGAGCAGCTCCCACGCGAACGGCCCGTCGAACCCGACCACCGCCACGCCGGGGTCTTCGACCGCAGCCTCCTCCGCCGGGCGCCGGTGGTCCTCGAGCCGGCGGCGGACCTCGGCCGCCGGCAAGCCCTCGGTGAGCAGCAGCATGTCCTCGTCGTCGGCCACGATCAGCACGTCGGCCGCGACCGTGCCGTCCTCGGCGAGCAGCAGCGACTGGCCGAGCTGCCCGTCGCGCAGCTGCAGCTCGCTCGTGACGACGCGGTCGACCACATCCCACGCGTGGCGGCCGCGCACCCGGGTGACCTGGAGCCAGGGGCGGCGAGCGAGCCCCACGGTCGTGCGGATCGCGCGCACCCCGGGGGTCACGACAGCTCCAGGATGCGGTCGGCGAGCGTGTTGAGGGTGCGCACGACGGTGGGCGAGGCAGTGCCCTCGTCGGTCAGCTCCACGCCGAACTCGGCCTCTACCGCCACGACGAGCTCGAGCGCGTCGATCGAGTCGAGCCGCAGGCCGGTGCCGAAGAGCGCCGCGTCGGGGTCGATCTCGTCCGGCTCGATCCGGAGATCGAGCGCCTCGACCAGGGTTTGGCGGAGGCGATCGAGGACCGCGGCGCGCGTCGCGAGATAACTCTGGAGGCCGGGTTGCATCGACAGACCTGCTATCCTACGCGGCGAGGAGGGACGATGGAGCGTCGGGAGTTCATCGGGGTCGTCGGCCAGGTCCTCGCGGGCGCACTCGGCACGCCCCTGCTCGGGGCGTGCGCCACGATCGGCGGCCCGTCGCTCGAGGCGATGGGCGAGCGCGACGTGGGTCCGTTCCTCGCGACCGTGCGGGCGCACACCAAGCGGCTTCGCGGCACCGCGCCGCACCCTGCGATGCGCCGGTTCGTCGCGGAGCGCGGCCACCGCCCCGACCTGGTCGAGGAGAACGCGGCGGCCCTGTTCGTGTCGAGCTCGTTCCGCGACCTGCCGCGGCAGCTGCAGGAGCACCACGAGGTCCAGGCCTGGATCGCGGAGGAGGCCCCCCGGCTGTCGCGCGCGGTGCTGTCGATGGCGTCGTTCCTCGACGAGCTCTCCGAGGAGGAGCGGCGCGTGCTCGGCGAGGCGCTCCGGGAAGATCCGAGCCTGTACACCGACCTCGCCTCGGCCACGGCGGCGTCGTCGCGGGCGCGGGGGCTGCCCGAGTCCCGCGCCACGCAAGCGAAGCAGGTCATGGGGCACGTCGGGTTCCGCTTGGCCAAGCAGTCGCCGTCGGCGGTGATCGACGAGTACCTGAGCAAGGTCGCGCGCATCAGCCGCCGGGAGGGCCTCGAGGACTGGCGCGCGTGGGAGGCGGCCCTGCAGTCCGAGCCTCCTCCGGACTCGACGCCGGGGCCGGGCGAGTCCCGGCGCGGAATGCACGTGGTCACCCGGGTGGGCCTCGTCATCCTGGGCATCGGCGCCGGCATCGGGATCCTCGGCCTCGTGCTGTTCGGGATGGGCGCGGCCGCAGAGACGGGCCTCACGATCCTGGGCGCGCTGCTGGTGGTGGCGGGCCTCGCGATCATGGCGGTCGGCGGCCTCATCGCGCTCATCGGGGTGGCGGTGCACGCGGGGGAGCCCCCGCTGTCCACGGTGGAGGTGCCCGCGGGCCGGCTCACGACCGTGTTCGAGGCGCCCACGACGTACCCCCGCGCGGCTCGGGAGCGAGGGCTCGGCGAGATCACCTGCCCGGTCGACGTGGTGATCGATCCCCAGGGCGTGCCGGTGGCGGCTCGGGTCGACGCGCGCTGCCCGGTGGAGCTGCGCACGGCCACGACGGGCACCATCCGGCAGTGGCGGTGGGCGCCCTACCAGGTCGACGGCGAGGCGGTGCAGGTCCGCACGCGCGTGGAGCTACGCTTCGTGCCCTGACGGCGCCGCAGCGCCTCCGCCCGCCGAGGGGAGGCCCCCGGAGGCGATGGCCCCCCGGCCCCCCTCGGGCCGTC
>CAYMSU010000759.1:0-2133 GCA_964393165.1 uncultured Enterobacteriaceae bacterium
GGCGGTGGCGGTCGGTGGCGTTCCTCAACGGAGGTCTGTTCCCCGAGACGCACCGCCCCCGCCTCGTCCAGCGCCTGCTCGCCGGCCGGCTGGGGCCCGCGCTGGCCCGGCTCGGCGGGCTCGCGACGTTCCGGCGGAGCTTCTCGGCGGTCTTCGGGCCTCACACCCGCCCCAGTCCGTCCGAGCTCGAGGACTTCTGGCGCATCATCCGGTTTCACGACGGCAACGAGGTGTTTCCCTCGCTGATCGGGTACCTCGAGGAGCGCTGGCGCCACCGCACGCGCTGGGTCGGGGCCCTCGCCGAGTCCCACTGCCCGCTCATGGTCCTCAATGGCTCCCTCGATCCGGTGAGTGGGGCCCACATGGTGGACCGCTACCGCACGCTGGTCGGCCACGGCCGAGTCGTGCAGCTGCCCGAGGTCGGCCACTACCCCCAGCTCGAGGCGCCCGACCGCGTGGTGCGCGAGTACCGCACCTGGATCGACGACATCCGCGGGGGGTGGACCACGGATCGCTGGGATCTGCTCATCGCGGGAGCGATGGTCTACGACGGCACCGGGGGCCCCCCTTTCGTGCAGGATGTCGCCGTCCGCGGTGGGCACGTCGTCGCCCGGGGGAGCGCGCTCGACAAAAGCCGCGCGCGAGAGGTGGTCGAGGCCCACGGCCGGTGGCTCGTGCCCGGCATGGTCGACGTGCACACCCACTTCGACCTCGAGCTCGAGGTCGAGCCCGGCCTGCCGGAGGCCCTGCGTCACGGCACTACTACCGTGGTCATGAGCAACTGCAGCCTGGGGCTGGCGTTCGGCAACCAGCGCCACCTCGGGGCCGATCCGATCGTGGACTGCTTCGCGCGCGTCGAGAACGTGCCCAAGAAGGTCCTCCGCAAGGTCGCGGACCAGGCCACGTGGCGATCGTCGCGGGAGTACCTCGAGCACCTGGACAAGCTTCCGCTCGGCCCCAACGTCGTCCCCCTCGTGCCCCACTCGATGCTCCGGGTGGAGGTCATGGGGCTCGACGGGGCCATCGGCCGAGATCCGACCGAGCACGAGCTCGCCCGGATGGAGGAGCTGGTGCACCGCGCGATGGAGGAGGGCTATGCCGGGATGTCCACCGACGCGCTGCCGTTCCACTACCTCGCCAACGCGCCGCACCAGCGCGAGCGGGTCCCGGCGAACCACAGCACCTACGGGGAGCTCGCGCGCCTGCTCTCGGTGGTGCGCCGCTACGACCGCGTGTGGCAGGCCACGCCGCCCAAGGATCGCCCGCTCGACATCGTGCGGCTGTTCTCGCTGTCCACCGGCGTGCTGCACGGCACGGCGCTGAAGACCACCGCGGTGGCGGCGCTCGAGCTCGAGAGCAACAAGCTGCTGTCGGCCCTGGGGCGTGTACTGTCGGTCGTCTGGAACCGCCTGCTCGGGGCACGGTTCCGTCTGCAGGCGCTCGCGGCGCCGTTCAAGACCTGGGCGGAGGGGCCCATCACGCCGCTCGCCGAGGAGATCGAGGAGATGCGCCGGCTGTGCGAGCCCGAGCTCGACGATCGCGAGGGCCGCAGGGCGATCCTCGACGACCCGGCGTGGCAGGCGTCGTTCCTCGAGATGTGGCGCCGGGGCAAGTCGGGGTGGTCGCTCGACGCGCTCAAGCGCTGGCTGCGCTGGGAGGACTTCGCGATCCGCCGCGATCTGTCCGAGATGGTGGTCGAGCGTGCGCCGGTCCAGGAGTGGGCGGGGGACAGCCTGCAGGCGATCTTCGAGCGACTGCGGGCCTACCAGGCGGGGAGTGAGGCAGCCGCGCGCTCGATCGACGAGGAGGCCGCGTTCGAGAAGGCGCCCTCGCCGATCGCCGACGACGCCGAGTTCCTGCTGCACCTGCTGCGCGAGTACGACCGCGAGCTCGTGTGGTGGACGATCTCGGCCAACGCCGATCCGGAGGGAGTGGCCCGGCGGCTCGAGGATCCACTGCTCCTGCCGGGCTTCTCCGACGCGGGGGCCCACCTCGTGAACATGGCGTTCTTCGACGCGAACCTGCGCGCGTTGAAGATCGCGTGGTCGCGCGACACCGGCGGGAGCGCCGAGAACTCGGTGGCCCGGATGGTCCACCGGCTCACCCGGGAGCCCGCGCGGTTCTTCGGGGTCG
>CAYMSU010000760.1:0-2130 GCA_964393165.1 uncultured Enterobacteriaceae bacterium
GAGGAGACCAACCTGATCGCATGGAGACAGGAGTGGCGCTGCTCCTCGCGCTCGGCCCGCGCTTCGCGACCGGCCGAGGGGGGGCGGGGGGCGGCCGCCCGCGGAGGCAGGCCCTCTGCCCGCCTGCGATCAGGGAGCGGCCGACCCCGGGAGCTGCGGCACGGTCGCGCCCGCCAGCGAGCGGGCCACCGCCAGGGGGTTCCCGCAGTGCGGGCACAGGCTCGCCTCGACCCGCGCCTGGTAGCCGCAGGTCGCGCAGGCCCGCCGCAGGCTCGCGTCGACGCTGCGGTCGACCAGCCGGCCGGCCACCGCCACGATCGTGATCGGCACCACCACCAGGAGCACCGCCGCCACCGCCGCCAGCGGCAGGAGCACGGCCAGCACGACCGCCCCCGCGACGCCGAAGGCCTCGAGCAGGTGCAGCGTGCCCCCGAACCCCATGTCGCGGACCACGTCGAACACCCGGTTGCGGGCCCACGCCAGGCCCGTCTGCATCGGGATCGAGGCGGCCATCAGTAGCGTGCTCTGCTCCCAGGTGAGCGGGGGGACGTACTCGCCCGCCTCCTCCCCGGGCGTGGCGCCGATCGCCAGCTTGCCGCAGAACAGCAGCCAGATCACGACGATCGCGCCCAGCCGATCCAGCGGCAGCGCCTCGATGAGCTCGCCGTAGAGCTCCCCGCGGAGGAAGTGCTCGATGACCGCGAGCACCCCGGCGCCGCCGAGCAGCCACAGGTGCGCGGGAGGGAACAGCC
Organism: uncultured Enterobacteriaceae bacterium; assembly: GCA_964393165.1. Taxonomy (GTDB): domain Bacteria; phylum Myxococcota_A; class UBA796; order UBA796; genus DRPG01. The sequence continues at coordinate 753 of CAYMSU010000760.1, forward strand.
AGGTGTCGGCCGACACCCCCGGGAGCTGCACGAGGGCCGTCGGCACCGCGAACAGCAGGAACAGGGTGAGCGCGGGGCGGCCGGTGCTCGTGATCACGGCGGTGGCGAAGGTGGCCGCGGCCGCGAGCAGCGAGGTCTCCGGCGACGCGAGCAGTGCCTCGATCATCCTGTCCCCTCCGTGGCTTCGCGGGCCGGCTCGGTGAACGGCGAGGGGCGCGCCGCCCGCGCGACGCCACGCTCGATCATTGCGAGCGAGCCCTCGATGTACAAGAACGTCGCACCCAGCCCCGCCATTGCAGACAACACCGCGCCGGCCCCCATGGCCGCGATCAGCGGCGCGGCCACGGTGTTCAGGGCGAGCGACACCAGCGTGAGGACCACGAGCCAGATCCGGGAGGACGCACGGGTGACCATGCGCTGCACCGGCGGCAGCCAGCGGAGCGGCCGGCGCACGAGCAGCACGTTGGCGGTCACCATGGCCGCGGCGGTGACCACGGTGGACAGCAGGGGCACCCACCCGGCCAGGAACGTCGACGCGAGCACGCCGGCGTAGACCGGCAGGCGCGCCTTTCGCCACCCCGCCTTGATCGCCGAGAGGACCTCGGCCGCGTGGTCGGCGGAGCCGGGCAGCCGGAGCAGGGATCCGCACTGCGGACACGTGCCCCCGCGGAGCAGGGTGCGGGCGGGTACGCGCTCCGCGCAGTGCGGACACCGCCGCCGCTGGAGCAGCGCCTGGCGGTGCACGAGCCAGGGGTCGGCCATCGTCAACGTCTCACTGAGAGGGCCCTTAGCACGAGGGGCCGCGCCGCGCGCCGCGGGCGGGGGCGGCTACTCGCCCGCCGCTCCCGGCAGCGGCGCGACGCCGAGGCCGGCCGCCAGGCGGCCCGGCCCCGAGGCGACGGTGCGCACCCAGCGCTGCCGGGCCTCGCGCCACCGCCCGAAGGCGTGGGTGATCCGCTTCCAGCGGGCGGCGGGCAGCCCGGGCTCGCGGTCGCCGCTGGCGCCGAACACGTCGTCGGCCAGAGGCTGCACGAGCTGCACGTAGCGAACCGCGGCTCGCCATCGGGCGGGCTCCTGGCGCGCGTCTTCAAAGGCCGTGTACGCGTCTTCGACCTCCCGGCACCGCGCGGAGGGCACGCCCGCCCGGCGGAGGTCGATCATCACGGCCTGCTCTTGCTGCAGGACCTCGTAGAGCTGCTGCTTGGCGGCGAGATCCGCGTGGGCCGCCGAGGTGACCATCCAGGCCCCGCCCACGCCGAGGAACAGCAGCATGAGCCAGGCGGCGAGGGCGGCGGCGGCCAGCCACTTGGTGGCGGGCCCCGTGGGCAGCGCGCCGCGGTCTGCGGGCTCCTCGAGGCGAGCCGCGGGGGGACCGCCT
>CAYMSU010000761.1:0-2115 GCA_964393165.1 uncultured Enterobacteriaceae bacterium
GGTGAAGGGGACCACCATGGCCGAGGTCGTGGCGGCGTCGAGGGTGAACGGGATCTCCACGATGCCGTCGACGGGCCCGACGCACTGGACGTCGCCAGGCGTCAGCGGCAGGTCGCTGTCGTCCACCTCGGGAGGGCGCGCGGGCTCCGCGGGCAGCGGGTCGACGCAGGCGAGCGCGTCGAACATCTCGCGGCACTGCTGGCCTCCGGTGCAGTCGTCGTCCGAGCGGCATCCCTCGACGCAGGCGCTCCACTGGGCCACCGGGTTGACCCAGCACACCTCGCCGTCTCCGCAGTCGTCGTCGGTCTGGCAGGCCGGGGTGACGACGTCGACCACGGGCTCGGTCTCGCCGCCACACGCAGCGATGGCCAGCGCGAGGGGTATCCAGATCCACGAGCTCGAGTGGGGGCTCATTGGACCTCTCCTTCGTCGGGGCAGCGCAGGTCCGTGGAGTTCACCAGGGGGTCGGTGCCTCCCTCGATCTCCTCGCCATCCTCGAGGCAGTCGTCGTCGGTATCGCGGTCGAGCGCGGACGTCTTGAGGAGGTAGACCTCGTCGCCGTCCCGGATCCGATCCCCGTCGGTGTCCGGGTCATTCGGATCCGTGCCGTAGGCGGCCTCTTCGCGCTCCCCGAGGCCGTCCGCGTCGCGGTCCGCGTAGTACATCAGGTGCAGGACGTCGCCCGACTGGAGCGAGATGGCATCGAAGTCGAGCGGCGGATCCTCGGGGCTCGCGAAGTCCACCCGCTCCTCCACGCCGTCGGTGGTCTTGCGGATGACCGCCCAGAACCCGCCGGTGTTGAGATTGCGGTCCAGGTCGCGGACCGACTCGAGCTCGCCGGCCTCGTTGATGGAGTAGGGGATCCGGAGGATGTCGGCCAGTGCCTCGCGGGCGTCGATGCGCAGCCGGTCCTCGTCGACGTTGGTGGCCACCGCGTAGCGCTCGATGGGCCGCCCGGGGCCGAAGTCGAGGAGGACGGTGGCGGTCTTGGCGAGCACCTCGGTCTGGTTGTGGGTGAAGGCCTGCCCGTTCTCGTTGGTGAGCTCGTAGCCGACGATGCGGATGTCGAGGTTGCTGGCGTCGTCGAGCAGCGACCGCACGGTGCCCGTGCCCAGGCGCGCGTTGGCGAAGACCAGCGGGCCCTGGCGCTGGCCGGGCGCGAACGTCTGCGGGGGCAGGGTCCCGTCGAGCGAGTCGAAGTCCAGCGTGCCGATGGGCCGCAGGATCTCGGTGCCCTCGGGGGTCGTCATCAGCGCCGACAGGAGCAGGCTGTCGAGCGTGAAGGCGATGTCGCCGGCGTTGTAGACGTCGACCGTCACCGCGAGCCGCCCGCCGTCCACGGTCGTGTCGAGCGAGCGCGCCTCGGCGTCGGCGACGGCCAGGCCGCGCTCGTTCTCGAGCGTCTGGTCGGTGCCGAAGGAGAACGACGACTCTTGCGTGGTGGCCAGCGACGTCTCGAAGCTCACCGTGGTCTCCACCGAGGTGCCGAACTTCGGGAACCCGATCTCGGCGCCCGCGGTGACCGAGGCCCCGGTCGAGATGCCGAACTCGACGGCGTGGCTCTGGGTGGAGGTGCGACGCGTGGTCACCGAGCTCAGCGACGACTCGGAGCGCTCCACGCTGCTCGAGCGCTCCACGCCCTCGGTGTCGGTGAAGAACAGCTCGATGTCGGGCACGGCCGAGACGTCGACCCCGATCTGCGGGATGTCGGCGATGCGCGGGTTGAACTTGAAGTTGTTGTTGTCGGGGGCGAAGCCGAGCTGGATGACCTCCTGGCCATCGGAGAAGCCGTCGCCGTCGGTGTCGGCGAGCCGCAAGGCGGTGCCGAGGGCCAGCTCCTCGCAGTCGGTGAGGCCGTCTCCGTCCTGGTCGGCGCGCGGAGGATGGGGGCAGTCGTCCTGCACGGGAACGTCCTGCTCGGCGCAGGCCACGAGCGCGCAGAGCAGGACGGGGAAGGTGAGCAAGCGGGGCATGGTGGTTCCTCCTCGGTACATCCAAGGAGTAGGCGCCCGTCGGCTTAAGCGCGGCTTAACCGCGCCTAAGGAGCCCGCTCACCCCAAGTGAAGTCGCAAGCTCCGCCAGCTTGCTGGCGGAGCGCGCAGCGAGCGGAACGCG
>CAYMSU010000762.1:0-2110 GCA_964393165.1 uncultured Enterobacteriaceae bacterium
CCGTCGATCACCCGGCCACCCCCCAGCGGGCTACGCCTCCTCGCCTTGACGGAGACCCCCGCGTGACCCGCCTCGGCATCGTCTCGGACACCCACGGGCTCGTGCGCCCCGAGGTCCTCGCGACCCTGGAGGGCGTCGACCGGATCCTGCACGCCGGCGACGTCGGCTCGCCCGAGGTCCTCGACACGCTGGCGAGACTCGCCCCAGTGCACGCCGTGCGCGGCAACGTCGACCGGGGACCGTGGGCGGCCGACCTGCCGCTCACCGACGTCGTCGAGGTCGAGGGGGTGCTCCTGTACCTGCTCCACGACGTCGCCGAGCTCGACCTCGACCCCGCCACCGCGGGGTTCTCGGCCGTGATCAGCGGCCACTCCCACCGTCCGTCGCTCGCCGAGCGAGGCGGGGTGACGTTCCTGAATCCTGGGAGCATAGGACCCTACCGGTTCCGCCTCCCCGTGGCCGCCGCCACTGCCACCGTGCACGAACGCACGTTCACCGCCGAGCTGCTCATCCTCGAGGATCGCTCCAAGGACGCGCCATGACCCCGCTCACGCTCGCCCTGCCCAAGGGCCGCATGCACGACAACGTCGTCCGCCTGCTCGCCGACGCGGGCATCGAGCTTCGGCAGAGCCCCCGGGGCTACCGCCCCGAGGTCTCGCTGCCCGACGTCGCCACCAAGGTCCTCAAGCCCCAGAGCATCGTCCAGATGGTCCACGCGGGCGTGCGTGACTGTGGCTTCGCGGGAGCCGACTGGATCCGGGAGCTCGGCGCCGAGGTGGTCGAGATCCTCGACACGGGGCTCGACCCGGTGCGGATCGTCGCCGCCGCCCCCACCGACCTCCTCGTGGACGGCGCGCTGCCCGACCGCTCGCTCGTCGTCGCAAGCGAGTACAGGCGGCTCACCGAGGCCTGGATGCGCGACCGCGACTCCTTCGTGCGCTCCTACGGGGCCACCGAGGTGCTACCCCCCGAGGACGCCGACTGCATCGTCGACAACACCGCCACGGGGAGCACACTGCGCGCGAACAACCTGGAGATCGTCGACGAGCTCATGCGCTCGTCCACCCGGTTCATCGCGAGCCGCCAGGCTTGCGCAGATCCTGCTCGCAAGGCTCGGATCGACGAGATCGCGCTGCTGCTTTCGTCGGTGCTGCAGGCACGGACTCGCGTCATGATCGAGGTCAACGTGGCACGTGACCGCCTCGACGCAGTACTCGGGGTGCTCCCCAGCATGCGCCGGCCCACCGTGGCGGAGCTCGCCCAGGGCGAGGGCTTCGCTGTCCGCTCGGCGGTGCCGCGCACCGAGCTCGCCCGGGTGGTGCCCCTGCTCAAGGACAAGGGCGGCACCGACATCGTGGTCACCGAGTTCGCGGGCATCGTGCCGTGATGTCGCTCACCCCGGTCGCGCCCGTCGCCCGGCTGCGGGCCTACGCCGTGCCGCCCCCGGTCGCGCCTTGCGATCTGCACCTCGACGGCAACGAGGGGCTGCCCGCGGATGCTGAGGTCCTTGCCGCGCTGGCGGGCGCGGATCCTGGGCTCGTGCGCCGGTATCCGTCGGTGAAGGGGCTGCAGCGGGCCCTTGCCGCGCGCCACGGGGTCGCCGCCGAGCAGGTGCTGGTCACCGCCGGCGCCGACGACGCCCTCGACCGGGCCTGCCGCGCGCTGCTCGGGCCCGGGCGGGGGCTCGTGTTGCCCCTTCCTACGTTCGAGATGCTGCACATCTACGCCCGCCTCGCACAGGCGGAGCTCGCCACGGTGCCGTGGCCCGGCGGGCCGTTCCCGACCGACGCGGTGCTCGCCGCGATCACGCCGGCGACCGTGGCGGTGGCCGTGGTCAGCCCGAACAACCCCACCGGGGCGGTGGCGACCGCCGGGGATCTGGCGGTCGTGGCCGGCCGCGTCCCGCTCGTGCTCCTCGACCACGCCTACGTGGAGTTCGCGGACGTCGACCTCACCCCGGCCGCCCTCGAGCTCGGCAACGTCCTCGTCTTTCGCACACTGTCGAAGGCCTGGGGCCTCGCCGGGCTGCGCGTGGGCTACGTGGTGGGCCCGGCGGAGGTCGTCGGCTGGCTGCGGCGGGTTGGCCGGTGGTTATGAAAATTGTATCTCC
>CAYMSU010000763.1:0-2091 GCA_964393165.1 uncultured Enterobacteriaceae bacterium
CCGAACACCTGAACCGCATCGGAGGCGATCCGGTGCGCCGTGTCGGCCGCGAACGGCTTGGCCATCGAGGCGAGCTTCGTGTTGCGCTGGCCCTGGTCCTTGAGCCACGCCGCCTTGTAGACGAGCAGCCGGGCCGCCTCGATGTCGCGCGCCATCTCGGCGATCTTGAAGGCGATCGCCTGGTGCGACGCGATCGGCACGCCCATCGTCTTGCGCTCGGTCGCGTAGCGCATGGCGTGCTCCATGGCCGCGCGGGCGAGCCCCACCGCCGCCACCGCGACGAGCGGTCGGGTGTGGTCGAACGCGCCCATGGCGAGCTGCCAGCCGCCGCCTACCTCTCCGACGACGTTCTCTTCGGGGACCTCCACGTCGGTGAACGTGATCGCGCGGGTGTCGGAGCAGCGCTGGCCGAGGTTGACCTCCTTCTTGCCCACCTCGACGCCGCTCCACGCCCTCTCCACGATGAAGGCGGTCATGCCCTTGTAGCGGGCCTCGCGGTCGGTGTAGGCGAGCACGAAGTACCAGTCCGCCACGCCGCCGTTGGTGATCCACATCTTCGAGCCGTTCAGGACGAAGTGTTCGCCGCGTTTGTCGGCCGTGCTCCGGAGGCCCGCCACGTCCGACCCGGCGCCCGGCTCGGTGACCGCGTAGGCCGCCATGATCGGCTTCTCCACCATCGGCGCCACGTACTTCTCGAGCAGCGCATCGCTCGCGCCCTCGATCACCGGCTGGAGGGCCAGGCCGTTGGCCTCGATGGCCGTGCCCATGCCGGTGCAGCCCCAGGCCAGCTCTTCGCTGATGATCGCCGCCTCGAGGGCGCCGAGCGCGAGCCCGCCGAACCGCTCGGGCACGTGCGTGTTCATCAGCCCCAGCTCGTGGGCCTTGCGGATGACCTCCCAGGGGTACTCCATGGCCTGGTCGTGGTGTTCCGCGACCGGGCGCATCTCCTGCTCTGCGAACTGGCGCGCGAGATCCTGGAGCGCCTGCTGCTCCTCGTCGAGTTCAAAGCCGACCATCACTTCTCCGAGCGTCGTCGGTGCAGGACCTAACCTGGCGTCTCCGGTTACACGGCGCCATGCTCACCTTGCTGGTCTCGCTCGCGTTCGCGGCCCCCGCGGGTCACTTTCACCCCGACGACGTCGGGGCTGCCTCCTCGCTCATGGTCGAGGCGTCCCAGTCGTTGTCGACCACGTTCGAGGCCCGGTCCACGGCGCTGCGCAAGGTCGCGGGGGCGTTGCGGGCCTATCGCGAGGGCCTCGAGCTGCTCGGGCCGCGTGCGCCGCAGCCGGCGTGGGATCGGCTGGCCGCCCTCGAGAAGCGCTACCACCGCGAGGAGGCCGTGCTCCAGACCTTCGCCGACGAGGTGGTGGCCGACTTCGACGCGGCCATGCAGGCGGGTCTCGGGCGGGCCACCGCGAAGTGGGGGGAGCTGCAGCGCTGCCGGGCGGAGCTCGAGGTGGGTCCGCGGGTCCCTGGCATGCGGGGTCGTACGGAGCCGAACCCGGAGTGCGAGGGTCCGAACCGCAACGCTGCGATCGCGGAGGCGATGGATGGCGACGGGGCCTTGCGGGCGTCGGTGGCCGAGGTCGTGGCGCGGGAGTGGCCTGACGTCACGCTCGAGGAGGAGCCGCAGCCGTCGATTGGCACGGCCGAGGGGTGGGTCGAGCTCCGCCGGCTGGTCTCGGCGCGGAGCAAGGACGCACTGCGGGCGATCGACCGGGCAGACGACGAGCTGCGCATGGAGATCGAGGCGGCGCTCGAGCAGCCGGATCCCGACCTCGAGGCGCTCAAGGCGCGCGTGGCGGAGATCGAGGCCGTCACCGCGGCGGCTCGTGGCGAGCTGGGCGCGCGGGTGATCGCGGCCGCCGAGTCGAGGGCACCGAAGAAGGCGGGGGGTCCGGTGGCGTGGTGCGCGAACCCCGAGGTGTTGGGCGCGTGCGTGGGTCCCGACCGCACGGCCGAGGTGGTCCCGGCCTTGATGGGCGACCGGAAGTTCGTGAAGCTCACGCGGGAGTAGGCTTCCTTCTGCGGGAGACAGGAGTGGCGCTGCTCCTGGCGCTCGGTCCGCGCTGCGCGACGGCCCGAGGGGGG
>CAYMSU010000764.1:0-2084 GCA_964393165.1 uncultured Enterobacteriaceae bacterium
CCAGGCTCCCGAGGCACCGACGCCGCTCGCCGAGCTCCACCGCGCCGTGGTGACGTTCCTCTTCGACCACCCCGGCGCGGTCGCCGGCGGTCCGTCGCGCCGCGTCTACACCGAGGCGTTCCGCTGTTTCGTGCTCGACCAGTGGGAGAAGCACCGCGAGCTCGGCCCCGCGGCCCTGGCCGAGGCGCTGTGCGTGCCCCTGCCGACGCTCAAAGATTGGCTGCAGGGCGAGCGCCCGCAGGTCGCTCCGCCCAAGACGCTGGCCCCCGCCCGGAGCCCCGCGCCCGCCCAGCTGCAGGCCGTGCTCGACGCCTGGGAGCGCTGGGCCGACAAGCGCCGCGGGTTCTCCGCCTTCTGCAAGCACGTCTGGTTCCACCTGCGCATCCCCCTGTCCACCTCCGCCCTCCGGGACCTGCTGCAGGCGCCCACGGGGTGCGGATCCCGAACCGACGGGGCCGCCCGCCCGACGCCGCGGTGGGCCGCGGCGGGTTCGAGACGTTCTTCCCGCGCGCGCAGTGGGTCGGAGACGGTACCGAGCTCGCGGTCACCGTCAACGGCCAGCGCTTCGACGTCAACCTCGAGCTGCTCGTCGACGCCGACAGCGGCGCGTTTGTCGGGGCCTCGATCCGCCAGACCGAGGACGCGAAGGCGGTCACCGACGCGTTGGCCGACGGCCAGCAGACCACCGGGGACGCGCCGCTCGCCTTGCTCCTGGACAACAAGCCGAGCAACCATGGGCACGAGGTCGACGAGGCGCTCGGGGACGAGACGCTCCGACTGCGCTCTCGCCCCTACGTTCCGACCGACAAGCCCCACGTGGAGGGGGCCTTCGGCCTGTTCTCCCAAGAAGCACCCGACCTCGTGCTGCGCGCCGACGCTCTCGAGACCCTCGCCCAGCAGGTCGCCGCCCTCGTCGTGACCACATGGGCGCGTGCCGTCAACCACCGCCCCCGCGCCGATCGGGACGGCAAGAGCCGCGTTCAGCTGTACCGAGGCGCCGAACCCACCGACGAGGAGATCGCGCAGGCCCGCGAGGCCCTGCTCGAGCGGCAGCGCAAGCGGGAGCAGGCTCGACAGACGAAGGCCCGACGCCTCGATCCGCTCGTCCAGCAGCGGCTCGACGAGGCGTTCGAGCGCCTCGACCTCGAAGACCCTGACCGGCATCTGCGCGAGGCCATCGCCTGCTGGCCGCTCGAGGCGGTGCTCAACGGGATCGCCATCTTCGAGGGCAAGCGGGCGGCCGGCACCCTGCCCAAGGAGGCCGACGGTCGCTACCTGCGGGGCATCGTCAAGAACCTGGCGGAGGAGGCCGAGGGCTGGCAGATCGCGCAGGCGCTGCTCCGCGAGCGCCTCACCGCCCGCGACCAGGCCCTCGAGCACCTCGAGCGCCAACACGACACCCTCCAGGACGGGGCTCCTGACGCCCCCGACCTGATCAAGGCCTTCGTCGACAAGGCCCTGAAGTCGCTGCGCGGCATCGATCGCACCTTCTGGCTGCTCGCCACCGCCGACGCGATCCTCGATGGGCCCCCCGAGGACCACCGCCACCTCCTACGCCTCGCCGCACGCCGGATCCACGCCACCTCCTCCGTGCCCCACGACCAGCGCCTGGCCGCCACGCGCTTCCTCTTCGCCAAGGTCGTGCCGATCGACTGACCCCGAGACGACCCGCCGCACCGACCCGGCCCCCTGCACGACGTGCACCTCATCGCAGCGCGTTCACGGCCACTGTCATCCGCCCCACGCGCGCCGCCCGGTGTCCGATCACACCCGGCGATCTCACACCGAACACCACCTCGATGCCAGGTGGCAGTTCGCGCTTTGCGTCTGGCAGGTGTTTGACAAGCGCACGTAACGACTGGCCTCGTGGCTTCCGTTCAGGACCGACTCGCGAGCGAGGGCATGGTGCGCGCCTTCAATCTCAGGGAGGAGTTCCCAGGAGGGTGACGAGAGTTCGGGCGACGACGGCCAGGAAGAAGACGAGGACTGATCCGATGCGCCTCGTCCTCGAACAACGCTTTCCTCTCGGCCGCTTCCCCACTCGATCCGGTTCCACGGTCATGCGCCTGCTGATTGCTCTTTCG
>CAYMSU010000765.1:0-2082 GCA_964393165.1 uncultured Enterobacteriaceae bacterium
GCGCGTCCCAGTGCGGGTCCAGACCCGCGAGCGCGCGGGTGATGTCGCCCTGCGGCGTGCGCTCCCGCAGGGCCATCCACAGGGCGTGGAGCTGACGGTGCTGCCCCACGTCGCCCCAGAACTGGTCCCCGAAGTCGACGACGCGCATGCGGATCGGCCGGCCCTCGCGGGCCTCGTAGCGATCGAGCGCCCGCCGCAGCCGGTCCACGACGTCGGGCATGCGCTGGGCGAGCTCCGCCACCGCGGGACTCTCCGCGCACGCGAGCGACCACTGCTCGGCGCGCTCGGCCGCATCCGGACGCGTCGCCACGGTCAGGGCGGTGAACAGCTGCGGATCGAGATCCGGCCGCTGCTTCCGGTCCGCGTGGGGATCCGCCACCTCAGCCGCGAACTCCTCGAGGAGGACGTCGAGCAGCGCCGCCGACAGCGCCACGCTCCCGAGGTTCACGCCGCCGAGGAGCTTGCCGCCGGCGCGCCGCAGCCAGCCGCGCTCGACGAGCGGCGCCATCTGCGCGAGGGGTCGCCGCGGGATGAACGCGGTGATCCCGCCGTCGGCATCGACGCCCACCCAGTCCTTGCTGCTCGCCAGGGCCTCGGTGATCTCGCACACGGAGACGAACCGCACCACGTCGGCGCCGGCCAGGCGCGGATCCGAACCCGCCAGGTCGAGGGTGGGGATCTGCACCTCGTCGCCCCACTTGACCACGAGCCCCGTGAACCCCGAGCGCCGCAGGTACGCCTCCACGGGCGCGAAGTACGTGAGCGCCAGCTCCACCGTCGACAGCGGGCGCCCCGCGTCGCGCACGAACGTGTGCAGGGCAGGCTTGCAGCCGGCCTCCGCCTCCGTCCACGGGGACGCCCGGGTGCCCTCGCCGAACACGAACGCGGCGAGCGCCCCGCCGCTGCCGTCGGCGGCGAGCCGGGCCCGGAGGCGCTCCCACAGCAGCAGCAGCCCGAAGGCCTGGTTCACGGGGCGGTCCTCGTGCAGCGAGACCGCGGCGGGCACCCGGAACCGGGGCCGCATCTCGTCGAGCGCGCGCTGCCAGGCGCGCTGCGCCGGCGCGGACCCCGCCACCGTGGCGAGGACCGCGGGCGGGGTCCCCTCGGCCATCCACGCCCGCGTGACGTCGATGTTGTGCCGGACGGCGCGGACGAGCGGGGACGCCGCCGCCGGCGGCACGCTCACCCGGAAGACGGTGGCCCGCGCCTCGGCGACGACCGCGTAGGGCTCCCCCGCCCCCACCAGGGCAGCCGCCCCCCGCGCGACCTGCACCGCGCCGGCGCAGGTGGTGACCCCCACGGGCCCCCCGTCGACCACGAGCAGCGTCTCGGGGCCCTCGGCCACCCGCTCGACGGGCGCCCCCGGGGTCAGGACGTGCCGCGACAGCGTGAACGCGCCCACGCCCTCGGAGCCCGGCAGCCGATACCGCTCGTCGGGTCCCGCCCCGCGGGCGCGCCACGGTCGGGGGGCGGGCGCGTCGAACCGCAGCAGCGCGAGGAGGGTGGCCGGCGCCACGGGCTTCGCGGTGAGCCCCGCCCGCACCACGTTGTCGGAGCTCGCCATCACCTCCACGCCGGCCCCCTGCAGGTAGGCGTGGGGCACGCCCGGGGCGAGGAACACCGCATCGCCGGGGGCGAGGTGGAGGTGACGCAGCAGGAACACGAAGAGCAGCCCCGGATCGGGCTCGCCGCCGAGGGCCCGGTGGGCGAACCGCGCCCAGCTCGCGGGCGTACCCTGCGGCGCGCCCTCCATGCGGGCGAGCGCCGCCGTCCACGCCTCCCGGCAGCGCGCCGCAGGCAGGGCGAAGTAGGCCTCGAGCAGCTGCCGCAGGCCTCGCGACGTTCCGGTGAACGGCGGCAGCAGCGAGGCGATCTCGGGCAGGCCGGCGAGCGCCTGGGCGATCTCGGTGGCCGGACGGAACCCGCACAGCGCGTCGAAGGGCGTGAGGGCCACCAACAGCTCGGGCTTCCCCCGGGGATCCCGGAAGCAGCGCTCGGGCGCGTCGACCGGCACGCCCGCCGCTTCCTCGCGCGCGAACCCTGCGGCGGCGGCCGCGTCGTCGGGGTGGACCTGCACGGACA
>CAYMSU010000766.1:0-2075 GCA_964393165.1 uncultured Enterobacteriaceae bacterium
GCAGGCGGCGGCGTGCAACTCGTGGGCGTTTCGCAGGACAGCGCGGCGGCGACGGCTCAGGTCCGGGAGGCCGCCGGGGGGCACCTGTCGGCGGCGCAGAGCCGGCTGCTGGGCGACACCTACGGCATGCGGGGGATCGCGCTCGCGGAGCGGGTGGCGGCGGATCCGGAGCTCGCGCAGCCGCTGGTCGAGGATCGGCCCGAGATCGTGGGGCAGGTCGACTGGGCGGTAGACGAGGAGCTGGCCGCGCGGGTGGCGGACGTGCTGGTGCGCCGCACGCAGCTGTTCTACCGGGATCCGGCGCAGGGGCTCACGGCAGCGCCGCTGGTGGCCCGGCGAATGGCGGCGAAGCTCGGGTGGGACGAGGCGCGGGTGGCGGCGGAGCTCGCCGAGTACGAGGCCGTGGTGGCGCTCTCGCGGCGGTGGCAGCACCCGTAGCCTTCAGGCGCGACGCGGTGCGTGCGGTATCCTCGGGGGGGCGGGTCCCCGAGGAGGCGCGAATGGCGGGGGTACCGCAGGACTTCCAGGGGGCGGTGGGCCACTTCGTGGCGAAGGCGCGGCAGTATCTGTGGCGCACCTCGTTCGGCTACCGGGCGGCGGCGGATGTGCTCGAGCACAGCAGCGACGCCGAGCTGGTGGATCGCTACGGCCCGTTGGTCGCGGACGCGCTCGGGGACCTGGAGGGCGCCGACCGTCAGGATCGGATGCTCGCGCGGCCGCACCTGCTGGCGCAGCTCCAGGCGTTCGACCTGCTGCTGAACCGGCTGGCGGCGGCGCAGTGGGAGTTTCAGCGCGAGGCCACCCTGCGCCGGTGGCGGCGGCCGATTCGGCTTCCGGCGGAGGGGTACCCGGAGGTGCCGCGGTTCGGGCTGGCGGAGCTGAACGTGCCGGCGCGGGGGCTGGAGGCCCTGACCGAGCACCTGCGCACGATCGTGGGGATCACGCGCCCGTTCTCCGCGTGGGCGGGGCTGGACCGTCAGGTGGAGGCGGAGGGCGCGCGGGTTCAGGTGTGGTCGCAGGTGGCGGTGGCCTACCGGGTGCGCCACCTGGTGGAGCACCGGGATGGGCGGGTGGATCGCGGGTTCCGCGACGCGGTGATGACCCACTGGCCGAGCACGAGCTGGCAGAGCTGGTCGGACGCGATCGGCCTCGATCGGCGGGACGCGCGGGGGCACGGCTTGCGGATCCCGATCCGGCACGTGGACTTCGTGGCGACGACGGAGGCTTTGCTGGAGGCGGCCCGCGGCGTGGGGGCGGCGATGGCAGGCACGGGGTCGGGGGCGCAGGTGGGGTGAGACCCGGGTCGGGGTTTCAGTCATCCACTCGGGGTTGCTTCGATGTGCCGCCCGCAACCTTCATCATGAGGTGGGCGACCTCGGCTCCGGCGTTCTGGTTCTGGCCCGTCACGAGCCGCCCGTCCACCACCGTGTGGTTCGCGAAGAAGTCCCTGAACGCGGTCGCGCCCTCGAAGTCGGCGCCGGCCGCCCGGAGCTCGCGCTCGGGGTGCATCGGCGTGACCGAGATGCCGAGCTCCTCGACCTGCTTGTCGGTCTGCCCAGCCAGGGCGGCGACCACGTGAACTGGCGCGCTGGCGTGGAGCTCGGGGTGCACCGCGGCACCCAGCAGCGGTAGGCGCTAGCGCCTCTGGCACTTTTAGCTGAAGCCGGAGCACCAGACGACAACGCGTTCCCCGGAGCGAACCACGACCGCGGCGGAGCCGTCGGCCCAGCTCTCCCCGTCGAACTTGGCCCAGACCGAGTACCTCCCGGGGGGAACCGGTCCAGGACCATGCCGCCCCGCCGGTCCGCGCAGCTCGACCTGCGAGACGCCGTCCGCGGCCACCCCGAAGCTTCCCGGCGGCTCGGGCACGGGCTCGGGCTCCACCTCGGGCGCGGGCGCGGGCGCGGGGCGCGGGGCGGGCCGCGGCCGGGGAGCCGTCGGGCGTGCGGGGGAGGGCGCGGGCCGCACCGGGGGGGCCACCACCGCAGGGGCGACCTCCGCGGGAGCAGGGGCCTCGGGCTCCTCCGCGCCGAGCAGCGCCGCCGGGGCCGGCACAGGGGACGGTGCCGGGGAAG
>CAYMSU010000767.1:0-2074 GCA_964393165.1 uncultured Enterobacteriaceae bacterium
AGCCCGTGGTACAGCACGAGCAGGCACCCCGAGTCGCGGGGGATGTGCTCGACGCCGTGAAGCTCGTAGGCGTTCCACTGGGCGCCGAACCGGTCGACCGTGCCGGCGAGAGCGTCGCGGGTGAGCGGATCGGCGTCCATGCACGCATGTTAATCCACCGGACTGCGGTCGCCTCGTCAGGGAGGACCTGTTGAACGAACTGCTCGAGCCGCTCGAGCGCATGGGCCCCCGCGGCGGGCTCATCATGGTCGGGCTCGCCGCTGTGGCGCTGCTCGTCGCCGGGCTGGTCTTCGCCATGTCGATGGATGCCCTCGGTCTCGGGCTCGTGAGCGACGCCGCCGGTCGCAGCCCCGAGCAGGCGAGGTGGCTGCAGGGGGGGCTGCGCTTCGCGGCCTCGATGGCGTTCGTCGTGTCGCTGCCGCTCGCGTTCGTCGGCGTCCGGCTGCTCACGCAGCGGCAGTACCCGAGCGCGTCCGAGGTGTTTCCCCCGCTCTCCGTCAACGAGATCACCGAGGCGCTCGCCGCCCGCGAGGGAGACCAGTGCGTCTGTACCCGCTGCCGGGTGATGGTGCCGGCCGACTTCTCCACGGGGTCGTGCCCGGTGTGTGCCTCCTCGGTCGAGTACCACGAGGTGTGCACGGACGAGGACGCGCGGATGGTGCTGGCAGCCCTCAGCTGAGGCCTTCGCCAGATACGTAGGTGCGCGTCCTGCTCCATGGAGGCTCTCGATGTCCCGGTCGACCCGTCTGCTTGCTCGCGCTGTGGAAGTGATTCCCGGCGGCGTCAACTCGCCGGTGCGAGCCTATGGTGCGGTCGGCGGAGACCCGCCCTTCATCGCCCGGGGGGAGGGCGTCGAGATCATCGACGTCGACGGGCATCGCTACCTCGACCTGGTGGGGTCGTGGGGCCCGCTCGTCCTCGGTCATGCCGACACCGCCGTCCTCGGGGCGGCGATGGCGGCCGCGAGCCGGGGGTCGAGCTTCGGCGCGCCGACCGAGGCCGAGATCGAGCTGGCCGAGGAGATCGCCGCGCGGGTGCCCAGCATCGACAAGGTGCGCCTGTGCTCGAGCGGCACCGAGGCGACCATGCACGTGCTTCGGCTCGCCCGAGGAGTGACCGGTCGCGACCGGATCATCAAGCTCGAGGGCTGCTACCACGGCGCGCACGACGCGGTCCTCGTCCAGGCGGGGTCTGGCGTGGCCACGTTCTCGGAGGGTCGGGCCACGACCGCGCCGGGTTCTCCGGGGGTGCCGGCGGCCGTCGCGGCGCTGACCTCGGTGGCTCCGTATAACGATGCGGATGCTGTGGAGCAGCTGCTCGAAGCGCACCCGGGGGAGGTCGCGGCCGTCATCCTGGAGCCCGTGACCGGCAACATGGGCTGCCTCCGCCCGGAGCCTGGCTACCTCGAGCGGCTCCGGGAGCTGTGCACGGCACATGGGGCGCTGTTGATCTTCGACGAGGTGATGACCGGCTTCCGGCTCGCGCGCGGGGGGGCGCAGCAGCTGCTCGGCGTGCGCCCGGACCTCACCGCCCTCGGGAAGGTGGTGGGCGGGGGCTACCCGCTGGCGGCCTTCGGGGGCCGCGCAGAGGTGATGGACCAGCTGGCGCCGCTCGGCCCGGTCTACCAGGCAGGCACCTTGTCGGGGAACCCGGTGGCGGTCGCCGCGGGGCTCGCCACGCTCCGCCAGCTCGACGCGGGCTGCTACGAGCGGCTGGAGGCGCTCGGCGCGCAGCTCGAGTCGGCGCTGCAGCCGGCGCTCGAGTACCACGGCTGCAGCATCTCGCGGGTGGGCTCGATGTTCACGGTGTTCTTCCGGGAGCAGGCGCCCACCAACTTCTCGGAGGTCCAGGAGTGTGACTTGGCGGCCTTCGGCCGGTTCTTCCGGGCCGCGCTCAACGGTGGCGTGTACCTGCCGCCGAGCCAGTACGAGGCTGCCTTCATCCCCGTCCGGCTGACCGATGCCCAGCTCGACCGGGTGGTCGACGGAATGACGTCGGCGCTGGTCGCGGCCCACGTGCACTAGCCCCGAAACAAGCGCTTGCGCTTGGTTCAGGGGCTAGCGCAGGGACACGC
>CAYMSU010000768.1:0-2069 GCA_964393165.1 uncultured Enterobacteriaceae bacterium
AGGTTCTCGGCCGCGACCGTGTGCGGCCGCAGGTTCCCGGCCGCCACCGTGGGCGGCGTGATCCGCCGACAAGGGCGGCCGCAGGTTCTCGGCCGCGACCGTGGGCGGCGTGATCCGCCGACATGGGCGGCCGCAGGTTCCCGGCCGCGACCGTGTGCGGCCCCGAACGTGGACGGTTCGTGGCTGCGACCGTGGAGCCGACGTCGGCGCGCGAGCGTTCGCCGCGGGAACGCTCGGCGGCCGACGACCTCGGGTCGCCCCCGAGCATCGGGCGCGGGTCGGTCAGCGGTCCAGGCGCGCGAGGTAGCCGAGCGCCGGAGACGACCGCAGGACCACCATCGCCTCGGTGTCCAGGTAGTTGGGCAGGTCCCCGACCGCTTCCTGGCCGGTCGCCGAGGCCAGCACGGCGTCGTGGTCCTCCGCAGTGGCGAAGGTGACCTCGGCCATCGCGTCGAACGCCTGGGGCGCACCGTCGACCGGCTCGAACAGGTGCAGCCGGTAGTCGAGCAGCCCCGGGAGCTGGAGCGCGAGCGGCACGTGGACCTCG
Source organism: uncultured Enterobacteriaceae bacterium (assembly GCA_964393165.1). Classification (GTDB taxonomy): domain Bacteria; phylum Myxococcota_A; class UBA796; order UBA796; genus DRPG01. The sequence goes on from CAYMSU010000768.1 coordinate 548, forward strand.
AGCTGGTGCCGCTTGAACGCCTCCCACGACAGGCCCGGCTTGCGACGGACGAGGTAGCGGGCGACGAACGGGCGCTCGTGCAGGGCGGGCGGCGTCAGCGACGTCGCGGACGGATGGGTGACGGGGAGAAGCGTAGACACGGTGCCCCCTTGCGGGGTGCACGGGCGAAGGTAGAGGCCGGGAGGAGGCGTGGGTATGGCCGAACCGGTCGGGGCGAGGGTCGAGCGGACACGTCCGGACGAGCGGACGCGCCCGGAGCGGGGCTACCGCGGCTGGGTGCCCCAGGATGGCGGGCGCGCCGCGCTCGAGGGCGCCCAGTACCGCGTGGCGCTCCTGCTCCTCCGCTACGCGAGCCTCGCCAACGTGCTGGCGTGCTTCGAGGATCTGATGGCGGTGAACCCGCTGGCCGACACGCCCCCGGAGCGACCCATGTTCGCCCCTCGGCTGGTCGCGTCGGATCCGACCGCGTTCCGCAGCCTGACGGGCGCCCACGTGGTTCCCCACGAGGGGCTCCTCCCCGACCTCCGCTACGACGCCGTGATCGTGCCGGTCGTCTTCGACGCCGAGGGGTCCCTGTCCGAGAGGGACGCCGCCCCGTTGCTGTCGGCCGACGAGCGGGACTGGCTGCGCGACCAACACCGCGGGGGGGCGTTGATCTCCACGATGTGCAGCGGCTCGTTCGCGATGGCCGAGGCGGGGCTGCTGGACGGCCACGCATGCTCGGTGATCCCGCTGTACGCACACACCTTCCGGGCCCGGTTCCCGGCCGTCACGCCGCACACCAACCGCACGATCGTGGTGAGTGGCGAGCGCCGGGAGCTGGTCACGGGCGGCCACGCGGTCTACTCGGCCGACGTGAGCCTGTACACGGTCGCGCGGTTCTGCGGCGCGCCGATGGCGGTGCTCCTGGCGGATCTGTACGGCAAGTCCTGGGAGACGCCGCTCGACGGCGCGGCGTTCTCCTCGCAGGCGGACGGCGTGCCGGCGCTGGAGGACGCGACGGTCCGCCTGGCGCGACGGTTCATCGCCGAGCACCTCTCGGCGCCAGGACTGGTGCAGGCGGCGGCGGAGCTCGCCCATGTGAGCGAGCGCACGCTCCGGCGGCGGTTCCTGCGCTCGGTGGGGCTGTCCCCCCGCGACTACGTACGCCACAAGCGCATGGAGCACGCGTGCGACCTGCTCGCGCGAAGCCGGCTCCCGATCGAGGAGGTGGCCACGCGGGTGGGCTACGCCGATCGCTCGGCGTTCGCGCGCGCGTTTCGGGAGCTGGAGGGGCTGACACCGGCAGACTACCGGCGCCGCTTCCACCAGCCGGTGAGGTTGCGGCGGGCGTCGGGCGGGCGTTGAGGCCGGTCGCCACCTCGGGTCGTCCCCGAGGGCGAAAGGCGCGACGCCGCAGGACCCCGGGTCGCGACCGGGGCCCCCAAGCGAGCTCCGGCCACGACCTCAGGTCGCGTCCAAGTAGAAATTCTGAACCCCCCGGACGACCTCACGTCCCCGCGAAGTCGAAATTCTCTGATCG
>CAYMSU010000769.1:0-2067 GCA_964393165.1 uncultured Enterobacteriaceae bacterium
CTGCCTGAGGCGCAGGTCGATCGGTTCATGCTCAAGCTGAAGGTGCGCTACCCCACGCGCGAGGAAGAGCTGGAGGTCGTCTCGCGGTCGAACCTCCCGCCGCCCCGGCTCGAGCCGGTGCTCTCGGCGGAGGCGCTGCTCCGGGCCCAGGCGCTCGCGCGCGACGTGAAGGTCACCGACGTGCTCATGCGCTACATCGTCGACCTCGTGCGGGCCACCCGCGAGCCGGGCGAGGTCGACGAGGAGCTCGCCCGGGCGATCGAGTTCGGGGCCTCGCCGCGGGCGTCGATCGCGCTGGCGGCGGCCGCCCGCGCCTGGGCGTTCCTCGACGGCCGCGGCTACGCGCTGCCCGAAGACGTCAAGGAGGTCGCGCCGGACGTGCTGCGGCACCGGATCTTGCCGACCTACGAGGCCGAGGCTGAGGGGATCGACGCCGAGCAGCTGATCCTGCGCATCCTCGAGAAGGTCGATCAGCACTGAGACCGGGATAGGCGTTCGTCGATGGCCACCCTGACAGCAGAAGAGCTGCGCGAGCTGCGGCGCCTGCACATCTCGGCGGGAAAGCGGGTCGACTCGATCTTCGCGGGGGAGTTCCGCTCGGCCGTGCGCGGCCAGGGCATGGAGTTCGAGGAGGTCCGCGAGTACGTCCCGGGCGACGACGTGCGGCGGATCGACTGGAACGTCACGGCCCGCACGGGCGATCCCCACGTGAAGGTGTTCCGCGAGGAGCGCCAGGCCACTGTGCTCCTGATCATCGACGTCTCGGGCTCGGTGCACGTGGGCACCGGCGGGCGCGACGGGCGCACCGACCGGCGGCTGCAGATCGCGCGCATCGCGGGCGGCCTCGCCTACGCGAGCATCCGCAACCAGGATCGGGTGGGCCTCGTCACGTTCACCGAGCAGGTGGAGGCGTTCCTGCCCCCCCGCAAGAGCCGGGGCCACGCGTGGGCGGTCATCCGCGCCGCATACTCGTCGGCCGGGAGCCACCGCGGCACCGACCTGGCGGAGGCGCTGCGCTTCGTCCGCGCGGTGCAGCGGCGCCGGGCGGTGATCGTGCTCGTGAGCGACTTCCTCGACGACGGCCCCTGGGAGCGCCTCCTCGGGCCCCTCGCCCGTCGCCACAAGCTCCACGCGGTGCTCGTCCACGATCCGCTCGACGGCGCCCTCGGCCGGCTCGGCCTCACCGAGGTGGTCGACGCCGAGACGGGCCGCCGCCAGGTGGTCGACGGCGACGTGTTTCCCGCCCGGGAGAGCCGCGAGGATCGGATCCGGCGGCTGCGGAGGGCGGGCGCCCGGGTGGTGTCGATCGGCACCGCCGAAGACCCCTACAGCGCGCTCATGGCCCACTTCCACCGGGAGGGGATGCGCCGGTGAGAGCCCCCGCACCGATCCTGCTCGTCGCGGGCCTCGCGTGGAGCGAGCCCGGCGGCCCGATCGAGGCCGAGGCCCCGCCCCCGGTCGAGGTGCGGGTCATGCTCGACGGCAAGCCCAAGGCGGGCGGCGGCAACCTGCGCGTGCAGACCGAGTACGACGCGTCGGGCGAGGTCGACGTGCCGAGCCCCGAGTCCCCCGGCCTCACGTTCACCGCGAACGGGGTGCCCACGCTCGAGAACCTCGGCGGCCGCGCGGTCGTCACCGAGCGGTACGTGTTCTCGGGCCCCGCTGGCCACTACGAGATCCAGCCGCTCACGGTGACCTGGCGCCCCCCCGGGGAGGGTGAGCCGATCACCGCGTCGAGCACCTCGCTGTTCGTCGACCTCGAGGTGGAGCCGGTGCAGGCCGGCGAGCTGGCCGACATCGAGGAGGCCCCCGCGCTGTGGCGGGTCCCGTGGGTCCCCGTGCTGACCGTGGGCGCGCTGTTCGTGGCAGGGCTCGCGATCGCGTTCTGGCCTCGCCGGGCCCCCCGCGAGGAGGTCCGCGCCCCGGTCGCCCCCGACGTGCTGGCCCTGCGGGCGTGGGAGGCGGTCCGCGCGGATCCGGCGCTCACCGACGAGGGCAAGGCGCGGGAGCTGTCGGTGATCTTCCGTCGCTACACCGAGGCCGTGCTGCAGTTCGAGGCCACCGCCT
>CAYMSU010000770.1:0-2054 GCA_964393165.1 uncultured Enterobacteriaceae bacterium
AGCGGGGCGACCCAGGCCTGCACGCCGAGCGGGGACAGCGCGGTGATCCCGAAGGCCGCGACTGCGGTGAGCAGCAGGGGCCGCCGCGGAAGCTCCGCGTCGTCGTCGGCGACCGTGCCGCGGCCCTGCAGCTGGCGGGTGATCGCGACGTGGACCGCGAAGCCGACGATCAGGAGGTTGCCGACGACGTACATCTGGTGGGTGTTCACCATCACCCACTGGACGATCAGCATCGCGACGAGGGGGCCGGCGCGTGGCCGGGCCCGCCACTGGGCCCAGGCCACCAGGAGCAGGCCGAGGCCCAGCAGCGTGAACACCTCGGGCCTGGCCACGAGGTGGCGCTGCACCCCGAGCACGGCGACGAACCACAGGAGCACGGTGTGCGCGGCCCGCGCAGGGCCGCCTGCCCAGCTGCCCCACGCTGCGGCCGCGGCCACCCAGGACACGCAGCAGAACACCGACAGCGACCAGAACCCCAGCGTGGTCGACAGCAGGTGGATCACGACCTGGTACAGGGGGTACTGCTGGTGGTTCGGATAGTCGGGGTAGGTCCACGACAAGGTGTTCGTGGTCATCGGCGACCCCGACTCCCACAGGATCCGCCCTACCGCGAGGTGCTCGGGCACGTCGAACGGATCGATCCGGAACAGCCCGAACACGACCAGCAGCAGCGCGACGGCAGCGAGCGCCCCCCGCTGGAGGGGAGCGGGCGGCCGAGGGGACGGAATGACGCACCTCCCGCCCACCCGTAATCGACTGGGACTACTCGACGATGTCGAGCAGCTCGATGTCGAAGACGAGCATTCCCGCAGGTCGACCGCCGCCCGGGTTCTCTCCGTAGGCCATCTCGGCGGGGATCCAGAACCGGCGCTTCTCGCCCTCGACCATGAGCTGCACGCCCTCGGTCCAGCCCGCGATCACCCGGTTCAGCGGGAACTTCGCGGTTCGGCCCCGCTTGACGGAGCTGTCGAACATCTTCCCGTCGGTCGTCCAGCCGGTGTAGTGCACCTCGACCACGGACTCCGCGCCCGGGTGGTCGGCGCCCGTGCCCGCCTCGAGCACGCGGCTCGCGAGGCCGCTCTCCGTCTTCTCGGCATCTGCCGGCACCGCCGCGACGTCGTCCGGCGCGGGCAGATCGCCGGGCGCAGGGGCCGGCTTCGCGCGCTCGGCCTCCAGCGCGGGAGCGGGGGCGGGCGCCTCGGCCGGAGCCACGGTCCGCGAGGCCTCGTCCGCGTCGCCGCAGCCGAGGATCATCGTGATGAGCGCGTGAGTGATCAAGCTTCCTCCTGGAGTTTACTTGCCGGCTCGTCGCTCTCCCGCTCCTCGGGGGCCGCCGGCTCCGTCTTCTGCTTCCGGGACTCGTCGAACCACAAGTAGTGCACGATGAGCATGCCCACCCCCACGACCAGGGTGGCGTCGGCCACGTTGAAGGTCGGCCACTCCGCAGGAAGGCCGAGCCCGCGCAGGAACCCCACGATCCCCGGGCTCTCCGTGTACACCCGGATGAAGTCCGTGACGTACTGCTGGCGGAGGCGGTCGATCAGGTTTCCGAGGGCGCCCGACGCGATGAGCCCGAGCGCCGTGGACATGTACCGGTCGTCTTCGGGCAGCTTGCGCAGCATGTCATAGATGACCCACGCCGCCGCCGCGGTGAACACCATGAAGAGCGGGAACCGCAGCGGAAAGTCGCCGAGGAAGCCGAACGCCGCGCCGGGGTTCTGGGCGTGCACGAAGTCCAGGAACCCCGGGATGATCTGCACGCGGTCGACGCGGTACTCGAGGGTGGAGACCACCCAGGCCTTCGTCGCTTGGTCGATGAGGGTCCAGACCACGGTGAACAGGGCGAAGGTCGCGTTGCGGCGGTTCAAGACCCCCCCTCGGGCGAAGGCGAAGTGTGGCGACCGCCTAGCAGTCTGCCGCCTCCCCAGCAACCGCCGGTCGTCCGCACAGACCAGGTCCTCGCGGGGGTCTGCTCCACGATCAGGGTACCCGCCTCGTCCGTTCTCACCCTTGGGAAAGATCGTCTTGAGAAAATCAAAGTCGTGTGCACCGAT
>CAYMSU010000771.1:0-2050 GCA_964393165.1 uncultured Enterobacteriaceae bacterium
GTGCCCCCGGAGGGGTGCTCGTCGGTGCACCTGCCCCGCCTGATCGGGGCGACCGCGGCCCAGCGCATGCTCGGGCCCGAGGGCTGGGTCCCGAGCGCGGCCGAGGCGCTCGAGGTAGGCCTCGTCAACGAGGTCGTGGCGCCCGGCGAGCTCCTGGCGCGCGCCCAGGCGCTGGGGGAGCAGTGGGCCTCGGAGGGGCGCGAGCGGCAGTTCCGCGCGGGCTCCACGCGGCAGGAGCTGAAGGAGATCAACGCGCGCGAGTCGGAGGCCCTGGGCGATGCCTTCCTGGCGGCGCCGTTCTTGATGGGCCAGTTCCGGTTCCTCTGGAGCCGGCGCAAGTACGCGCCGGCGCTGACGTTCCTGGGCCTCCGGCTCACCCGCCCGGCATGGTCTCGGCTATTGTGAGCGCCCGCTCGCGCCGCTTGCCGCCGAGGATCCGCACGGAGGGGAGGGCCACCATGAGGGCCGGGATCGCGGTGGCCTGGAAGGCCCCGAAGGCGGCGAGTCCGAGCGCGCGATCGGCGGCGCCCTCGGACCGGCACTGGGCGAGCTGCCCGGAGTCCGCGAGCGCGCCCCCGGGCTCGTACAGAAAGCAGGTCTGGCCGGCCCCCCCGGCGGCGGCGAGGGACACCCCAGCCCCTACCTGGAGCACGGCGTAGGTCACGAGCGCCCACGTGCGGGTCGTGCGGTGCTCGAGCACGACGGGCTGCGCGGTCTGCTCGCCGAGCTTCAGCCGGGCCATGGCCTGGGGGCGCCCCTTGGGATTGACGACCGCGAGCTTGTGGGTGCCCTCGGGCAGCGTGAGCTTGCACGGCAGGCGGCAGACGGGCTCGGCGCTGCGGATCTCCCGCGCGCGGTCGTAGGTCACGAGCGGGGTCCCGGGGCGCTCGCTCAGCACCACGAGGGGGATGTCTGCCGCGAGCCCGAGGGATGCCAGCCACAGCCACATGTCGTCGCCTCCGCGGCCCTCGGGTAACCCCCGGCCGACGGCCGCGAGGAGCCTCCGGACACGCTCGGACAAGGCCCGTGACCCACGGCCGGCGCGACATCGACGCATGGCTCTGACTTCAGGCAGGAGTGGCGCTGCTCCTGGCGCTCGGTCCGCGCTCCGCGACGCACCGAGGGGGGCCGGGGGGCAAGCGCACCCGGGGGCCCCGCCTCGGCCCGCCGTCAGCGCATCGCCGCCACCACCAGCAGCCCCGCAGCCACTGCCCCCGCCAGGCTCCGCAGGTGGTTGTAGACGAGCCACGGGCGGGCGTAGGCGGCCCAGGCGCGGTCGGGCAGCGCCTCGGGATCGAGCCCCGCCAGCGCATCGTTCAGCGGAACGTTCCCGCCGATCGTGACCAGCACCATCCCTCCCACGTACACCCCCGTGCCCGCCAGCAACCACGGATTCGTCGCCTGGCCCGGCGTGAGCAGGTGGCCTGCCGACAGCCCCGCCAGCCACAGCCCCGTGCCCAGGAACACCCCCAGGAACCGCGGGTTGATCACCGCCTCGTTGATCCCCTGCATCGCGCGCACCGCCTCCGCCGGCGGGAGCTGCCCGAGCGCCTGCATCACGCCCGTCGAGAAGACGTAGGCCATGCCCGCACCCATCCCCGCCGTGACCGCTCCCGCGCGAGCATGCCCAGCTGCAGCCAGGTCATGCGGTCCCCCAGGCGCCGGCCGCCGCCGCCTCGCGGGCCACGTCCGCGAGGTCTCGGGGAGGCCGCCCCAGCGCCCGCCAGACGCCGTCCGTGACCGAGGCGTTGCGGCCGTCGAGCGTCAGGGCGAACAGCTCCGCCAGGAACCGCGCGAGGCCCGGCGGCACGTCTGCCGCCACCAGGCCCGCGACATAGGCGTCGGGGGCCACGGACACGAAGCCGACCTCGCGGCCCCATGCCTGCCCGACGATGGCGCAGGCCTCCGACAGCCGCACCAGCCGGGGCCCCGTGACCTCGTAGAGCTGCCCGTCGTGGCGCTCGGGCTCGGTGAGCGCGGCCACCGCGACATCGGCCACGTCATCCACGCCGACGAAGGGCTCCGGCGCGTCGGGCACCGGAAGCGCGAC
>CAYMSU010000772.1:0-2048 GCA_964393165.1 uncultured Enterobacteriaceae bacterium
GGGCCCGCCGCGGGGCCCCCAGATCGTGCTCGACCTTGGCGAGGCGCCAGGTCCACAGCTGGCGCACGGGGTGCTCGGCCGGCAGCGCCTGCGCGTCGTCGGCCACGCTCCGGAAGGTCTCGCGGGCCCGCGCGAGATCACCGTCGGCGCGGGCCTGACGGGCGAGGGTGAGCGCCGCCTCGATCCGCGCGGGCGCCTCGCTCATGCGCCGCGGCTCACGAGCGGCGGCGGTCGACCACGAGGTCGGGCCGGCCGACCGCCTTGCTCACCGCGTTGATCACCTCGACGTCGTCGTTGAACGCGAGCACTGCGGTGTTCTCGTCGTAGTCCGCTTCCTTGCGAAGGAAGTAGCGGGTGGCCGCGTTGACCACGGTGGCGGCCTGGGCGTGGGGGCTCGGCAGGTGCAGCAGCGTGCGGCACACCTCGGCGAGCTGTTCGATCAGCACGGCATCGACGCCCACGACCCGCGGGGCGATCGCGCGCATCAGCGACACGTACTGGTCGAGCTCGCGCTCCAGCTTGGCGGCGGGCTCCTGGGGATCGGTCAGGAAGCCGTGGAACCTCGCCCGGTGCTCTTCCGAGATGTTGGCGAGCACCTCCTGGATCACTGGCTGCGCTCGCTCTTCGGGACCTCGTAGGTGCCGAACACGTGGTCCCACAGGGTGGTGCTGACCCCGAACTTGAGGTCCTTGTACTTCGGGTTGTGGTGGTGCTTGTTGTGGTGCGCCCGAAGTGCCCGGCCGATCCAGGTCCGCGGCTTGAAGTGGTGGATGTAGTAGTGGGTGATGTCGTAGAACATGTACCCGAACACGATCCCCGCGAATGCGCCCCACACCCACGTGGGCGAGACGGTCGGGGCGAGCAGCTGGGCCGCACCCCACAGCAGCCCGTACACCGCGACGGCCACGGAGACGCTCACCGCCGGCGGCATGACGAGCCGCAGCTTGTCCTTGAACCACTGGTGGTGCACGCCGTGCAGGTAGAAGTGGAACTTCTCCCCCCACGGGGCTTTGGGAACCCAGTGGAACACGGTGCGGTGCAGCCAGTACTCCATCAGTGTCCACACGAGCCAGCCGGCGGCGAACTGTGCGAGCAGCCCGCCGTACGACACGCCGACGCTGGCGCCCTGCACGAGGGACGCCGCGACGACGGGCACGTAGATGACCGGCACGACCCAGGCCGGGATGCGTGAGAAGAAGTCGAGAACGTCGCTCTCGAACATGCGGGGACTGTCCGGCGTTGCTCGCAACACGGGGCCTCCCTCCTTGCTACAGCGGGGGTCGCTACGCAGCACCAGCAGGTACGCGAGCGGGGAGGTGAATAGCATTGCGAGGCGGGTCTGTCAGCCTCGCGCGATCACGGGGCCCAGTCGCCGAGGGGCCCGCCGAACGCCCCGAGGTCCGGGGGGCTGCCGTCGGGGTCGGGATCTCCGTCGCCGGCATCGATCGCCGCCGAGCCGGTGAGCAGGCTCCAGTCGGCCGTGGCCCAGCCGCCCTGGCTGACGTCCACGAAGGCCGGGGTGCCGTTGTCGATCACGTTGCCGTCTACGCCGTCGGTCGGGACCGAGATGATGTCCAGCGCGTAGTTGCCCTCGGCGTTGTCGGCGAACAGGGTGAACCGCTGCTGGTAGGTGCCGGGGTTGGCGGGCCGGTCGCTCTCGGTGACTGCGGCAGCGCCCTGCGACTCCCACACGATGCTGTTCTCGACCACGACCTCGACCTCCTCGGCGTCGTCGACGTAGACGAAGGCGCCCGCGGTGACCGCCTCGTTGAAGGTGGCGGTGACGTGGCGCAGCGTGAGCGCATCGCGGGGCTTGCTCGAGTCGGACGCCGCGAGCACGCCGCCGCGGTCGGCGAGGTTGTCGCTGAAGATCACGTTGTCGATGGTGCCCTCGACGCTTCGGAACGCGAACAGGGCGCCCCCGAGGCCCTCGAGCGACTCGTTGGCCGCGAACAGGCTCCGCTCGAGCGTGAGCACGGTATCCTCGTTGGCGGCCCCGGCCAGGAAGAAGGCGCCGCCGTCCTCGGTCACGAGGTTGTCGGTGACCC
>CAYMSU010000773.1:0-2041 GCA_964393165.1 uncultured Enterobacteriaceae bacterium
CGGCCAGCGTCCGATGGAGGGCAAGGCAGGGGCTCTCGGCGTCGCGGACGGTGGCGAGCTGGGCGAGCTCATGCCTGGCCGCCTGGGCGCGGATCCGAGTGGCGACCGTTCCGTGGGCGATCTCGAGGGCGGGGTCCACGCGCTCGACCTGCGGACGGGCGAGGTGCGGTGGACCCATCGGGTCGACGGCGCGCTCCGCGCGAGCCCCGCCCTGGCCCGGGACGGGCGGCTGATCGTCGCCTCCGCGAGCGGCACGGTGACCGCGCTGACCCCCGACGGCCGCGAGGCCTGGCGCTATGCGCTCACCGAGGAGGAGCCCACGATCTCGCTGGCCGGCACCCGGGCGTTCGGCGCCCCGGTGGGGCTCGACCGCGGCGGGCTGATCGTGATCGGCAACGACGACTTCTACGTGTACGCCCTCGAGGCAGACGGCTCGCTCCGCTGGGCTACGCCCACCGGCCTGCCGGTGCGCGCGCTGGCGGTCTCCGACGGGGACGGGCAGCTGCTCGTGCCCGGGCTCGACATGCACCTGTACAGCCTGGTCGCCCGCACCGGGGAGCTCCGCTGGCGCACCCCGCTCGGCAACGCAGTGTCCGGGGCCCCCGCGCTGTCGTCCGACGGCACCACCGCAGTGGTGGGCACCTGGGGCGGGGAGGTCCGCGCGATCTCGGTCGAGGACGGCTCCCTGCGCTGGTCGCGGTCCCTCGCCGGTCCGGTGCTCGACGGCGTGACCGCCTTCGAGGACGGCTGGGTGGTGGGCACGGCCGACGGGCGGGTGGTCCGGCTGGCCGCCGACGGGGCCGTGATCTGGGAGCGCACGGCGCGAGCGCCGCTCTACGTGGCCCCTGTGATCGGCGACGAGCCGCCGGTGATCTATGTCGCGACCGCCGGCGGGCAGGTCCACGGCTTCGAGCCGAGCGGCCGGCTCATGGGCACGTGGGAGGCGTGGCCCCACGCGCCGGCGGGCGCCGCCCGGGCGCTCACCGGGGTCTCCCTGGGCCAGTACGGCCTGGTGGTGACGTCGCTGGCCGGCGAGGTCGTGTACCTGCCGTGGAACGTCTACGGCGCCGACCCCGGCGGCTGGCTCTCGCCGCCCCCGTTCCCGGGTCCCGGGCTCGCGCTCGAGCCGCCGGCCCCGCGCGTCACGGCGGGGGAGGTGGTGTCGCTTCGCGTGGTCCACGCAGGTGAGGACGAGGGGGTCCGCGCGGCCACGGTCGAGATGCCCGCGGAGTCCACGTCGGCGTGGGACCATGCGCTGATCGGCTCGGCGGAGGGCAACTACCTGCACCTCGTGCCCGCCGACCTCACGCCGGGCTCGCGCGAGGTCACCCTGAGCCTGACCTACCGGGCGGATCACGAGCGGTTCGCGGCCACCCCGGCGGTCCCGATTACGATCGAGCCCGCTCCCGAGGGGCTGCCCGACCGGTTCCGGCTGGTCCGTCCGCGGATCGAGGATCCGGCCATGATCGGCGCGATCGACGCGGCCGGCCTCGTCGGGTTCACGCTCGACGTGGCCGAGATCGACCAGGCCGACGAGGGCGACCGCGGGATCGGGTGGGCCCTCGCGCGGCGCGGCCACGAGGTGCTGCGCTACGCGTTCCGCACGGAGCGCACGGGGGGGGCCCGGGTGTTCGAGGCGGCGCAGGCGCGGGTCCCGTTCGCGGGGCAGCGGTGGCCGCTCACCCGCTTGCGGCTGGCGCTGTCGCGCGCCGACGAGGGATCGCTGCTCGCGGAGGCCGCCGGCGCCGAGCAGCCCCTGCCGATCGGCACGCTGCTCGCCTGGTTCGGGGCCCCCCAGGCGGTGCTCGAGCGGAGCGGCAAGCCGTTCCTGGCCGCCCGGAGCCTGTTCACGCAGGTCGTCTCGCAGCTCCCCCGGCGCCCCACGGTCCGCCAGCTGGTCACCCTGGGCACCGCCGCGCCGCGCACCCTCACGCTGCTACCGAAGGCGCTGGACCCCGAGGTGTGGGGCCCCTGGGGGATCCTGGATGCGCGGCGGCGGTTCGTCGGGGTCGGCAGGTTCGCGGCGGAGCCGCTGGCGCCC
>CAYMSU010000774.1:0-2039 GCA_964393165.1 uncultured Enterobacteriaceae bacterium
GCCTTCGCCGGCGCGCGCCGGGACGTCACGCCGAGCGCCGGGCGGCAGCTCTTCGTCGGCGTCCTCGCCTCGGCGGCGGCCCTCGGCCTCGCCGCCCTCGCCCTCGCCTACCTGTCGACCCTCCCGCCGCCTCCCCGCTCGGCGGAGCAGCAGCTCCTCGACGAGCGGGGCGGGGCCGAGCTGCCCCTCGAGGCCTTCCCCCCGAGCGGGCTCCTCTTCATCGACGGGGGCACGGGGTGGCCCTCGGCCGGCCGCGCGACCGGGCACGGGGACGCGGGAGATCCCGGGGACGCGGCCCCGACCGAGTGATCTCCCCCTCGTGATCTCCGCTGGTTAGCCACCCACCGGAAAGAAAGAGCACCGGGCCGAGGATCCGCCACAACTTCTCGCTCCCTCGTGCGTCGTAACCAGGACATCGGGGGCGAGGCATCATGAAGACAGCACGAACCATCAGGTCGCTTGCGCTCATCACCACGCTGGGGCTGCTCGGCACGGCGTGCGTCATCCGGCCCACCCACTCCGTGGCCCATCCGCAGCCGGTGACGGTGGCGCAGCCCGCGCCGGTCTACGTCACGCAGCCGACGCCGGTGGTGGTGCAGCCGGCGCCGGTCGTGGTCAGCCGTCCCGCGCCGGTGGTGGTCTACCGCTCCGCGTCGTACGTGTATCGAACCCCGTCGCCCGTGGTCACCCCGGTCCGCTACTACGCCCCCGGAGTCACCGCAGGTTACCGCCAGGTCTGCGTGCCGGGCACGACCCGGGCGTGCGAGGCCTACTGCGGCCACGGCGTCCGGCGCTGCAACGCCATGGGCACCGGCTGGGGTGCCTGCATGGAGGGCGTCTACTACTGAGCCGCCCACGGGCGACTCCCCGCCCCGCTGCCGGAGTATGCTCCCCTCCATGGCCCGCGGCGTCCCGCTGCTGCTCCTGCTCGTGACCTTCGACCTCCCCGCTTCGGCCGAGACCTCCGGCTCTGCGGCTTCGGCCCCCGCGCTCGCCGGCTCCCCCGCCTCCCGGGCGCGGGACCGACGCTTCCGGCGCCGGATCCCCCGCACGCCGGAGGAGGCTCGGGACCCGCGGGTGGCCGCCGCGCTGCGGGCAGCGCCGCCGCGCCCCGAGGTGGCCGCCCCGTACTCTGGCAGGAGCCTCGAGATGCGCGCCGCCGAGTGGATACGCCTCCGGCCTCGCACCCTCCCCCCGTACCGCGCGACGGTCCCCCTCGGCCGCTGGCGCGTGAACCCCTACGACGAGCTCCGCGTGCGCCATGCCTCGGAGTGCCTCGCCGAGGCGCGCCGCCTCGAGCTCCCGGTACGCGAGTATGTCCCCGAGGACCCCTCCACGCGCGCCTTCCGGCGCGTGCCGGTGCCCCTCATCTTTCGCGGCTCCGTCGGCGGGGTGGCCATCACGATGCACCGTCGGAGCGCGCTCGTGATGTCCTGCGAGCTGGCCACGCGTCTGCCCGTCCTCGCCCGGGTGGCCGCGCGCCACGGGATCACCCACGTCGCCGTCTGCTCGGGGTACCGCCGGCGGCCGGTCTACAGCTATCACGCGGTGGGCATGGCCCTCGACGTCCACAGGGTGCGCGTCGCCGAGCCCCTCGAGGTTGGGGAGGGCCCGGCCGATCAGTGGCTCAGCGTGGAGCGGGACTTCCTCGCCACCCCCGACCGCGAGACCTGCGACCCCGCCCTGCTCGAGGCGAGCTCCCCCCTGTCGCCGCGGGCGAGGACGCTCCTCGGCTTCGCCTGCGACCTGTCGGACACGGGCGCCTTCCACACGGTGCTCACCCCGAACTACGGCGCGGGCCACCGCGACCACTTCCACATCGACGTCCGCCCCCACGACCCGCGCACCTTCGTGCGATAGACGACCGATCGCGAATCGCGATCGCCTCCTCTCGGCAATCCCGACACACGCGCCGTGCCCAAGGAAGGGGGGATGGCCCCCGCAGGGGATTGCCGAGGACCTGGCGGCGTCCGAAAGAGCCCCGAGCACGGCCGCGTTGCAGGTACCCCGGAGGGGGTTGTCCCTCCTCCCTCCCCAGC
>CAYMSU010000775.1:0-2033 GCA_964393165.1 uncultured Enterobacteriaceae bacterium
CGCGGTGCGGCCGATGATGCGCGTTGAGAGCGGCGACCGAGCGCCTACTGGCTGCGCTGCTCCGGCGGGTGCCGCTCCTCGGTCTGCGGCGCCCCCGCGTGGTGGTGTGCGTGCCGACGGGCTTGGATGCGCAGGAGCGGGCCGCCGTGCACGACTGCGCCAAGGCGGCGGGGGCGGTGAGCGTCACGCTGGTGCCGGCGCCCCTGGCGGCGGCCGCGGGCGCCGATCTCCCGGTCCGCGAGCCCGTGGGGTCGCTGCTGATCGACGTGGGGGCAGGCCGCACACAGGTGGCCGTGCTCAGCCTCGGCGGAATCGTCGTGCGGGGGTCGGTCCCGGTGGCCGGAGACGCCCTCGACGCGTCGATCGTGGACTGGGTGCGGCGGGAGCGCGGGGTCGCCGTGGGCGAGCGCGCCGCCGAGGAGCTGAAGATCCAGGTGGCGTCGCTCACGCCCAGCGTGCACGCCGACCTGCGGTGGCGCGTGCGCGGTCGGGCCGAAGCCACGGGCCATCCTGAGGAGGTCGAGGTCGACGCAGAGGGCCTGGCCGACGCGCTGGAGGAGCCGGTGTCGAGGATCCGACGGGTGCTCCGGGACACGCTGGGTCAGGTTCCGCCAGAGCTCGCGGGCGACATCGTGGAGCGGGGACTGTGGACGTGCGGCGGAACCAGCAAGCTGCGGGGACTCGATGCGGTGCTGCGCCACGACACCGCGATGCCGGTGCTGCAGCCAGAGGCAGCCGAGCACTGTGCGATCCGCGGCGCGGCAAGGATGCTCGAGGATGTGCGCTGGCTCGAGCGGATCGGGCGCGCGCCAGGTTGAGTGCGCTCAGTCGCGGCCCTCGATCGACGCCTGCCCTGCAAGAATGTCGTAGTCGAGCAGAACGACGGCGAGGGGGGGTGGGAGGTACTCCACAAACTCCACGCTGTTCCGGCCCTCGACGTACGCCCAGTCCGTGCCTTCCTCGAAGGTCCGCACCACTCCGTCTGTCTGGACCTTGACCTCGACCGTGCCCGGCACAGGGACGCGCGACAGGAAGAACTCGCGGGAGAGCCCCGCGGCAAGGAACCCGAGGTCCTCGAGCACCGTGGTCCAGTCCGGACTGCAGATGGGCCAGCTCACCCCGCCGACCTGGGACGTGACCGCGAGATAGTCGGTACCAGGCTCCTCGGCCTGCGCACAGCCCGTTCTCGGCCCGACGATGGAGCTGAACGACACCATGCGTGAGCCCTGGCGAGCGTTGAGCAGATACTCGACGAACTCGTCGCGGGTGATCGGCGAAGATCCGGAGTCGTCGTCTTCGTCGCTCACGATGGTGATGTGCAGCCCCGCGTCACGACGCACGAATCCCGCGTTCGCCTTGTCGGCCAGAAGCTCGACGGCGGTGAACGCGGCGGCACGGCCCTTCTCGCGAGGATGGCCCTCGATGCCCAGGGAGACCATGTCCGCGAACACCGCATCTGCGTACGCGGTGTCCTCTTCGATCCAGAGCTCATCGAGCCCCGGCTGCAGCTGGCCTGTGTGGAGCGGGTCGTTCATGTCGGTGGACACGACGCCGATGTGGTAGTCGAGCTCAGATTCCGCGAACCACTGCAGGAACGCAGGAAAATTGGTGCCGAGCGCCTCCTGCTCTTCGAGCATCGAGCAGGAGTTGTCGACCACGAAGAGCGCATCGACCTGGGGGATCGGAACCTGCACGATGCGGTCGCTCTGTGACGGCGTTTCGACGGCGAGCGGCCGCGAGTTGGGGAACGAGGGCACGTTCACGCGGATGCCCTTCTCGCTCGAGCAGGCCGCGAGGCACGAGACAACCATCAGCACGCGCATGCGCTCTCCGTTCCCCCGAGGACCGTTCCCCCGAGACGAGTGTAGCGTGTGCGATCGGCACTTGGGCACCCGGCATCACGTGCCTGAGCATCGCGGCCCGCCCAGCCAGCTGGACGGGCCGCGACCCCGAATGAACGGGGGAGGAGGGGCCGGCGATACCTACTCTCCCACAGGGAAACCCTGCAGTACCATCGGCGCACTAGGGCTTAA
>CAYMSU010000776.1:0-2033 GCA_964393165.1 uncultured Enterobacteriaceae bacterium
GGACGTCGCCGACCGCCTGGTTCACGCCCGCGGACAGCTGGCTGCCGCTCACCGCGCCGCCCGCGATGTTCACGCCGGCCGCTGCCTGGATCCCGTCGACGGAGCCGCCGGCCACGTTGACCCCGGCGGCGGCCTGGACCCCCTGCACGTCGGAGCTCGCCGCGTTCACCCCCACCGTGAGCTGGGCGCCGTCGACCCGCCGCGCGGCGTTGAAGCCGAGGCTGAGCGCGGCGCCGCTGGACACCCCGTCCACCGCGACGAAGCCGAGCCCCATCGCGAGCCCGTCGAGCTGGTTCGTGCCTGCGCCCGCCAGCCCGAAGAGCAGGCCGTCGGTGCCCTCGCGGAGCGGCCCGGGCAGCCCCGGCGCGAGCTGCGCCCGGACCCGCCGCACCCCGGTGGTCGTGCGCGGCGTGACGACGGCGCGAGGAGGCCGATCCCCCCGCGCGACCGACTCCTCGCTGTCGTACCAGGTCAGGTCGTCCGGGCCGAGCAGCGTGGACGCGCCCGTGGTCAGCGTGATCGTGGCCACCGCGTAGTGGCCCTCGTAGACCTCGGTGTCCGGCACGGTGAACACGATCTCGTACACGCCCGCGCCGAGCCCGAGCTCGACCGCCCGGCCGCGGGGCTTGAGCAGCTCCGCCACCAGATCCCCGTCGTCGTCCCGGATCAGCGCGCGGCCCGCGAGGGTCTCCTCGAGCACGAGGCTCGCCGAGGTCAGCTGCAGGTCGGTGAGCACGAGCTGGCCCTGCCCGTCGAGGCCGCCGCCCCGGTTCGCGTGCTGGGGCCCGTACTGGCTGCGCTCGGTGCGCGCCAGCGTCTCCTGGTGGGCGAAGGCGTAGGCTTCGTCGAGGGTCACGCGGCCGTCCGACGACATGTCAGCCGCGCCCCGCAGGCCCGTCGCCAGGTAGTGGGTGAAGTACGATCCACCGATGCGGTCGGCCTCCTGGGCCACCTCGTCCGCCGCGCTCGACGTGATGATCGCGAAGCCGTCGAGCTGGTTGGACTGGTCCACGAGGAACGGCGCCACGCGGCGGCCGCCCTTGGCCCGCACGATCGCGCCGGAGGCGCAGGAGTCCAGGATCGCCACGCGGACGTCGGAGGGCAGCGCCTCGAGGTCCGCGCGCAGCTCGGCGTAGGGGAAGTGGTCCCGGCCGAGCATCAGGCCCTCTTCGTCGGAGTGCCCCGAGTAGTAGAAGAAGACCTCGGTTCGCCCTTCCTGCGCCGCTACGCGCTCGCGGAGCTGTCCGAGGGCCGCGTCGAGGCCCTCCGCATCGGGATCGAGCAGGAGCACCCGGTTGGTGGGGTCCACGCCGCCGAGTTCGGAGAGGATCGCGCCCACGTTTCGGGCGTCCTGGTGGGCGTACTTGAGGAGGACGCGCTCCGCGCCTCCGTCGTTGGCCCCCACGAGGAGGCCGAACCGGTGGACCTCGGCGGTCCCCGGGGACTGCGCGGCGGCGCCGGCCGCGGCGAGCAGGAGGGGAAGCGACATCAGGGTACGTCCTTGAGAATGGTGAAGTCCTGCTGGTCCAGATCGGAGGGCAGCGACAGCGGGGCGGTGCGGGGCGCGCCGCTGGCGGCGGCCACCTCGGCCGCGCGCACCACGGTGGGCACGTCGATGGGCTCGTCGGCCGTCACGAACAGGAAGCGCTCGAAGTCCGGCGCGTCGTCGAGCTGGTAGGCGTGGGGCAGCACCTGCCGCCCGCTGCGCAGCGTGGTGTCCCCGTCGTCGGGGAAGTGCAGCGTGACCTCGCCGCGGCCGTCGATGCTCACCATCGCGCCGTGGCGCGCGGGGCCCCGCCGGTAGCCGAGCTGGACCAGATCCCGGGGCCGCAGCACGGTGTTCTTGGGGATGGTGATCACCTCCCCGCGCGTCTGCCGGTAGACGTACAGCTCGGGCTCGGCCCGGGCGGCGCCCTTCGGGTTCTCGCCGCTGGGGCTGTGCATCGGCTGGTCGGGCGCGCCGGGGGCCGCGGGGTCTCCGACTTGCGCGACGAGCAGCGCGGCGGCGGCCAGGGGCACCAGCACCGCGCTGG
>CAYMSU010000777.1:0-2029 GCA_964393165.1 uncultured Enterobacteriaceae bacterium
GGCAGTGAGGGTGCGCTCCACGGGGGAAGCAGGCACCTGGCCAGTCGGATCCGGCTCGTCTACGCGCGGCCGCCGGCCGCCGGCGGGGAGCCCGAGGAGGCCGACGCGGTGTGCGTCCTGCCCTCGGGCACGCAGGTGGAGCTCGTCGCGGAGCCCGTGCGCGTCTCGGGGGCGGGCACGTGGGTGCCGATCCTCGCCGGCGGGTTCACGCTGCCCCCGTGAGCTCACCCGAGGACGTCGCGGTCCCCGCTGAACGTCTCCACGTCGTCCTCGTCGAACTCCTTGAGGCCGACCCCCCCGGCCGACGGCGCGAGGCCCACGACCGCTCCGCCCGTGCCGTACAGCGGCGCATAGGCGAAGACCTGGCCGTCGTAGTGGTTGTGCTGCCCCATGACCGCCGACCAGAACCACATGCTCTTGAAGTTCACGACCTTGTGGACCCGGATCTGCCGGTGGATCTCTCGCGACAGCTGCGCCGTGTCCTCCAGCCGGCCCTCGCCGAGGAACTCGAGCAGCTTCTGGTTCCACTCCTCGTCCTTCAGCGAGTGGATCCGATCCTCGGCGGGATCGATCCAGTCGGTGAACAGCCGGTTCGACAGTGTGCCGACCACGACCACGGCCACCCGGGCGTCCTCGGCGTCGATCGCGTCGCGCACGGCCTTGCCGAACACGATGGTCTCCGCGCGGTCGGCGTAGACGTTGCTCGACAGGATCACCGCGGGCAGGGCGTTGTCGGGGTTCAGCAGCTTGAGCGCGACGACGGAGCCCGTATCGATCGGGAACCCGTGGTAGGCCACGGTCCGCGCGTGCAGCCCCCGAGCCTCGGCCGCGTCGCGGATCCGCTCGGCGAACGCCGCGTCGATGCGAAAGGAGTAGGGGATCGAGCCGAGCTCGTGGAAGAGCTCGTCGACGTGCACCCACTCGGGCTGCGGATCGGCCTGGATCTGGTGCCCGATGACCGACGGCCACATCGTGCTGTAGACCACGAGCCGCTCCGGCCGGGCCGCGAGGAGCGCCTGCCGCGCGGCCTCGAACGCATCGGCGAGCCGGCGGTAGCCCGGGTTCGCATCGGGCGTGAGCAGCGGCTGGGGCAGGCCGGGCACCAGCAGCCCGTACACGACACTCACGGCGCCCACCCCATCACGGCGTTGCCGGTGCCGATCACGGTGCCGTAGCCGTACAGATCGGCCTCGTAGGTGGGGAAGTCGAGCGCCGCCAGCAGCCAGGTGAGCGCCCCCGAGTCGGACTCGCTCACCGCGTGCTCGGTGAACTCGGGCATCACGTCCACCACCTCCTGGGTGCGGCCCGTGCGGAGGAGCTCGATGAGCTTCATGTCCCACAGGTACTGGTGGTGGTTGGTGATGTGCTCGCGCGACATGTCCTCGACCACGTCGGGCTCGCGGACGAAGTGGCGGTGCGACAGCGACTCGCTGGCGAGCAGCACGACCTTGCGGTCGCTCGCCTCGATCGCCGCCCGCGTGGCCTTGCCGAGCGTGATCATCTGCTCCTGCATGACGTCGACCGAGTAGAACGCGGTCGAGCGCTGGGAGCTGATCGACACGATCGGCTTGCGCCACTCCGGATCGGTCAGGTGGCAGCTCACGAGGGTGCCGTAGTCGACCCGGAAGTCGGGGTTGCGCATCATCTTCGTGACGAGGCCCCGCGCGCGGGCCTCCTCGCACATCGCCTCGGCGAGGGGCACATCGACGTCGAGCTCGTAGCGGTACCGGAACAGGTTGGGGAACACGGGGTCGACCGACAGGTTCTCGAAGTGCGGCACGCCGAGGAAGTGGGTGCCCACGTAGGTCTGCCAGTGCGGCGACAGCACCACGAGGGTGTCGTAGTCGATGCCCGCGAGCGCCTTGCGCATGCGCTCGTAGCCCCAGCGCAGCGTCTCCCAGCCGCACTCGGCCTCGGGCTCGTTCTGCGGTGGGTTCTCGGCATACACGAGGTGCGGCGGATGCGGCGCCAGCGCGCCGAACACGATCTGGCCCATCAGGCCCCTCCCTCCCTGGCGTCGGCCAGGTCC
>CAYMSU010000778.1:0-2015 GCA_964393165.1 uncultured Enterobacteriaceae bacterium
CTCTTCCACGACCTCCCCGTGGAAGCTCGCGGTGGCGTACAGCGCGAAGGTGGCGGAGCGTTCGGCAGGGTGGTCGCCGCGGCCGCCGTGCTCGGCTCGGCCGTCGGCCCGAGTGTCGGCTGTGGTGTCGGAGGTGGGCAAGGGACCCCGTCAGTTCAGGAGAGGCTCGCGAAGCCAAGTCAAGTCTATCTACCCATGCTCCGCCGGGCCGCGGCCCCGAGGCCCGACGACAAGCTCTTACCCGCCCTCCTTATCGACGAGACGGAGCTTGCCGCGGAGGGACGCCTCAGCCGCAGCGAGGGCATCCGGATCCCGGGAATCGAGGCTCACCATGACGCGAAAGGACTCGCCCCACCGAGGATAGCTGCCGATCGCCACCTGAGGGAACGCCACCTGGGTGGCGGCGAGCTCGTGCGCAATCTCGGACTCGAGCTGCAAGCAGTAGAGCCGCGAGCGGTGCAGCGGCGCGCCCGCGAAGGCGTGCGCGACGTCCTCGAACTTCTTGTGCATCAGCGACGGGATGCCGGGGAACACCCAGACGTTGCGCATGCGGACGACTGGGAACGAGGACTTGGGAGAGTCGACGAGCGTGGCCCCCACCGGCAGGGTGGCCATGCGCAGGTTCGCTTCGTTGCGCTCGAGCCCGAACTGGTCGAGCAGATCGGAGAGCTCTCCGCGCAGCTCGAGGGCAACGTCGAAGGCGGCCGCGACCCCCTCGAGCGTGCGGTCGTCGTGCGTGGGGCCTACGCCGCCGGTGGTGAGCACGTGGTCGTACCGCGCCGCGCAGTCGCGGACCTCGCGAGCGATGTCCTCGACCTCGTCGCCGATCACCGCCATGCGCGCGAGGTCCGCGCCGAGCTCCCGGAGCCGTCGGATCAGGTAGGGACCGTTCTCGTCGGTGAACTTGCCCGAGAGGATCTCGTCCCCGATGATCACCACGGCGGTGGTCGGCATGGAAGGCTCCCGTCAGTGCTCTCTATGGTGATTCGCCGCCCGACGGACGCTCCGCGGCGAGCGGAAGCGCGAGCTGTGGAGGCAGCGCGAGGATCTTGCGGGCGAGGGTCGACAGCGCCACGGACTCGGGGTCGGGCACCGTCGCCACTTCATCGTAGTAGGCTCCCCGCCGGGGAGAGCTCTGGCCGCAAACGTCGTAGGCGGACATCCGCAGCGTGCGGTGGGTGAAGACGTGGGTGACCTCCCCGCGATGCCCGGTGATCTCCACCGAGGCGCCGCACCGGTCGCGAAACGCGGCCACGAGCTGGTCAGGAGGCTTCGCGGGGGACCCCGGCGCGACCTCGACGGCGATGGGCTCCCACAGCCCACCGAGCAGGCCCTCGGGGCGCTTGCCCATGACGAGCCCCCCGTCCCGCCACCACAGGCCGCAGACCGCCCTCACCTCGCGTGGGGGCCGCCGCTTGGCCATGACCGGAAAGCGCTCGACCTCCCCTTGCTTGCGAGCCTGACAGACGGGCTCGAGGGGGCACGTGCCGCACTGCGGGCGGCGCGGGGTGCAGACCGTGGCACCGAGCTCCATCAGCGCCTGGTTGAGGTCGCCGGGGTGGGCGCCCTCGCCAGCAGCGTCGTGCAGCGCCCTGACGCGTGCCCAGAGGGGCTTGCGGCCCTCCTTGCGCGGGTCCTCGGCGCGAGCGTCCACACGGCTGATCACCCGCTCGACGTTTCCGTCGACGACCGGCGTGGCGACCCCGAACGCGATCGAGGCGACCGCGCCGGCGGTGTAGGGGCCGATCCCAGGGAGCTCACGGAGGGCCTCCGGGGCTGCGGGAAGGCCTCCACGCTCCCGAGCGGCTCTCGCGCAGGCGAGCAGGTGGCGGGCCCGGCGGTAGTAGCCGAGCCCCGACCAGGCCTTGAGCACCTCGTCCTCCTCGGCGTCGGCGAGCGCGTCGAGCGTGGGCCAGCGCGCAAGGAACCGCGCGAAGTACCGCAGCACCGTCTCTACGCGGGTCTGCTGCAGCATCAGCTCAGAGAGCAGCACATGGTAGGGCGTGGGGTCCCTA
>CAYMSU010000779.1:0-1989 GCA_964393165.1 uncultured Enterobacteriaceae bacterium
ATCCTGGCCGGCTCCGCGGTGCTCGCGTGGTACGCCCACGTGAACGGCTCCCCCTTCCGACCCCCCTGGGCCTGGGAGGAGGGCAACCTGCTCGCGGGGGCCACACGGCTGGGCCCCGAGGTGGAGGTGAGCGGGTCCGTGCTCGTCGATGTGCAGGTCGATGCGGGCCGGATCGTCGACTCCGTGTGCGTGGGCACCCGTGCGCGGCGGCTCGTGGCGGAGGGCGCGTTCGACGTGGGCAGCACGGTCGTGGATCTCCGGCTGGCGCGACGGGCGGGCGCCTACCGGGTGGTGGCGGACGCGCCGGTGGTCGGGGCGCCCGGGGAGCGCCTCACGACGGTGTTCCTGCCGGGGGAGTCGCTGCTCCTGCGCGCCCACGAGGACACCGACCTGCGGAACCGGGCCACGACCTACGACGTTCCCATCCTCGGCAACCCGAGGTCCTTTGCGGAGGTCCACGCGGCCGTCGTGGTGGCGGATCCGCGGGAGGTGGAGCGGCGGCGCCAGGCCCTGGCTCACGAGATCTGGACGAGCTCGGCCCGGGCCGTGCGCCGCTGGAGCGCTTAGCCGCCCCTCAGCCGTCGCACGGAGTCGGCGGGACGGGGTGCCCGTGGGTGAGGAGCGCCTCCCGCGCAGCCTGCGCGCCCCGCCGGATCAGCCGCGCGTCGTGGCAGCTCGCCGCCGGGAGCGCACGCAGCGCGGCCTCGGGGTGCGCGTCGGCCAGCCGGCGGAGCACCTTGTACCGCGTGGAGACGGGCACCTCGGGGTCGCTCACCGCCGCCGCCGCCCACGCCCCCGCCTGGCGCTCGGGGCTCGCCGCGAGGAGCACCCACGCGCGGTCGCGCACCAGGGGGCCCGCCTCGGGGTCCCGGGCCAGGGCGCCGAGGTGGTGCACGAGGCCTGGGTAGCGCTCGCGGAGCTCGTCGAGCGGCGCCACCTCGTGGATGACGCGGAGCTCCTGGACGAGGCCCGGCGGGGGCGCGCCCCGGCAGCCGAGCAGCATCAGCAGCACGACCGTCATCGCGTCACCGGGTTCGCGATCAACACCGCCCCCTGCTCGTCGGTCACCTCGCGGGCGGCTGCGTCCGCGACGGGGAACATCAGGTTGAGGCGGTCCGGGCACCCCCCGAGGTCGCCGCTGTCGACGCGGTCTGCGATGTCGTCGCAGCCGGGGGTGTCGTCGAGCGGGTCCTGGACCCCCCCGGCGAGCTCCGACGTGTGGAACAGGCCGAGCCAGTGGCCGATCTCGTGGGCCATCACGACGCCGGTGAGCTCGGCTCCGAGCTGGGGGTTGTCGCGCGTGCCCAGCGGCAGGAACTCGCCGGTCAGCACGACGCCGCTCCCCGAGGTGCCGTGCAGGCCGGCGGGCCCCGGGAGGCCCTGGCTGATGCCGATGGCCCCCGAGTTCTCGAGATCGATGGCGGCGACCACGAAGAGGTTGACCGACAGCAAGGCGTCGTCGCTCCGGCCGGGGGCGGTCGACGTCGCCATCAGCGCGTCGATGTCCGCGCGGTCGTCGATGAGCGCGAAGTCGTCGGCGACCTGCGGCGCCGCGTCGGCGAACCGCACCTCGCCGAGCGTGATCCCCGCGGCGCCGTAGATGTCCGACAGGGTGTCGAGCGCGACCTCGAGGTCGGCGTCGGCGGGGGCCGAGGCGGCGTCCAGCCCGTCCAGGCCCACGAACACGACGTTGACGTCGAGCGTGCGCCCGGTCTGGGCGTCCTCTCGCACGACATAGGCGCACAGCTCCTCAGAGGTGGCGTCGACGCGGTACACGTGCTGTCCGGGCTCCAGCAGGGGCGACAGGAACGGGGCCTGGGGCACGAAGAGCGGCGCCGTCACGCCGAGCAACGACGAGGTCACGCCGAGGAAGCCGGCGCGCCCGCCGTCGACGTGCTCGGGGCAGACCATCACGCCGCCGCCGACGGTCGGGCTCTCGTTCGAGTCAAAGGCGAGGTTCGATTCGTCCATCTGCGGGAGGTACTGACC
>CAYMSU010000780.1:0-1984 GCA_964393165.1 uncultured Enterobacteriaceae bacterium
GAAGGTCCGGCTTCCGCTCGCATACCGGCCTGCAGGGCGAAGCCCGAAGGTCCGGTTGCGCGCTCCGCCAGCAAGCTGGCTCCGCTTACGGATCCGAAGGCGGTGCAGGCGAGCGCGAAAGCCCCGCGGTGATCAGGGCGTAGCCGAGCCAGACCCAGGGCGCCCCGTGCAGCACGAGGTCGAACCAGTCCATCGGCCCCATCCCGACCGCGCCCCCCGCAACCCACCGGAGCTTGCCGAGGAGGTGGGGCTCGGGCGAGAACGGGGCGAGGCCCAGCGTGAGGCTCGCGACGAGGGGCAGGATCACGCCTTGCCAGCGATCCGTCGGAGGGGAAGACGCCACCGGCTAGCCGAACAGCCCGGGGAGGATCCCCGACGGGCGCTCGTCCGGACGGTGCCCGAAGCTCTCGTCGGAGAACCCGAACGCGCGGAAGATGCTGGTGAACAGCTGGTTCGTGGTCGCCGTGGAGTCGAGGTACCCGCCCGCCTCCACGAAGTCGGCCAGGCTCCCGCCGAGGTAGTCGAGGTACCGGCCCATCGGAGCGCCCCCCATGCCCCCGGCCACCACCGCGGGGATCCCCCGCGTCCAGTGCCGGCCGCTCGAGAACTCCGGCATGTAGAGCACGAGCGACGTGTCGAGCAGGTTCTCGCCGTCCGCGTCGAGCTCCGCGTCCAGCTTGGTGAGGAGATCCGCGAACATCTGCACGTACCAGCGAAAGACGAGCTCCATGCCGGGCTGGAAGTCGGCGTGGACCATCGCGTGCCAGTTGTCCCAGCCCGGCCCCACGATGGGGCCCCCGTGCAGCTCGGTGAGCCACGGGAACGCGTGATCGTGGCCGTTGAGGTAGGAGACCGTGGCGACCCGGGTGTAGTCGCAGGCGAGCGCGGCCACCAGGATGTCGTTGAGCACGGGCCCGCTCGCCGCGTCGTCGTAGGTGAAGTCGTAGCCGGGGGGCAGGGCGACCTCCGGCGCGGTGCAGGTCCCGAGCCCGCGCGTGATCCGCGCCTGCAGGGCGGCCACCTTGTCCTCGTGGGCGTCGAGCCGCTCCCGGTCGGCGGCCGGCAGCCGCCCGCGCATCGACGCGAAGTTCTGCATGACGGCGTCGAGCACGGTCGTGCGCCGGGCCCGGACCGCCGCGACCTCGGCGGGCGACTGGGTCTGGTCGCCGAAGATGCGCAGCGCCGCCACGAAGGGGTCGTTGAAGACGGTGACGGGGTCGTAGGGCCCGTAGAAGAACCGGTCCTGGCGGGCGATGCCGTTGGCCCGCGGCCCCCCGGCGGCCAGGTCGAGGCGCGCGAACGGGGTGTCGCCCCCGATGCGCTCGGCGAGGACCTGCTCGAAGCTCGGCCCCGCGGCGGTCAGCGCGGCGTCGTCCTGGACGAGGAAGGGAGCCCCCGGGAACAGCGTGAGGTTGCCGTTGTCGTGGGCGTTCCCCACGCGGTTGTAGCGGGGCATCACGTTGTCGAGGCCCCCGAACACGAGCATGCGGTCGCGGAACGGCTCGAGCGGCGCCAGCGCGTAGGGTAGCGCGAAGCCAGGGTCCGTGGTGACGGGGAGGAACCTCGAGAGCACCTGCCCCTGGCTGTGGTGGAACACGATCAGGCGCTTGGGCGCGCCCTCGGGGGTCGGGCGGGCCCGGGCCTCCCCAGAGGCGAGGAAGGGGGCCGCCAGCGCGGCGCCCGACCAGTGCAGGAGCTGGCGACGGGACGGGCTCACGGATCACCTCCGTCTTCGGCGGGCTCGCGCCGACGGTACCGGAATGCGTCGGACATCGCGATGTCGACGAGCAGGCTGCGGAGATCCCCGCCGCCGTCGACGAACCGCTGACCGAGGGGCGCGAGGCTGCACACATCGGTCTCGTCGGCAGGCCGACCGAGCGCGTACTCGAACCACCGGCGGGCGTAGCAGGTGCGCGCCCGCTCCGAGTCGGCGAGGAGCGCGAGCATCTGCGCGGCCCCGTCGAACGTGCCGGGGGGGTGGTCG
>CAYMSU010000781.1:0-1981 GCA_964393165.1 uncultured Enterobacteriaceae bacterium
CCCCTGGGCGGCGTAGTCCAGGGCCGAATCGAACACGGGCAGGTCGGCGCAGGCAGGCTCCTCCCCGCGGCCGATCCGCAGCCGAAGGCCGCTCGCGGTCTGGTAGCGCACGCCGGGCAGCACCGGCGCCCAGGCGGGCCACGCCGTGGCCACGTCCTGCGCGACCGCGCGAGCGGTCCACAGCCGGCGCACGGCCTGCCCGATCTCCGCACACGTCGCCCGGGGCGCGGCAACCGCCGGGGTGCCGCCGAGCGCGGCGACGACGGCGAGCCCGATCACCCCTGGGCGCGGCCCTTGTACGCCTCGATCAGGATCTCCGCCGTGTCGGGGCGCATGATCTTGTCGGGCGGCGTCTCGCCGGCCATCAGCATGGCCCGGACCTTCTTGCCCGAGATGAAGTACGCGTCTTCGTTCGGGTGGTTCTCCATCAGGTCCACGCGGCCCATCGACTCGTAGTAGGCCGCGAAGCCGACCTTCATGGGCTCGATGGCGAGGTGCCCGGGCAGGTCGTCGAAGATCGCGTGGGCATCGAAGTCGCCCCAGATGGCCGAGCCGTCCTCGAAGGGGGCATCGGCGTGCTTGCGGCCGATGACGATGTGGGAGAAGCCGTGGTTCTGGCGGTAGATCGCGTGCATCACCGCCTCGCTCGGGCCGCCGTAGAACATCTTGATGTCGAGGCCCTGGAGCTCGAAGACGTCGTTGATCTCGTAGCCGACGCGGCCCCACAGGTCGGGGTCGACGTCGCCCTCGCCGAGCAGCCGACGCTCCTTCAGGCGGTTGTAGGTGCGCATGCGGGTGGGCGCATCCACATCGTCGCCCTTGAGCTCGCCGACGAGCGGGTTGAGGACGGCGCCCGCGTAGTAGCCCTCGCGCGTGAGCTGCTCGAGGCCGTAGACGAGGGCGTACTCGTGGGCGCGGTGGAGCGGGTTGCGGGTTTGGAAGGCGAGCGCCTTCTCCCAGTGGCGGTCGGCGATCATCGCGCGCGTCATCCGCGGGGAGACGACCTGGTGGCCGTACTCGGGGTTCGGCCGGGGGGGAAGCGCCCACAGATCGCCGCCGACGAGCTTGGTGCGCTCGTCGTTCGTGAGGATCCGGCCGCCCGGGTGGTCGTAGCGGTCGGTGCCGTAGACCGCCTTCAGGTAGGCATCCTTGTCCCAGTCGAACAGGCTCTGCAGCTCGAGCACGGCGACGAGCTCGCGGGTGGGCCCATAGATCGCCACCCGGCCGCCGACCTGGAGGCTGGCGGCCTCCTCGTCGGTCACGGGGAGGGTGACGGGGATGGTCCAGGCGTAGCGCTCGCCCTGGGAGACCACGACCTTCTCGCTCAGGACCTGCTGGTACTGCTCCTGGCTCATGGGGCCGGTGAGGGGCGAGAGGGTGCCGTCGGCCAGGCGGTGCACGGTGGCGAGGTCGGCCTCGGTGACCAGGATCTTGGGCAGGCCGGCGGCCTCGTCGATCAGGGCCTTGCGGCGGGACAGCTTGAGCACACGGTCGACGGGCAGGTCGAGACCACCATGGACGGGCACCAGCGACACGCTTCCTCCTGTGTCAGGTCGGCTGGGTAACGCGGGATGTCCTTGTTGGCTGGGCAACACGAGGGCTCGCGCAGTACGGGGAGAGCCTCACCGGGAGAGGCCCATGGGCACGCGCGCCACTCGCTCGCTGACGGTGCATGCCACCGCGCAGCGCACCCCGCACCTCAAGCGCATCGACCTGCGCGGGGAGGCCCTGGCGGACTTCCCCGAGGGCGCGGAGGGCGGCTACGTCAAGCTGCTGCTGGAGGGCCCGGCGGGCCCGGTGCGGCGCAGCTATACGGTGCGGGCGTTCGACGCGGCCACGCGCACGCTCACGATCGAGGCGGTGCTGCACGAGCCGGCGGGACCGGCAGGGGCCTGGATCCGGGCGGCGGCGCCGGGCGACCGGATCGACGTGGACGGGCCAGAACCCCCAGCGCTCGAACCAGGCGGCGGCCTGCAGGTAA
>CAYMSU010000782.1:0-1960 GCA_964393165.1 uncultured Enterobacteriaceae bacterium
GGGTCTGCCCATTTCCCGGGTCACGTTCTAAGCGGCTCGATTCCAGTAGGCCTGCCACTGGGCGCTGTGGTGGAGGGCGGCGAGGTGGGTGGTGGCGTCGACGCCGGGGCGGTCCCATCGCATGCCGGGGCCTTTGAGACGGCGGGGGATGTGTTTGCAGGCGGATTCGGTGGGGCCTGAGCCGAGGTGCCAGTGGTGGTCGCGGAAGCGGGGGTAGTCGATCATGTCGGCGCGGGCGGCGGCGTAGTCCAGCAGGTCGCTGAGGGCTTGACGCCGGCGGCCGCGGCGGGCTTGGCGGGTTTCCACGACGCGGCCGCGGAACGCCTCGTAGCCCCGGTCGCGGACCAGGTGCAGCAGCTCGCGGGCCCATGCGTGTCCCTGCGCATCGGCTTCGCCGAAGGCTTGTCGGCGGGCGTGGTGGACGTGCTCGGCGAGGTGGTAGAAGTCCAGGCCGATGGCGTCGAGGCCCAGGCCCGCCCCCTCGAGGCGAGCGCGAATCCACGGGGCGCCGTCGACCAGCGCCACGTGCTGGTCGGCCTTCGAGGCCTTGAGCTTGCGGGCATCGCGGGCGATCACCGCGCCTGCGACACGGTGGTTCGCGCTGGTCGCCGACACGTGCGAGTGCTCGGCGTGCTGGTCGTAGTGGTGCACCAGCTTGAGTCCCTTCCAGCCGTGGTCGGCCCCCGGGCGACGGGGCGGCAGCGGCTTGGGGGGTGTCGCGTCGGGCTTCTCGCGACGACGCCGGCGACGCTTGGCCTTCACCGCCTCGCGTCGCTTGTGCTTCTCGGCCTCGGTGACCCGCGGCACCATCACGCCGTCGCAGCCGACGTACAACCGCAGCGGCCGGTAGGGCAGCATCAGCTGATTCACGTCCGCGGCATCGACCCGGCAGTCCTCGGCCGTCCACGCCGGAGCCAGCGGCGGTTGGCCCGCCTCGCCGCGTTGCTGAAGACGCTGCACCGCCTTGCCCTCACGCTCGACGACCTGCCGCAGACGCTCGGCCGAGCTGCCCACCTGCGCGGCGTGGCCCAGCAGTTCAGCGGCATCGGCGAAGCTGCGGGCGTTGAGGTTCACCCGGCACATCAACTCGCGAACGCCACGGGTCACCTTCGACCGGCAGGCCGGATCGTCGCCGATCAGCGGCAACGCCGTGAGTTCCACGCCCCGGTGCGGATCGCCCTCACGCCGCACCACAAACCGTTCACGCTCGATCCGCACCGGGCCGTTGACCGTCAGCACCTCCCGGCTCCGCCGGCCCTTGCGACCCAGCCGATACCCCCGCCCCCTCAACGTCGGCGGAGGGGGAAAAAGACGCCTCGGCGGCGTCCATCCGCATCTGCACGCTCCGCTCGAACACCGCCGACCTCAACCGCCCGACCGCCTCCCGCACCTCGTGTTCGCTGTGCCCGATCACGTCGTCCGCCCCCGCCCCCCCCACCGCACGCGCCACCTCCGCCACCATCCGCTCAAAGTCGTCCGCCAACGCCGCCTTCAGCCCCGCGACATCCACCTGATCCGTCCGTGCCATGGCGAGCCTCCTGCTCTTCAACCAACGATCGACGCCGCCAGCGCCCATGCCAGCGACCCGTCAACCTTAGCCCTCAGGCATCCCGCCCCGAAAACTGGGCAGACCCCGCGCATCACACAGGCGCGGCGTCCGCCGTGGGCCCCCGGCTCTGCCGGGGGGGACGATTCGCGATCGAGCAGCAAACCCGCCGGCAGAGCCGGGGGCTATCGGGTCGTGGCCCGGCGGCCCACGCGTCGTTACTTGAACACGTCGGCGTCGTCGGCACCCGGCCGGGTCGCCGGGACCGCCCAGCCGCCGTCGTCCCCGCCGCCCAGCCGGAGCTCCGCGGGCTGCGTCGCCGCCGCGGTCAGGGGCCACAGCAGCGTCGCCGCCGCCGCCTCGCTCAGCTCCGCGGCGGCGTCCCGGCCATCGACCCGCGCGAGCCAGCGGCCC
>CAYMSU010000783.1:0-1953 GCA_964393165.1 uncultured Enterobacteriaceae bacterium
TTCGCGGTCGGCGTGACGGCCCGGCTGGGCATCGATCCGGCCACCCTGTCCGAGGTCAACCCCCGCATCGTCACGGCGGCGGTGTCGGGGTTCGGCGAGACCGGACCGAACCGGGAGCTGGTCTCCTTCGACATGGTCGCCCAGGCGGTCGGGGGCGGCATGAGCATCACGGGTCGGCCGGGTGGGCCCCCGATCCGCGCCGGCCTGCCGATCGGGGATCTGACCGCGGGGCTCATGGTCACCATCGGCATCCAGTCGGCCCTGCTCGCGCGCGCGCGGACCGGTCGGGGCCAGCACGTCGACCTGTCCATGCAGGACGCCCAGCTGTCGTTGCTCAACTACATGGCCACGATGCACTTCCTCTCGGGCAGGGAGCCCGAGGCGCTCGGCAACGCCCACGCGGTGCACGTGCCCTACGACGTGTTCGAGGCGTCGGACGGCTGGTTCGTGCTCGCCGTGATCTTCGATCCGTTCTGGGACAACCTCATGGAGCTGGTCGACGCGCCAGATCTGGACGTGCCCGAGCACCGCACGCAGGCGGGGCGCAAGGCCCGACAGGCGATCATCGATGCGCGCCTGGCCGAGATCTTCCGCGACCGCCCCCGCGACGAGTGGGTGGCGAGGCTGCGCGCCGCGCGGATCCCCTGCGCGCCGGTGCACACCGTGGGCGAAGCGCTCGCCGACCCCCACGTGCGGGCGCGGGGGATGGTCGTGGAGGTGCCGTCGGCCACCGGCCGGACGTGCGCGCAGGTCGGCAACCCGATCAAGCTGTCGGCGAGCGAAGACGGCCCCTATCGGCCCGCCCCTCCGCTCGGCGCCCACACCGCGGAGGTGCTGCGGGACTGGCTGGGGCGCAGCGACCCGGAGGTGCGCGCGCTGGCCGAGGCCGGGGTGGTGCAGCTGCCGCCGCGCGGGTGAGGACGGCGGTCCGCGGCGCCTCAGGGCCTGGACGGAAGCTCGTCGGCCAGAAGCTCCCCGAACGCGTCGACGCTCTCGAGCAGGGCGCGGATGAGCGGGCTGTCCCGCCGCTCCGCCGGGTAGAGCAGCACGATGTCGAGCATCAGCCCCACGTCGCCGGCCAGCACCGCCTCCAGGCGGCCACTGGCGAGCCCCTCGGCGGCCAGGTGCACGGGCAGGAGCGCGATCCCGATGCCGGCCGAGGCGGCGCTGGCCACCGCGCCGAGGTCGCTCGACACGAGGTGCGGCCGGAGATCGAGCTCGCCGCCCGCCAGCGTTGGCCATCGGTCGCCGGACATGCCGCCCGACCGAACCGCGAGGAGGGTGTGCTCGGCCAGGTCCTCGACCCGGGAGGGGCGACCCCGGGCGGCGAGGTAGTCGGGATGCGCCACCAGCAGGTACCAGATCTGGCCCACGCGATGCCGCACCCAGGGGGCATCGTCGAGCGCGCCGAGCGCGAAGACCACGTCGAACGGCTCGTCGAGCAGGTGGGGCAGGTGCTCGCGGACCGTGAGCTCGACGCGCAGATCGGGGTGCCGCTCGTACAGCACCGCGAGGAAGCGGCCGAGCAGGGGGCCGCCGAGGCCCGGCGGCGTGCACACGCGCAGCCAGCCCCGCACCGAGCCCGCCGCCTGCTCCACCCGCTCGCGCAGGGTGGTCAGCTCGGCCAGCACCTTCGTGGCACCGGCCGCGAGCTGCTGGCCCTCCTCGGTGAGCCGGAACGACCGGGTGGTGCGCTCCGCGAGCGTGACCCCCATGGCCGCCTCGAGGCGCGCGAGGCGCCGGCTGATCGTGCTCCTCGGGACCCCGAGCTCCCGTGCGGTGCGGGTGACCGAGCCCGTGCGCGCGAGCCGGACGAGCGTGGGGAGCTCGGCGAGGATGTCGTCCAACTATCGCCTCGGGGGGAGGTCCCGACTGTACCGTGTGGCGCGCAGGAACGCCGGATCCGCTTCGAGCTTCGCCAGGTGCCCCCGCACCGCCTCTGCGACGCGTGCC
>CAYMSU010000784.1:0-1216 GCA_964393165.1 uncultured Enterobacteriaceae bacterium
GTCGCTCCCCGGCGGGTTCGTCCGAATCGACGAGTCGCTGTCGTCCGCGGCGCGCCGCGTGCTGCGCGACCGGGGCGGCCTCGATGGCGGGTTCATCGAGCAGCTCTACACGTTCGGGGATCCGGGCCGGGATCCCCGCGCCCGGATCGTGTCGGTGGCCTACTACGCCCTGCTCGACGCCTCGCGGCTCGGCCAGACCACGCCCGAGCGAGGCCTCTTCGAGGTCGCGGTGCCCTGGACGGGGGAGACCGGCGGGCCCGTGCACCCGCTGGGCGACGACGGCGCGCCGAAGGAGCTGGCCTTCGACCACGCGGACATCCTCGGCATGGCGGTGCGCCGGATCCGGGGCAAGCTCGACTACACGCCGATCGGCTTTCAGCTGCTGCCCGAGACGTTCACCCTGCGCGAGCTGCAGCACGTTCACGAGGTGGTGCTCGGCACGACCACGAACAAGGACTCGTTTCGGCGTCGGATGCTCGCCTCGGGCGAGCTCGAGGCCACCGGCGAGCGCGAGCAGGAAGTCGGCCACCGGCCCGCGGAGCTCTACCGGTTCGCGAGGCGCTCCGCGATCTGAGGCGCGTGGGGCGGCCCGGGCCTCGTGCGCACCGCCTCGAGGTGCTCGAGGACGATCCGCTCGAACCGCGCGGGCTCGTCGACCGAGGGCGCGTGGGCGCTCCGCGGGGGCCGCACCAGGCGCACCCCGGGGAGCTGTCGCCAGAAGTCGACGTGAGACTCCGGGAACAGCGTCTCGTGGCGGCCCCACACCACGGTGACGGGCACCTGCACGCGGGCCAGCTCCTCGGCGGTGAGCCACGGGGTCTGGTGCACGTGCTCGAGCAGCTCGAGCAGCGGCCGACGGTGCAGCATGCGCCGCACGCCCGGCGCGAGCAGCCAGTGCCCCGACCACGGCCGGACCGCCACGTCGTCGAGGAACTCCTTGGCGTCGGCCAGCGACTGCGCCCGCAGCAACCGCACGCAGCGGTCGAGCTCCCCTGGGGTCATCGGCGCCCCGAACGGGGAGACGAGGATCAGCCCGGTGACCAGGTCGGGGCGCGCGAGCGCGTAGCGGATCGCCGTGAAGCCCCCGAAGGAGCTGCCCAGCACCACCCCGGGGGCGCCCTGGAGCCTCGGGAGCCCCCGCTGGATGCCCTCGCGGAGCGCGTCCTGGGTCATCGGCGCCGGGGTCGTGGAGAAGCCGTGGCCGGGCAGATCCGGC
>CAYMSU010000784.1:1226-1952 GCA_964393165.1 uncultured Enterobacteriaceae bacterium
ACAGATCGCTTCCATCTGCATCACCCGCATCAGGCGCCGCACCCGCCGCCGGATCCGGCGGGCGACCAGGACCTGGTGGACCCCGGCAGAGCCCCACCCGTGGAGCATGGTGAGCGGGGGGAGCGGGCCGGGCCCCTCCCACACCAGCGCCCGCACGGGCCCCGCGGGGGTCTCGGCGAGCTCCTCGCGGTAGCCGCGGAGCAACATCAGGCGCCGCGTCAGGCGATCGAGCACGGTCGGCATCCGCCCTCCCTCAGAGCAGGAAGTCGATCAGAGCAGGAAGTCGAGCAGGCGCTCGAACGCGCGCCCGAACGGCGGCATGCTGAGGAACCGGGTGCTCAGCCGGGCTTGGTGGAACACCGCCTTGTGGTGACTGAGCTCGTCGAACCCGGCCTTGCCGTGGTACGCCCCCACGCCCGACGCGCCGATGCCGCCGAACGGGAGCGCCTCGGCCACGCAGTGCAGGAAGCAGTCGTTGATCGTGACGCCGCCGGTGTGGGTGCGCCGGAGCACGTCCTCGATGCGCGCCGCGTCGGTGTCGAACAGGTACAGCGACAGCGGCCGGGGGCGCTCGGCGAGGTAGCGCAGGCCTTCCTCGACGGTGTCGACCTGCACCACGGGGAGGATCGGCGCGAAGATCTCCTCCTGCATCACGCGCATGTCGTCGGTCGGGCAAGCCATTCGCTCAGCCGCTCGATGCGCTCGTTGGCAGTGATCGGCACGGTC
>CAYMSU010000785.1:0-1946 GCA_964393165.1 uncultured Enterobacteriaceae bacterium
GAGCACGAGCTCGACGGTCTTCCCGGCCCACGCGGAGAGATCCACCCGCGCGGGCTCGAGCGCGGCCAGGCGCGTCTCGGTGCGCGACAGCTCCTGGCGCCTCCCGTCGGCCACCACCGTGACGGTGACCGTGGCGCCGTCGGACGCCTCCTCGGCGAGCAGGTTTGGAGGCAGGCGCAGCGTGGTGAAGGTGAGCACGCCGCGCTCGGGAACCTGCACGGTGTACTGCACCGACGCCGGCGCGGGCAGGAACAGGCCGCGATGGGATCGGTCGTCGAGCACGATCGTGCGCCGCAGGAACGCCTCGGGGGATTGCCCGCTGGTGGCCAGGTTCCAGCTGTTCTCGACCTCCGCCGCCCGGTCGAAGACGAGCGTGTAGTCCGCGGGGTCGGGGGCCGGGGCTCCCTCGGGCACGCCGATGTACACGTGCGACGCGTCGAACCCCCAGCTGCCGGCGACCGCGGCCCGCCGCGCGAACGGGAGCGGGCCGCTCGGCCCCTCCACCGACATCGTGGGCGGCGCGTGGTTGCCGACCCGCCGGGGGCCCCCGTCTCGGGACGGGAGCAGGCTCGGGTGCACCGGCAGGCGCACGGCGTAGGTGTCGGCCGGCGGCCCGTCCGCGGCCCGTCGGCGGTCGCGCCGGCTCGGCGGGGCCGGGTTGAACGGCCCGGTCAGCGGGATCCGCGCCGACGCCGGGGCTCCCCCCGGTCGGCTTGACGGCGGCAGCTGCACCACCGTGGGGTCCTGCGCCTCGAGCACCACCGCCGTGGACACGTAGGGCTCGGGCCGGACCGGGTCGCCGCGATCCGGGGGCTCGTAGGGCGGCGGAGGAGGCTCGTCCCACCAGCCGCATGCGGTCAGTACCAGGGTCAGCACGCTCACGCGGCCGGCTCTAATCACTTGTGGGCCCCGGGGCCCCTCCGCACGTCGCCGCGAGATGGTGTAGACCAGACCGATGGACGCGGGTGCGGACATCCTGCAAGCCGCACTGCGGAGGCGCGAGGCGCCGCTCGCGGCGTGGCGGAGCCACGGCACGGACTGCTACCGGCTGCTCCACGGGGCCACCGAGGGGGCGCCGGGGCTGGCCCTCGACCGCTACGGGCCCGTCCTGCTCCTGCAGACCTGGCGGGGCCCCCCTCCTCCGGCCGCGCTCGAGGCCTGGCCGGACACGGTGGCGGAGGCGCTCGGCGAGCCGCTGCAGCTCGTGTGGAACCACCGGGGAAAGCCCGAGGGCGGCGGTCCGGTCGACTTCGCGCGCCAGTTCCCGGTGCGCCTGCCCGACGAGGTGCTCGGCCACGAGGGCGGCCTCACCGTCGACGTGCACCCCCGGCACCGCGGCCAGGATCCCCTGCTGTTCCTGGACCTCCGGGGAGTCCGCCGCTGGGTCCGCGACCACGCCCACGGCCGCTCGGTCCTCAACCTGTTCGCGTACACGTGCGGCGTCGGGCTCGCGGCGGCCGCCGGAGGCGCGGCCGAGGTGCTCAACGTCGACTTCGCGCGGAGCGCGCTCGCGGTCGGTCGGGCGAACGCCGCGCGGAACGAGCTGCCCCAGCGGTTCTTGCAAGCCGACTGCCTGCCCGTGATGCGTCAGCTCGCCGGCATGAAGATCGGCCGGCGGGGCCGCACCCGCTTCCCCGTGATCGAAGCGCGCCCCTACGACGTGATCGTCCTCGATCCGCCGCGCTGGGCGACCAGCCCGTTTGGCGCCGTCGACGTCGTCGGCGACTACGCCTCGCTGCTCAAGCCGTGCGTGCTCGCCGCGGCCGAGGGCGGCGTGGTGGTGGCCACGAACCACGTGGCGTCGGTCGATCGCGACGCGTGGTGCCGAGAGCTCGAGCGCTGTGCCCGCAAGGCTGGCCGCCCCCTCGCGGGCCTCGAGCTACTCCCCCCTGAGCCCGACTTCCCGAGCCCCGACGGTCGGCCCCCCCTGAAGGCGGCCCTCTGCG
>CAYMSU010000786.1:0-1941 GCA_964393165.1 uncultured Enterobacteriaceae bacterium
ACTGGGCTTCCAGCGCGGCGCGCTCGGGGTTGCGGTGGGACAGCCAGTGCTCGTACTGGGCGAAGTGGCTGCGGGCGGACCGGAACGCCCGCTCCCGCCGCAGCGCCTCGATCAGGTTGTCGTCCATGCCGATCGCGCGGGCGGCCGCGAACCAGGTGACGTCCTCCGGGGGATCGGTCGCGGCGCCCGGGTAGCCGCTCGCCGCCGCGATGTCGGTCAGCGCCGCGGCGATGTGCGCCCGCAGGGCCACCCGCTCCGCGGGATCGAGGGACTCGAGATCGAGATCCCAGGCGTCGAGCTGCTTGCGGATCGCGGCCTCGGCCGCGTCGCGCTGCGGCTTGGGGACCACCGCGACCTCCGGCAGGTCGAAGTCCGCCCGCGTGGGCTCGGCCTTCGGCGGATCGAGCAGCCACGCCCGGTGGTTCTTGATCCGGCGGAGCTGGGCCTCGGCGTAGCCGGCGAAGGTGTGCCGCGCCTTGACGCTCACGAAGGCGTCCCGAGCCTCCCGCAGGCGGGCGCCGAGCGGGGTGCACGCGCGGACCTCGGCCTCGCGGCAGAACAGCACGTCGAGGATGTTGGGGTTGGCCTGCAGTGCGAGGTGGAGCAGCTTGCGCAGGTCGTAGACGGTGCCCTCGAGCCCCTGCGCGTCGGCGGCGCGGCGCTCCTCGGGCTGCAGGAGCGGCCGGAAGGCCGCGATCGAGGCCTCGTCGTCGGCCTGCTCGAACGGCCGGCCGAGCCCGAGCAGGACCTCCTTGGGCGGAATCGCCGCGCCCTTGAGGTCGACGTCGGAGTCCTCGCGGTGGGTGCCGTAGGCCCGGCTGCCCGCCACGGTGAGCAGCAGGGTGTGGTCGGGGAGCGGGAAGCCGAGGCTCACTGCTTTGCGCGCTTGTACCGCCGCTTGCGAATCGCGAAGGCCACGCCCTGGGCGTTGAGGGCGGCGTCGAGCTCCCACACCGGCTTCGCCTCGCGCGTGCCCGCGAGGCCGATCCGCTCGAGCTCCTCCTCGAACAGCGCATTGACCTGAGCCACGCACCAGTCGTCGAGCTCCTGGCCGTCGCGGCCCGACGCGTCGCCCTGCTCGACCCAGCTCGCGTAGCGGTCGAGCTGGCGGTGGAGCTGCTCGGCGATCCCCGCGAGATCGGTCTGGGCCCCGAAGTGCGTGGGATACGCGACCGCCGCCCCAATGCCCACGATCCGGTCGAGGGCGGCGTGTGCTGCCTCGGCGTCGAAGTCCGTGGGGGTGGTGGAGGGGAACGCGAACAGGCCGTGCTTCTGCAGCGCGGGGTAGACGATGCCGAAGCTGTCGCCCGTGTAGATCGCGTCGCCGTCGAGCACGCAGAAGTGGTGGTTCGCGTGGCCGCGGGTGTGCAGGAAGGTGAGCGGCCGCTCGCCGAAGGCGAGCGTCTCGCCGTCGTCGACCGTGCGCACGCGGGCCTCGTCGATCGGCAGGATCTCGCCGTAGAGCCGGTCGAAGGCCTCGCCGTAGACCTCCCGGGCGGAGTGGATCAGCCGGCTCGGATCGATCGCGTGGGGGGCCGCGCGGGGGTGGGCGATGAGCGTGGCCTGGGGGCAGGCCTGCATGAGCGCCCCCGCGCCGCCGGCGTGGTCGAGGTGGACGTGGGTGATGATGACGTACTCGACCTGCTCGGGCGACAGCCCCTCCGCGCGGAGGGCCTCGAGCAGCTGCGGCACGGCGTGGGTGGTGTTGGTCTCGACGAACGCGGCCCGGTCGCCCTCGCGCAGCAGGTAGGCCGCGGCCACGCCAGGCATGTCCGCATAGTCGGTGTCGATCGTGACGGGACGGGTGCTCATTTGACGGCCTCGGGCTGGACCGTCCCCGTATTCTGACTCGCCGCCCCCGGACGGGCGATCCAGGCGCCGAGCGCGGTGAGCAGGGCGAGCGCGTCGATCGCGAGGGCGAGGAAGTTGAGCCCCGCCACG
>CAYMSU010000787.1:0-1918 GCA_964393165.1 uncultured Enterobacteriaceae bacterium
ATCGCCGAGGCGATCGGGCGCGCGGCCAGCCGACTCCAGAACGCGAGCTTTGGCCAGGAAGATCCGTGTGAAGGGGGCTACCTGCTGCGGGCCCGGCGGTTCGCCGGCGCCTGGCGCGACTCGGCCCAGCGGGCGCGGGTCCAGGCCCAGCGGGCGGCGCTGATCGCCCAGTCCGACACCCTCGGCCCCCTCGTCGACGAGGCCCGGCTCGCCGAGATCCGACAGCTCGGAGCGCGGGCCGGGCAGCAAGCGCGCGCCTGGCTGGAGTTCGACCGCCTGCAGGCCCGCTCGCGCCACGACTGTGAGGGGGTGATGCAGCCGGCCCCGGGGCTGCCGGCGCCCACCCCGCGGGCGGTCGGGGAGGCCTCCGTCCCCGTGGCGGTGTGGGTGCTCACGGGCACGCTCTGCCCGGGCGCCCGGCTGGTCAAGGGCGTCACCGTGGTCGACGGGCCGATCTGCATGGATCTGGACCCCGCCTGCAGCTGCGACCCGGCCGAGGCGCTCCCTGGCGCGGTGCTCACCCCGTAGCGGGGCAGTCGCGCGAGGAATCAGTCCTCGCGCACCCGGCCGCGGAGCCGCTTGCGCTCCCCGCGCTGCTTCTTGCTCTGGATGCGGCGCTTCTGCGAGCCCTTGGTCGGACGCGTAGGTCGCCGTGCCTTCTGCCGGACCAGCGCCTGGCGGACGATCTCGGCGAGGCGCTCCCGCGCTTCTTCCCGGTTGCGCAGCTGGGATCGGTTGCTCGACGCGTGGACCACGAGCTCGCCGTCGGAGGTCAGTCGCGAGCCGAGGCGCTCGAGCAGCCGGGCTCGGATTGGCTCCGGCAGCTCGGACTCCTGCACGTTCCAGCGCAGCGTGATCCGCGTGGACGACGTGTTGACGTGCTGGCCGCCGGGGCCTCCGGCGCGGCTGTGGCTCTCGTCGAGCTCCGAGCCCGGGATCCGCACACCGGGTTTCACGTCGAGGTCGTCCATCGGTCAGTCGTCCATCAGCGCGAGCGGCCGCTGGTCGAGGCGCGGAAGGGGGAGCACCTCCGAGGGCACGCCGCCGCGCCGCACCGCGACCTTCTGGCCGTTCCAGTCCACCATGACCGCCTCGTCGGGGATCGCGAAGCGCGCCGGCCCCGGGGGCAGCGACTCCGCGATCGCGATCCAGGCGGGCAGCGACACCTTGCCGCCGGTCTCCCTGTCGCCTAGCGTGCCCGAGCCGTCAGTGCCGACCCAGACCGCGATGGCGTGGCTCGGGGTGACGCCCACGAACCAGCCGTCGACGAAGTTGTTGGTGGTTCCGGTCTTGCCCGCGCGATCCTGGTCGGGCCGGTAGGCGCGCCGGCCGGTGCCGTACCGTACGACCGAGCGCATCATGTCGAGCGTCTCGAAGGCGATGCCGGCCTCGAGCGCCCGCGGCTTGGGGCCGCCGGGGAGCACCTGGCCGTTGGGCAGCGTGTCGCCCGCGACGCCGAGCAGGTTGCCGTCGGCGTCTTCCACGCGGGTGATGAAGATCGGGTCGGTGGGCACGCCCCCCCGGGCGAGTGCGGCGTAGCCCATCGCCTGGTCGAGGGGGGTGACCTCGGACGACCCGAGCGCCATCGTGAGGTTCGGGCGCAGGGGCGTGCGCACGCCGAGCGCGTAGGCCAGGTCGGCCACGTACTCGGGGCCGGCCATCGCCATGAGCTGGACCGCGACGGTGTTGGTGGACCGGGTGAGCGCGGTGCGGATGTTCATCCGCCCCGAGTAGCCGCCGCTGTAGTTCTTGGGCGTCCAGCTGCCGTACGAGATGGGGCGGTCCACGATGGTGGAGAGCTGGCCGAGGCCCTTCTTGCGGAAGGCGGAGGCGTAGACGTAGGGCTTGAACGAGCTGCCGGGCTGGCGGGTGGCCTGCACGCCCCGGACGAAGCCCTCAAGCTCGCCTGGGCCGACGC
>CAYMSU010000788.1:0-1906 GCA_964393165.1 uncultured Enterobacteriaceae bacterium
GGCGCGAGGATTCCCCCTGCGGCTACTCCGGGTGCGGCGCCGCCCACAGGTGCAGGGTGTAGGTCTTGCCGCCCTGGGTGGTGTCGTCGGACGCGAGGAACTGGCTCGCGAGCACCACGAGGTCGATCCCCTCCACCGTGGTCACCTCGCCCCCGAGCGCGACCGCCTGATCCTCGGCGCCCTGCCGCGACGCGACCACCGGAGCCACGAGGTAGCCCTCGCCGCCGCCTGCGGGTGCGCGCTGCTGCACCGTGATCCCCCCGGGCAGCACCACCCGGATCGGGGCCGGCGCGTTCATCCACGTGGTGGCCAGCAGCAGGGCGCCGTCGGCCTCCGCGACCACGTGGCGGTTGATCCCCCCGGGGCCCTGGCGATTGCGCGCGACGATCTTGACCTCGCCCGAGGGGGCCGCTGGCGCGGTCAGCCCGTCGGGGAGCGTGTAGCGCAGGTCGACGGCCCCATCCGCCAGCGCGAGTCGGCCCTCGCTGACCTCGGCCGGCCCGAGGCCCTCGGCCTCGCCCTGCAGCGGCCCGCCCTCGGCGAGCACGTCGAGCTGCGCGGACGCCGGAGAGGGCGCCGAGCGGGTGGCCACCTCGTCGGCCTCCTCGGCTTCCTGCACCGCGGCGGCGGGCTCGGGCGCAGGCGGGGCCTCCCGGCCCGCATCGGACGGAGTGTCGCTCCGGGGACAGCCGGCCAGGACCAGCAACGCCAGGCAGGGGTCGAGCAGCCGCATCGTGCCTCCAAGGCTCACGCCGAGCCCCCATATCCGTCCAGCGGGACCTCGGGCGCGGCCAGCGCCTCCTCGAGCAGCGGGCGGAACCGGCCCGCCGCACCGAGGCGGGTGAGCACCGCGCTCAACCCCCACCGCAGCCGCTCCACCCACACCCCCTGGGGTGGGATCGCGAGGTGGCGCAGGTTCGGGTTGGACGGCCGCGACAGCTTGGCCCCCTCCGCGAGGTAGGCCGGGGTGAACACCAACGTCTCGGTCAGGTACGGCCGCCACTGCCACGAGACCATCTCCCAGTGGGCCTCGTCGTCGAACCGCCGGCTGCCCACGATCCCGCTGCGCTGCACGGCGTCGCGAAAGGCGGCCCGATCCCCAGCGAGGACCGCGGTCACGATCGCGCGGTCGGTCGCCACCCAGTCGGCGTCGAGCTGGCGCACGCACCCGAAGTCGAGGAACCCGACCTCGCCGGACGGCGTGAACCGGTAGTTGCCGGGGTGGGGGTCCGCGTTGAACGCGCGGTGCACGTACAGGCTGCGCAGGGCCACCCGGATCAGCCGCCGGGAGGCCCGCTGGCGGGCGGCGTCGTCGGCCTCGTCGCAGAACCGGTAGAAGTCCATGCCCTCGCACCACGCGGTGGTCAGCACCTCGCGGGGCGCAGTGCGACCCGATGACCTCGGGGAGCACGACGCCGTCGAGCTCCGCGAAGGCCCTGGCGAACTCCCCCAGCCAGTGGGCCTCGAAGCGGTAGTCGCACTCCTCGTGCAGGCGCGCGTGGATGTCGTCGACGATCGCCTGGCCGTCGACCGCCGTGGCGAGCCCCGCGAGCCCCGCGATGCGGCGCAGCTGCCCGATGTCGGCGTCGAACGTGTCGCGCACGTGGGGGTACTGCACCTTGATCGCGACCGCCCGGTCCCCGAGCCGCCCGCGGTGGACCTGCCCGATCGAGGCCGCGGCCACGGGCTCGGGATCGACGGCGTCGTACAGCGCCTCCACCGGCTGCCCGAGGCTGCGCTCGAGGACCTCGGCGACCTTGGCGAAGGGCAGCGGCCGCACCCCGGTCTGCAGGCGCCGGAGCACCTCCTGGGTCTCCGCGGGCAGGGCGCCGTCCAGGTAGGACAGGATCTGGCCTACCTTCATGGCCATCCCCTTCATCTGGTCGAGCTGGCCGAGCAGCGCCTC
>CAYMSU010000789.1:0-1905 GCA_964393165.1 uncultured Enterobacteriaceae bacterium
GGGTCGTGGGCCACCACCAGGCGCCGGCCATCAAGGGGCGTCTCTCGAATGCTGGGCGCCTCGGCGTCGAAGGCCATCCGGGCGATGGGCTCGACGAAGTCCCGGTAGCGCCCCGCCGGCACGGCCAGGATGTACTCCAGGCGCCGCTCGGCCTCCAGGGCCAGGGCCTCGATCTGCTCGACGTTGTCGAGGCTCAGCAGCCCCCGGTCGGCCACCAGCACCACCCGGCGGATCGGGAAGCGCTGGAGTACGCGCTGGATCATGGGCAGCAGGGTGTGCACCTCGGCGACATTGCCCTCGAAGAGCTCGAAGTCCAGCGGCAGCCCGTCGGCGCTCTGGATCAGCCCTAGCACGCACTGGCGCGCCGGCCCTCGAACGTCCTTGCTGCGCCCGTAGTGGCGCAGGTCCTCGGACAGCTCGGCCTCGCCATGAACACGGATGGTGGTGAGGTCATAGAAAACGATCAAGAGCTCCTGGTC
Source organism: uncultured Enterobacteriaceae bacterium (assembly GCA_964393165.1). Taxonomy (GTDB): domain Bacteria; phylum Myxococcota_A; class UBA796; order UBA796; genus DRPG01. Next base: position 480 of record CAYMSU010000789.1, read on the forward strand.
GATCAGCGGGCGCAGCAACCGTCCCACGGCCTGCTCCACCCGGGGACGCTCCTCGATCAACGCATCCATTGTCCGCAGCAGCTGCTGGTGGGTCAGTGCGGAGGTCTCCACCCCCGGCAGCACCACCCACTCCAGCCAGCGCAGCACGCCGAGCTTGCTCTCCGGATCGCACAGGCGGTTGAACACCATGGCCCGTACCGCGCCTTCGGCATCGAAGCGTCGGCGCGAGGAGCGCAACGCCCGGCGCAGGGCCTGGTCGAGGCCGAGCTGGTGCCAGATCTCGGTGAGTAGCCAGGGGGTACCGACCTCCCGGGCCGGCTCGAACTGTGGTGTGCCGGGCTCGTCAGGCGCGGCGCCGGTCAGCCGGCGCAGGCTGGCGATGAGCTGCTCGGCCTTCTCGCCGGCGAGCTGGTCGGCGCGCCCGAGCTGGGCGATCTGGCGCTGCCGGATGCGGCCCTGCTCGTCGCGGTAGGCCTCCACCAGGCGGAGGTAGACGCGGTCGCCGGAGCGGGAAGCACGGATGTACATGGCACGAGATCATAGCGCCAGCGCCGGCACGCCACAAGGCGCTCGCACCCAGGGTGTGGCACTACAGCCTACCCCCTCGAAATCGGCCGCAAACCCGCATTCCAGCGTGCCCCGGTGCCGCTCAGAAGAGGGTGAAGTGTCGAACTTGGGGGGCCAGTGGAGTCCTGTGATGCGCCCGGCGGCCCCCTGCTGCTGCCAGAGCGTCTCGGCCTACGTGCTTCGACGGTGGCCGGCGCAGCCTGGTCGCCCTCTCCCCCGGCGAGGGGTTTCGCATGCGAAACAGCGCGCGCCATGATCCTGCGACGTCCCCTGCCGAGCCGGCCGGTGTAGTGTCGGCGGTGCGCCGGTAGCCGCTGCACCGCGCGCGTCGGCGCCCGGCATCGCGCCGCGGAGCAGCGTACCAATCCCCGCCCACCGGCGAGCAAGCCACCTCAGGCCTTAGGCCAGCACAGCGGCGCTGCGCACCCACCAAGAGCGGCCTTGCCCAGGGTCGCCACGGCTGCAGCGTGTTCAGCACGCTGCGAGCCCGGCACCGACCCCCACCATCGACCCGGAGGCTCACGCGGCGAGAGTCCGTCGGGTGTCCGGTTGATCTTATGTTGTGTAGGAGGAATAATACTCTTATTACTCCTACACAACGAAGGCCTACCCATGGACCTGAACCCCGACATCCGTGACCGCATCTTCGCCGCGGCCGACCGCCTCTACGAGGAGGGGGGTCGCGAGGGCTTCCCGACCGTCGATGCCGTGCGCAAAGAGGCGCGGGTCAGCATGAACGACGCCAGCTCCGCCATGCGCGAGTGGCGCCGCGCCCAGACGAGGCAGGCGACGCCGGTGGCGGTACAGGTCCCCGAGGCGGTGGCCCAGGCCAACTCCCAGGCCCTGGCAAGCCTCTGGT
>CAYMSU010000790.1:0-1896 GCA_964393165.1 uncultured Enterobacteriaceae bacterium
AGCGTGCGCCCCTGCGTGGGTCGAACGGCGCCCAACGACAGCGGGATCCAGTCCATCTGGATCTTGAACACACCGGTGACCACACCTGGCCTTCGGACCACAGCGACAGCGCGCGCAGCGCCTCGACCTTCGGGTGTGTCTCGAGGCCCGGCGCCTTGACCGGCAGCCCCGTCGGATCGAAGACGCGCACCTCACACCAGATCCTCGAGGATCCGCCCCGCCTCTTCGGCGAGCAGCCGGCTGTACGACCGTTCACGGGGCGAGCCGTAGAGCATCAGGATGCGCGGCGGATCGGGGCGAATGCGGAGCTCAGGAAACGAGGGCGGCTCCAAAGCTGGTGGGTTGCCGTCGTGGTGACTCATGCACTCCTCGTGAGAAACACGGGCTCCTTGTCGTCGGGCATCTCGGCGAGCTCAGCGTCGGTGAGGCGGGCGTAGATCTCGACGAGGTTGTCGCCGGGGTCCTTCAGCCACAGCTCGTGCAGCGGTGTCCCGCGCCACGTCGTCCTCGCCGGCTTGTGGATCGACCAGCCCGCCTGCTCGGCGCGTCGATGCGCGTCGATGACGGCAGCCCTGGTCCCGACGTCGACGCCGAGGTGGTACAGCGTGTCGTGGTGGAGCTCCCTGCCGTCGTCGACCAGGATCACGAAGTTGGTCCGCAGCGCCTCGCTCACGAAGGTCACGTAGCGGTGGGTCCACTCCTTCGGCGCCACGCCGAGCAGCCAGGCGTAGAAGCGCGCGGCGGCGGGGAGATCCGGGACGCGGATGCTCGCATGGAACTCCCGCGGGTCGGGCCCCTCGGGAACGTCGCGGAGCGCCGCGAGCACCGCGAGGCGGGCACGGATCTGGTCGCGGGCGACGCGAAAGTGCTGCAGCCGCTCCTCGTCGGTGAGATCCTCGTGCTTGCGGTCGGGGTCCTGTAGAGGCCAGTGCATCCGCGGCGCGCTCGACAGGAACACGGGACAGACCTCCTCCGCGCAGAGCGTGATCACGAGGTCGACGCTCTCGGGGTCGATGGTCTGCACCGACTTCGAGGTGTGCGTCCCGAGGTCAATGCGGAGCTCGGCCATCGCCTGGATGGCGAAGGGGTTGACACGCGACGGCGCCGAGCCGGCTGACTGCACGCGCACGGCGTCACCGAAGAGGTCCCGGGCGAGGCCCTCGGCCATCTGGGAGCGCGCCGAGTTGGCGACGCAGAGGAACAGGACGGAGTCGAAGTGAAGTCGGCGCATGGTGGTCTCTCAAGTTGAGGCAGATGACGGGGCCGGGAACCACCCCTTGGTGCGGTTGGCGAAGGCGACGAGCGAGAGCATGACCGGCACCTCGATGAGCACGCCCACGACGGTGGCAAGCGCCGCCCCCGAGGCGAGGCCGAAGAGGCTGATGGCGACGGCCACGGCCAGCTCGAAGAAGTTGGACGCGCCGATCATCGAGGCGGGCGCCGCCACGTCGAAGGGGAGCTTCAGCAGCCGCGCGAGCCCGTAGGCGATGGCGAAGATGCCGTAGGTCTGGATGAGCAAGGGGATGGCGATCAGCACGACGCGTCCTGGCTGATCGATGATGGTCTCGGCCTGGAACCCGAAGAGCAGCACGACCGTCAGGATCAGTCCGATGATCGATGTGGGCTTGAGCTTGCTCGACAGGCGCTCGATGGCCTCGGCGCCCCCACGCTTCATCAGCCGCTTGTGGGTGAGCATGCCGGCGCCGAGCGGGATGACGACGAAGATGACGACGGAGGCGAAGAGCGTCTCCCACGGCACCTGCAGGTCGGTGACTCCGAGCAGCAGGCCCGCGATGGGGGCGAACGCGAACACCAGGATGATGTCGTTCACCGACACCTGCACCAGCGTGTAGTTGGCGTCGCCGTCGGTCAGGTGGCTCCAGACGAAGACCATCG
>CAYMSU010000791.1:0-1881 GCA_964393165.1 uncultured Enterobacteriaceae bacterium
GGTCGGGCGACCGTGGTGGACGCCCTCACCGCCCACCGGGGCGCTCGTGGAAGTGACCGGCGACGTGCCACAGCCGGGCCTGTACGCGCTGGAGCACCCCACCGCCGCCGAGCTGCTGCGCGAGGCCGGGTTGGACCCTGCCACACTGGATGCGCCGCCTCCCACGAGGCCCCTCGAGGAGGGGGAGGCGCTGTGGGTCGACGGTGGCCGCGCGTCGATCCGACCGCAGCGGCAGTCGCTGATCGTGGCGCTGCCGATCGACGTGAACGTGGCGGATGCCGCGGCACTGACCGCGATTCCCGGGATCGGCCCGTCCACGGCCGAGGCGGTCATCCAGGATCGTCGAGCGCGGGGGCCGTTCCGAAGGGTCGATGACCTGCGCCGGGTCGCGGGCCTCGGGGCGGGTACGGTGGACCGCCTTCGTCCCTTCGTGACCGTCGTCGATCCCCCCAAGGTCGACGTCAACCGGGCCACCGCGGAGCAGCTGGAGGCGCTGCCGGGGATCGGGCCCGTGCTCGCCGCTCGCATCGTCGTGGAGCGTGCCGACGGTGGGCCGTTCACGTCGGTGGCGGACCTCCAGCGGGTCTCCGGGATCGGGCCCGCGACCGTCCGCAAGCTCGCGAGCCACGCAGAGGTGGCGGATGACCTACCTTGACCACGCCGCGACGTCCCCGCTGTTGCCGTCCGTCCGCGAGGCGATGGCGGCCTGGTGGGATCAGCCTCTGAACCCGTCGTCGGTTCACGCGGCCGGCCAGCGCGCCGCCGCCGCCGTCGAGCGGGCTCGGGAGCAGGTCGCCGAGGCGCTGGGGCGGCCTCCGTCGGGCGTGGTGTTCACGTCGAGCGCCACCGAGGCCAACCATCAGGCGATCCGGGGGCACGCGGCGCAGGGGGCCCGCACGGTCGCGGTCAGCGGGCTCGAGCACCCTTGCGTGGCCGGCGCGATCGCGGGCGGTGGGCTCGAGGTGCGCCCGCTGCCCGTCGGGGCGAGCGGGCGCGCCGAGGTCGCGGGCGCGAAGGCCGACCTGTGCTGCTTGATGGCGGTCAACCACGAGACGGGGGTCGTCCAGGACGTGGCGTCCGCTCGTGGGGTCGCTCCACGGCTGCACGTCGACGCCTCCGCCGCGCTCGGTCGCTGCCTCCCGGACCTCTGGGCAGCCGCCGACAGTGTGGTCGCCTCGGCCCACAAGATCGGCGGCCCGGTCGGGGTCGGCGTGCTGTCCCTGACCTCGGGGGAGCCGTTCCCCGCGCTGCTGACCGGCGGGCGTCAGGAGCGTGGGCGTCGGGCGGGCACGGTCGACGTGGTCGGGATCGTCGGGTTCGCCGCGGCCTGTGCAGCGGCGGTGGCCGAGCGCGCGGAGAGGCACGCCCGCTGGACGGCACTGCGAGAGCGCATCGTAGGTGGGCTGCGCGCATGCGAGGCCCGCATCGTGGGCGAGGCGGGACCAGTCATCCCCTCGGTCGTGTGCGGCGTGTTCGACGACGTGCCGGGGGAGCTGCTCGTCCAGGCGCTCGACCTTCGCGGCATCGCCGTGTCGTCGGGGGCGGCGTGCGCCAGTGGCAGTGTGGAGCCCTCGCCCGTCCTCGTGGCCATGGGGGATGACCATCCCGAGGGAGCGCTGCGCGTCAGCCTCGGCCCCGCATCGACGTCGTCCGACGTCGACCACCTGCTGGCGGTCCTGCCCGAGGTCGTGCGGGCGCTCCGCGACGGGTAGCTACTCGAGCGGGTCGGCTGAGCCCTCGGTCCACGCGGCAGCTCGGTCACCATCCGGCGCGTGGGGAGCGACGATCGTGTCGTCGAGCAGCTCGAACTCCTCCATGGGGTCTCCCGGAAGGTGGTTCTCCGGGGTGAGGTTCCTCCAGGCCGCCACGATGTGCCGCGCC
>CAYMSU010000792.1:0-1846 GCA_964393165.1 uncultured Enterobacteriaceae bacterium
CGGAGCAGCTCGCTGCCATGCACGCCGTGGCTGACCACGCCACCGGCGGCACGTTCGCCCACCACCTCGGCGCGGGGGTGCCCGCCGGCTTCCTCATCGCCGCGGTGGTGTGGACGGCCGCGGCCGCGCCCGAGGCCCGGTTCTGGATCGTGGCCGCGCTCACCTACGTGATCGCGCTGGGCGAGTTCTCCCACGTGATCGCCGGCGCCGTCGAGGTCTTCCTGCTGGTGGCGCTGGACGGCGTGTCCGCCCTCCCCCGGATCGGCACGTTCATCGTGCCCGCGCTGCTCGGCAACATCATCGGGGGCACGGTGTTGTTCGCGCTGATCGCCTACGCCCAGGTCCGGGAGGAGCTCGACGACGTCCCCGTAGACGACGGCCTCGGCCGCGACGACGGCGAGCCGATGCCTACGTCGCGCCCGGTGCCGTGAGCGCGCCCCGCTGCTGCTGCCACAGGTACTCGACCTGCCCCGCCGTCTGGATCCCGTGCTTGCGGAACGCCCGCTGCACGCGCTCGGTCACGTCCGTGCCGAACGCCGACTCGAAGCGCCCGTCGAACACGTAGGCCTTCGCCACAATCTTGATCGCAAAGTGCTCGCCGCTCGGCAGCGGCCCCTCGCGCACGAGCACCCGCAGCGGCTTCTTCAGGTACACGTACATGCTCGCCGCGGCCGCGTCGTACACGAGCTCCTTGGCCAGCTCGAAGTCCTCGTGGCAGCCGATGTAGAAGTCGAAGACGCACATCTGGTCGAGCGCGCCCGCGTTCGCGCACGACACCGCCTCGGTGAGGAAGCGGCTGTTGGGCACGCTGATCAGGTTGTCGTCGAGGGTCGTGATCCGCACCGTGCGCAGCCCGATCCCCGGGTCGGCGCCGAGCGGCCCCGCACCCGCCAGCTCCGCGTACGACATCGACCAGCCCTGGGCCTTGGTCCGCGCCTCGAGCCAGCCGGCGAGCTGCTCGCCGTCCATCGGCGACAGGCGGACGTGATCGCGGAACGCATCGAGCTTGAGCCGGGCGGCGATGCGCTGCAGGTAGGTCCACGCGGGCTCGTGCACCGCGAGCACCCAGAAGTGTCGATCCGCAGTCGCGTGCAGCAGATCGATCAGCGCGCGCAGCGCAGCGCGGCCCCCCACCGTGCGCAGGAACAGCCGGTGCACCCCCTCGACGAGGAAGACCGTGGCGGACCGCTCCCGGAGATGGGCCTCGATCGTGTCCGGTGCGGGTCCGCGACCCCGAGCCCCTCCGCGAGCCACCCCCACATCGCCTCGCCCTCGAGGCGCCGCGCGGGGAGGACCAGCCGGGCCGTGGAGAGCTCGAGCTCTCCCACGTGCTCCGCCACCCGGTCCAGCACCGGCGGCAGGCCGCTCCCCGGGCCCCCGGCGAGGGAGACGAGCCCACGGCGCTGCTCCTCCTGCCACGCCGCCAGCGCCGTCCGCAGCCGGTCGACCGCCTCGGGGCGCGGGAGCTCCGGATCGGGGGCCGTCAGGGCCGCCTGCAGCGCCGGTGCGACCGGGGGGCGCGGGCCCTTGGCGTCTTCGGCGCCGCGCAGCTGCCGCCGCGCGAGGATCGCCTGCAGCCAGTCGAGCCCCGCTCGACGCTCGATCAGCTGGGGGATCACCAGCCCGAGCGCGCGCGGCGTGAGCCAGGCGAGCAGGAGCGCTCCCACGAGCAGGTCGAGCAGGGACCGGCCGAAGCTCTCGAGATCCGACGTCCACGCCTGGATCTCGCCCCGCGGGGCCCACTGGAGCTGCTCGCGGACGAGCCCGAGCACCTGCTTGACGCCCACGCGGACGTTGCGCCGCCCCAGCCACCAGAGCACGAGCAGCGCCACCAGCTCCGTCGACC
>CAYMSU010000793.1:0-1845 GCA_964393165.1 uncultured Enterobacteriaceae bacterium
CATCACCGCCATCGGCATCGATGAGGTCCTCTGGCACCGCGGCCAGAAGTACCTGACCGTCGTCTATCAGATCGACGAGGGCTGCAAGCGCCTCCTCTGGCTGGGTCTGGACCGGAAGGTCTCCACGCTCCAGGCCTTCTTCGCTTGGCTTGGTCCGGACAGGACCCGACAGCTCCGCTTCATCTGCAGCGACATGTGGGGGCCCTACCTGAAAGTCCTCGCCCAGCAGGCCAAGGCCGGCCTGCTCAAGGCCGTCCACCTCCTCGACCGCTTCCACATCGCACAGAACATGAGCAAGGCGATCGACAAGGTCCGCGCCACGGAAGCCAAGGAGCTCAAGGCCAAGGGTATCGAGGTCCTCAAGCACGCGAGGTGGTCTATCCTCAAACGCCCCGAGAACCTCACCGAGCGGCAGGAAGCCAAGCTGGCCGAGCTGGCTCGCTGGAACCTGAAGACCTACCGCGCCTATCTCCTCAAGGAGGACTTCCAGGGCCTGTGGAGCTGCATCAGCCCATCGTGGGCCGGCAAGTTCCTCGACCGATGGTGCACGCGGACCATGCGCTCACGCATCGAGCCCATGAAGAAGATCGCCCGGTCGCTCCGCAACCACCGCCCCCTCATCCTCAACTGGTTCAGGGCCAGGGGCGTGATTTCCCTCGGCGCCGTCGAGGGTCGGGAGCACCCGCCTGAAACTCACCGTCAGAAAGAGCTTCGGCTTCAGGACCCTCAAAGCGACGCAGATCGCGCTATATCACGCGCTCGGCGCCCTACCGGAGCCTCCCATGACCCACAGATTCTGCTGAGGAGGCGGAAAAGCAAGCAGCGAGCACCTCCACAGCGGCATCGGCTTCGTGACGCCGCTTGACCGCCACGAGGGTCGAACGGCGGCTGTGCTCGAGGCCCGGAGAGCCGTGTACGAGCGGGCCTGGCGAGCTCACCCAGAGCGATGGGCATGCGGTAGGACGCGAGCCCGGGAGGCGCCACAGGAGGTCCTCCTCAACCCCGCGGAGCACACACGAGGCGGCACTCCCGACTACGCGGAGGCCGCGTGAAGCGGAATGCACCAACTACCTTGACACCTACCGACCGCCGGGTCATCGCAGATGACCTGCTCCGGCCCGTCGGGCAGCTCCATGCCGTAGATGTCCGGGTTGATCCTGTCGAAGTACGGATCCCCCTCGGACGGGTCGTTCCGGCTGTCGGTCCACACCACCCACTGGCCGTCGAAGGCGGGATCGAACTGCTGGATCAGCGCGTGGGTGAGCGCCCGGTCCTCGAGAGTGTCCACGTCCACGATGTGGATGTTCCGGGGCCCCTCCCTCCAGGTCTCGTAGACCACCTGCCGGCCCCAGATCTGGGGCGAGCCGTAGCACACGCACTCGCTGCCGGTCAGGGCGATGACCGCCCCTCCCTCCACCGGCATGGCGTACAGCCCTGCCGGGGAGACCGCCGAGTCGTACCAGGCGACCAGGCCCTCGTGGACGTCGACCCACCCGAGGCCCCGACCTTCGTCGAGCATGGTGCGAGTCGTCAGCGCGCATCGGAACGGAGCGGCCGTATCGTAGCGCCACAACGTGTAGGGGTTGTCCTCGATGTCTCCATCCTGACGCGTGGGGTAGACCAGGACGTCGCCCGACACGGCGGCCACCGGACAGATCTGACGCATCTCGAGCGCCTCCGCGTCAGAGCAGAACTCGAATCGACGCTCCTCTCCGGTCGCGAGGTCCACGATGAACTGGGATCTGCGGCCGAGGTCCCCACCCTGGTACACCACGTAGCGATCGCCCACGTCGTAACGAGCCCGGAACACCGCGTCGGCAAAGGTCACCTGCCGGCAGCCGACCC
>CAYMSU010000794.1:0-1843 GCA_964393165.1 uncultured Enterobacteriaceae bacterium
CATGTAGCCCTCGCTGCCGAACGCCTGGGTGTAGGTGATCGCCTCGCGCCGCGCGAAGGTGGCCCGCGCCGTGCCGAAGTCCAGCACCTTCACGTCGCCGGCGGTGGTCACGAACAGGTTCGAGGGCTTGATGTCGCGGTGGATGACCTGTAGCGGCGCCCCCCCCTCCGGAGACGGCGCCGAGTAGGCGGCGTGCAGCGCACTCGCGACGTCGGCGGCGATCTCGAGCAACGCCCGACGCGGGAACAGCCTGCCGGCGCGCGCGAGGAACTGGATCATCCAGCGCAGGTCGACGCCCTCGAGGTACTCCATGACCACCGCGACCTTGCCGTCGATGGTGAGGAGATCTTCGACCCGCACGATGTTCTGGTGGCGGACCAGGGCGAGGAGCCGCGCCTCGTCGCGGGTGCGGGCCACGACGTCGTCGTTCGCCTTCCACCGCGCGTGGAGCAGCTTGATGGCCACCAGCCGCTCGAAGCGACCGTCCTGCCCCTCGACCTCGGCCAAAAAAACCTTGCCGAAACCGCCCTCGGCGATCTCGTCGCGGATCCGGAAGCGCCGGCGACCCTCGGGCACGGCGCCCGGTAACGGCTTCAGGCCACGGCCTCACGGAAGTGGTGGGCCTTGCCGTTCACGGTGTCCCAGTACAGCTTCCAGGGGCCCTTCCCGAGGAGATCCCCGTGGAAGTAGATCGGCGGCTTGACCGGAGGATGCCCCTCGGGCAGCACCGTGAGCTCCTTGCGGCGATCCTCGATCTCCTCCTTGAGCTGCTCGAGCCGCTGCAGCTCGCCATCGACGAGCTCGTGAAAGCGGCCCAGGCGCTCCGCCAGCTCATCGCGACCCACGGTCGTGTTCACCGCGTCGATCCAGTCGCCGGCGACCAGGGTGAGGAAGTTGCGGAACGCGAGGTAGCTCTTGTTCATGAGGGTGCGCGCACCCGACCACTCCACTGGCGTGAGCTCGTCTTTCGTGGCGAGCAGGCGGCGGAGGCGGACGAGCCGCAGGTTGGTGGTGATCATGGCGCCACGGAACAGCAGTAGCACGTTCTCGATGCCCTCGATCGAGGGATGCGAGGCATGCCACTTGATCTTGCGCTCGTGACGGTCGAGGTAGCGCTGCACGCCGGCCGCGACCTTCACCTCGTCTTCGAAGCCGAGGTCGCGGGTGACCGAGGCCCCCGCGAGCTCGGGCAGCGGCGCCTCGAGGTCGGTGCCCTCGGTACCCTGGCTGCGCGGGATGTTCAGCCGGTCGAAGAACTCGAAGATGCGCTCGACGTCGTCATCTTCGAAGATCTCCTCCACCGTCTGGAGGAAGTCGGGCTCGCTCTTCGCCGCGTTCCGGATCAGGCTCGCGATCGTGGCCTGCTTGGACATCGATTCTCCTGGAGAGGGGGCGCCCCGGACGACCCGTGACACAGCGGGGAACTGCGCCAGAGGATGCTCCGTACCCCGGGCGACCCACGACAATAGCTGTTAATGCGGCCCCGGATGTCGTTCAAACCGGCGGAGGCCAGGTGTTCCTTTGGTTCGTGCTCGCATCGACGGCGCTCGCCGGCCCCGTCACGGTCTCTGGCGACACCGGCGCCCCTGTGCCCACGGCGGAAACCGGCAGCGCGCCCGCCCCGGCCCCCGAGCCCGACGACGGGGAGTTCTGCGCCAACTGTGAGACTGCGGCCGCCCGGTCCGGCGAGGAGGGCGGGAGCCCCTGCGGCAGCGGCTGCTCGAGCGCTCCGGCGTCCGGCCTGCTGATCCTCCCGCTGCTGGCGATGGTCGGCCTGCGCCGCCGCACCGCGCGCTAGCCACCCCCGCGTGGCCACCGTCCTCGAGCCCGCGTGGACGTGGAC
>CAYMSU010000795.1:0-1826 GCA_964393165.1 uncultured Enterobacteriaceae bacterium
CCGTGCGGCGCCGAGGCCTGCAGGGCACCCTCGTGCTGACCGCGGACCGGGCCGCCCCGCTCACGCCGCCGCAGCCCGTGCCGCTCGTGGCCACGGGCGGCCCCACCACGGTCACCCAGACGCTGCGCGTAGAGGTGGTCCCGCCGCCCATCGGCCTCGTGGCAGGCTTCAAGGCTACCCCGATGGCGGGGCCGGTGCCGCTGACCGTGCAGTTCACCGACGAGTCGAACGACGCCACGCGCTACGAGTGGACGTTCGGCGACCGCACCGGCTCCCGCGAGGCGAGCCCGTCGCACACCTACCACACGCCGGGCGAGTACCTCGTCACGCAGCGCGTGCTCAACGACGACAACGAGCTCGACGAGACCTCGCGGCTCGTCCGCGCGGAGAAGCCGCCGCTCGTGGCGCAGTTCGCCGCCGCCCCGAGCTCGGGGGCGGCGCCGCTGACGGTCCGGTTCCAGGATCAGTCCAAGCAGGCCACCCAGTGGCTGTACGAGTTCGGCGACGGCGCGTCCGCGACCACCCCGAACCCCACCCACACCTTCGGGCGCCCCGGCCGCTACGGGGTCACGCTCACCGTCACCAACGCCGACGGCAGCGCGCGGGCCACGCAGACCGTGACCGTGGGGCCCGCGACGCTCACCGCCACCCTCTCGGCGCGCCCCGTTCACGGCACGCTCGAGCTGCAGGCCTCGGCCTCGGTGTCGGGGGGCACGGCCAGCGCCTACCAGTGGGACCTCGGCGACGGCACCACCAAGGGGGGCGCCCAGATCTCGCACACCTACCAGGGGATCGGCACCTACCAGGTGCGCGTCACAGCCCGCGACGCCCACGGGAACACCGCCACGGCCACCCAGCCGGTGCAGATCACCGCCGTCGTGTGCGACTGGGACGGCGCCCGGTGGCTGTCTCACGGGTGGGACAGCGGCCCCGCCTGGCAGCACGGCGTGTGGGTGTCGTGCGCCGGCGGGATCGTGACCGACGTGTCCTGGACGGGCACCGTGAACCAGACGGCCAGCCCCTCGGGAACCTCCGACCCCGCCGTGGGCTGCAACTGGCGAGGGGCGCGGCACGTCAGCACCGGGATCGACGGCGGCGCGGCGTTCGACAGCGGGGTGCGGGCGACCTGCAGCGGCGGAACGGTCACGCGCCTCGCGTGGAGCGGCGGGGTCCATCCGAGCGAGCGCAGCGCCACCCCGGGGGAGCTGTCGTGCAACTGGAACGGCGCCCGCTGGCTCACCCACGGGTGGGACGGGGGCTGTGCCTGGCAGACGGGCGTGGCGATGACCTGCGACGGCAGCCGGCTCACCCACGTGCAGTGGGTCGAGGACCCGAACCCCTGCGCCAACCAGCGCTAAGACAGGGGTGGCCCTGCACCGGGCGCTCGGCCTGCGCTTCGCGACTGGCCGAGGAGGGGCGGGGGGCCGGCGTCGAGGCGGGGCCGACCCTCGCCCGCGACGGCGATCGTGCGGTCGGTCGGGCGCTTTCCGCGGCACCCGGGGCACCCTGGCGGCCCTCGATCGCGGCCGATGCGCGGATCCCTACCAACTGTCACTGGATCGACGCTCAGGTCGTACGCGGATCCACTCCAACCCACGCCTGTCGATCGCACTGGATCCGTGTGGGACCTCACCACTCGACGGTGTCCACCGGTCCGGGTGCATGCACGACCCCACCAGCGATCCCCTGATCGACGGTAGGGTCGCGCTCGACCCCTCCAGCTCACCTGTGCAAGTCGGTGCGGTCGAGCGTACACCCCACCCGACTCAGCCATGCACGGTCATGGGGTCGAGGGCTCGCCCCACCCGCTCGACGGGTGATCGTTG
>CAYMSU010000796.1:0-1826 GCA_964393165.1 uncultured Enterobacteriaceae bacterium
GCCGAGGCCCTGGCCGCCTCCGTGCTCGACGACGCGGCCGCGGCCACCCCGCTGCTCGCCGCCGGCGCGCTCGGTGCCGCGGGGCCCGCGGCGGCGCGGGCCCACACCCAGGGCGTGGTGCTCCCCCACCTCGTGCGCGCCGGGGACCGCGCCGCCCTGCAGGGGGCGCTCGCGAGCGAGGTGCCGTCCGTGCGGCAGGGCGCGCTCGAGGGGCTGGGGGCGCTCGCCGATCCCCAGGCAGAGGACGCGCTGCGGCGGTTCGCCACCGACCAGGGCCACCCCGAGGAGGAGCGCAAGGTGGCCTGGCGCGCGCTGCGGCGCAGCCGGCGGGCGCGGGAGGCGTCGACATGAGCGGCGAGGAGCAGCCGAGCGAGGACCGCCGCCAGCCGATCCGGCAGCGGTACCGGGGGGCCAGCGGCGTCGACGACGCTGCGGTGAGGCTCGTCGCCGATCTCGAGCGGGAGCCCGTGGCGGTGTCCGGCCGGGTGCGGTGGCCCGTGCCGCTGCGCGAGGGGCTGTCCACGCTCTACGAGATCGTGCGCAGCGATCTCCGCTACAAGCCGAAGGATCGCTCCGCGTACCTCGGCTACCAGCGCATGCGGAAGCGGTCCGTGGGGCTCGCCCAGCTGCAGGCCCAGCGCGCCTACTTCGAGTGGCTCGCGCGCAACGACCCGCTCGCCTGGTTCGTCCTCGACCCCGTGGTGACCGTGCACCCCGACGGGATCCACCTCGAGGTGTTCAGCAAGGACGAGGGCACCTACGCGCAGCTCCGCGTCGACCGCGAGGCGCTCGAGGTCGACGGTCCGTGGGTGTGCGGCACCACCAACGTCGACTTCTCGGAGGCCCTGTTCGACGGGCTCCAGCGCGTGCGCAGCTACCGGCCGGCGAGGCTCACGATCGGCGCCGAGCAGGTCGCGCTCGATCCGGGAGTCGGGGAGGAGGTCGTCGAGAAGCGCGTGTCGGTGCCCGACACGTGGCTGCGCGGGTTCCTCCAGGTGCAGTCCAGCATCCCGCTCGCCCGCTCGAGCCTGCGCCTCACGCCCGTCGAGCTGTACAACGTGCTGCACCAGCTGCGGATGCACGGGGACCGCAAGGGGGAGGGGCGCGGGGTGCGGCTCGAGCTCGTGCCGGGGGAGCCCCCGCGCGTCGTCCTCGAGCCCTGGGAGACCGTGCTGCAGACGGTGTCTGGGCCCTACCGGGGGGTCCGGCCCGAGGTCGTGCCCCTCTGGGGGCGTCGGCGGTGGTCGCTCGTCCGTCGCTTCCTGCCCTTCGTGCAGCGGGCCGATCTGCACGTCGTGGGCAGCGGGCTGCCGAGCTTCCTCGTGCTCGCCGCCGGCCCGCTCACCCTCACGCTCGGGATCACCGGGTTCACCGCTTCCAACTGGTCGCGGTCGCTGCAGCTCGACACTCTGCTCCCGCGGGCGGGCGGGGGGGCCGAGCTCCATGCGCGCGTCCTCGAGCGGCTGCGCGAGGACTGGGCGTCCGACCTGCACACGCTGGTCCGCCAGACCGGGGCGCCGGTGCCCGAGGTCCGCGCGGCGCTCCAGGCGGCCGGGCAGCACGGCTTCGTCATGTTCGACCTCGCCATGGGCAAGGTCCGGCTGCGGCCGCTCACCGCCGAGCCCCTCGATCCGGCGCGCCTCGCGTTCCGCAACGACCGCGAGCGTCAGGCGCACGACCTCGTGGAGCAGGGGGTCGTCCGGGTGGTCACGGAGAACCGGCTCCACGGCACCGGCGTCGAGCTCGTGGGGGAGGTCGCGGTCGCCGCCGACCAGCGGGAGTACCGGCCGAGCTTCGTGCTCGACGACGAGGGGCGCGTGCGCAAG
>CAYMSU010000797.1:0-1823 GCA_964393165.1 uncultured Enterobacteriaceae bacterium
GCTCGTGAGCCTGCTCCGCCCCGCGTGGGGGCCCGCGAGCCCCGAGCGCGTGCGCGAGCACCGCTCGTTCGGGGCCCGGGCGCTGATCCACGGCTTCGTCGGCGAGTCCTTCCTGCGCGTCGACGTGCTGATGCTGGCCCCCTTCGTCGACGACGCGGCGATCGGCGTGTACAGCCTCGCGGCGATGTTCGGGGAGGGCCTGTACCAGGTCGGGGGCACCGTGCGGAGCGTGATCGGGCCTCGGCTCGTGCCCACCCTCGGACCCGACGGCGATCCCGCGGCCCGGGCGCGCCTCGTCCGCCGCGCGATGGGCCTCGGCCTCGGCGCGTTCGCGGCCGTCGCGGGGCCCCTGGCGCTCGGCTTCCCGGTGCTCGGCGCGGTGCTCGAGCCCGCTCTCGTGAGCCAGGCGCACGGGCTGCTCCTCGTGCTCATGGTCGGCCTCGGGCTGAACGCCGCGTTCCTGCCGCTCGACACCGTCCTGCTGTGGGCCGGGCGCCCGGCGCGGCAGAGCGCGCTGATGACCGTCAACCTCCTCGTCAACGTCGCGCTGAACCTCGCGCTGGTGCCCACCTACGGCGTCGGCGGCGCGGCCGCGGCCACCGCGCTCGCGTGGGCGTTCTCCGCGGGGAGCCTACAGGTCGCGACCACCGGGTGGCTCGACCTCCGGGGCGGCGTGCTCGGCGAGGCGCTGCACCGCGGCTGACTACTCGTAGGCGGCGAGGTCCTCCTGCACCGCCGGGTGGTCCGCGTGCGCCGCCGCGACCGCTCGCAGGGCGGCGGATCGCGTGACCTCGCCCAGCCGCCGCAGCAACCCCGCGAGCCGGATCTGCTGCTGCGCGTGGAGGATCGGATGCTCCGGCAGCGCATCGGGCAGCTCGAGGGTGGCCGGATCCTTGCGAAACCGCGCCGCGTAGTCTGCCGCCCCCGGCCCCGGCCGCACGGCCACCGCGGTGATGCTGTCGACGAACACGAGCGGCCAGCCGCGCCCCACCAGCGTGGCGATCCGGTCGAGCTGGGCGGGCTCCCGCATCTCGGCGACCACGAACCCTGGCTGCCACTCCTCGATGAGCCCGTCGAGGACGTCCTGGTCGAACTCCGCGGCCATCGTGCGGACGAGGAAGGGCTTCGGGTAGGCCTCCCACCGCCCGTCCACGAACACCCGGCGGATCGGGTAGACCCCGTAGTTCAGGTAGTTCGCAGCGACCCAGCCGATGTTGAGCATCTCCCCGGGGGGCGGGTGGTCGCGCAGGAACGCGATGGTGTGATCCGCCCACTCCCCCACGCTGCGCCCGAGGCCCTGCTGCCGGCGCTCGAAGGCGTGGGGACGGGGAATCGACAGCTGCACGATCAGCACAGTGGCGAAGAACCCGGCGAGGCCCGCGGCCAGCGGAGGCACGAGCGATCCTGCGGGCACCAGCGGGGTCTCCGCGCGGGCATCCCAGCGGGTGGCCACCGCCGCCGCGGCCAGCGCGAAGAACGGGATCCCGCGCAGGGCCAGGGCCACCATGCCGAGCCCCATGGCGACCACCCCCAGCTCGAGCACGGACCAGCGGCCCCGGGCCCGCCAGCCGGTCACGACCAGGGCGACGAGCAGGATCGCAGCCACCGGGCCGCCGATCGGATCGGTCCAGATCGGCGCGAGCTCGGCGCTCTGGGGGGCCTCTGCGGGGGCCGACCCGGCTCCGAGCGCGACCACGGTCGACACGAGCGACAGCGGGGCGACCCGAAGATGAAGGACCTCGGCTTCGACGAGCGCCTGGGTATGCTCGTCGAGGCCGAGTGGCACGCTCGGTGGAACCGCAAGATCGCGACCCGGCTCAAGC
>CAYMSU010000798.1:0-1817 GCA_964393165.1 uncultured Enterobacteriaceae bacterium
GGGATCGCCTGCGCCGGGCGGTAGCGGCGGGGCTCGCCGACGGGCGCGGCCAGGACGGGGGTGACGGGGGTGACGGGGGTGACGGGGGCGCGGGCGCTGCGGCGCGCGAGCGGGCCGGCTGGCTCGGTGGCGACCGGTCGTGCGGGTCGGGGCTCCGTGCGGTGCAGGTTCAGCCCGAAGGCGGAGTGCGACAGGTGGAACAGGCTCCCGTCGGGCGCCGGATCGGGCGCGAGGGCGCCGCCCTCGGCGGCGGTGAGCCGGTCGAGGGCGGGCCCCGCGCCCTCACGCCACAGCCGGTAGGCATCGACGAAGCCGTCGACCCCGACCTCACCGTAGAGCTGCCAGGCGCCCGAGGCGCGGCCCCACCACAGGCTCCTCGGGTGGGCCCCGTCGAGGGACCCGGCGACCACCTGCGGGTGCAGCGCGGCCCCCGGCTCGAGCGGGGAGATCACGGCCTGCCAGCCCTCGGTGCGGGTGTTGCGCAGCCACGCGAGGAAGCGACCGTCGGCGGTGATCCGGGGGCCATCGACCTGCACGTCGACCGACGGCTCGGTCAGGGCGGTGAGCTCGCCGGTGACGAGATCCACGCGCACGAGCGAGGTCTCGCCCCACCGGCTGCGCACGGCCACTGCCGTTCTCCCGTCGGGACCCGGATCCGCGCGGACGAGGTCGGCCCCGCGCGTGAGCCGCGCCTCCGCCCCGCTCTCGGGATCCCAGGCCCACAGGTCGGTGCGCCACTGCCCCGCGCCATCGGGCGCCCGCGCGTGGAACAGCAGGCGCCCGTCGGGCAGCCAGCGCGGCGCGTACGCCGCCCGGCGCACCGCGATCCGCTCGGCGAGCAGCTCGTGGGGCGGGTGCGGCGGATCCACCGGCGCGACGTCGAGCGGGTCTCGCTCGAGCATGCGCGCGATCCGCTCTTGGCGATCGGCGACGGCCTGCTCGTGGACGCGGGTGGACCACACGCGGAGCGCCGAGGGCCCCTGTCGGGGGTAGATCCCGACGGCGACGCGCTCACCGTCGGGCGAGACGGCCGGAGCGCCGGCGGCGCCCGCGATCTCCTCGAACAGCGTGGCCGACCTGGCCGCGGGCGGCCCGCCCCGCATCGCGTCGGCGGTGACCTCGGCGGTGAACTGCCAGTACAGGGTGTCGGGATCGTCGCCGAAGACCCCCTGAAACGCCGACACGAAGGACCGGGGGCGCCGCGCGGTCATGCGCGCCCACAGGTCGCGCAGGGCGCCGGGCCCGCTGTGCGCCTCGAGCCACTCGAGGTAGGCCGACCCCACGGTGTAGGCGAAGCGGCGGCCCTCGAACCGGCTGCTGTCGAACAGCTCGCTGTACAGCGGTAGCTGCCCCGTGCGCGCGAGCTGACGGAGCTGCAGCGCCCGCCCGTCGCTCGCCGGCCGGCCCGAGCCCGTGAGCTGCCCCTCGATCACCGTCGCGTAGCCCTCGACCACCCAGCGGGGGGCCTCGAGCGGGATCGCCTCGATCCCGGACCACACCCGGAAGAGCGCGTCGACCCAGCTCCGCCCGGGCCGCAGCAGGTGCACGAGGTGCGCGTCTTCGTGGGTGAGCACGAGCTCCCCCCACCCGCGGTGATCCCCGAGCCCGTCGGTGGACGAGGGCGGCGTGGCCCACAGGAGCATGCGGGGGCCGAGCCGGCGGGGCACCGCCGCGCCGTTGGAGGCGGCGAGCGGGTCGGCGATCACCACGTGGACGACGCGCCGAGGCGCCCACCCGATGGCCTCGGTGACCCTGGCGCGGACGGCCTCGACCCGGCTCGCCAGGACCGTCGCGAAGGGCGCCGCGGCCTCGGGGTA
>CAYMSU010000799.1:0-1814 GCA_964393165.1 uncultured Enterobacteriaceae bacterium
GGGGGAGGGGCCGGCGGGTCGGGGGGCGCCTTGGGGCAGCCGGCGAGCCCGATGGCTCCGGTGAGGCCCACGACGCTGAGGAAGATCCCGCGCATGCCCCGACCTACTCCACCCCGCCCGGCTGTGCCAGCTCCTGCAGCAAGGCCTCGCTGGGGGGACCGCTCGCGATGAGGTAGGCGGGATCGCACCAGTGGCGCGCGAGCCCGCGGGCCTCGAGCTCCTCGGGGGGCACCCGGACGGCTCCGGGATGCAGCTCCACCGCGTCGACCAGCGCGGGCAGCAGCGCCCGGCCGGACCAGGTGGTGACCAGCGCCTGGCGGGACCCTGTGCCGTCGACCCGCACCCGCGCGGGGGGCGGGTGGTGGCCCCGGCCCGCGAGCTCGGTGAGCAGCGACTCCACCTCGCGGTAGTCGGCCACTCGCTGGACGCGCTCGAGGGCGGCCAGCCGCCGGGCCAGCCGTGCCTGGTCGGGGGCGGCCAGCGGCTGCCAGCCCCCGCCGACCGCCACGAGCGGGCGCAGGCTCAGCGGGGTGACCGTCTCGTGCTCCGCCTCGACCAGGTCGAGCAGGCGGCCGAGCGCCGCCTCGTCGCTGGCGGCCGCCACGAACACGCGCTCGGCGCTGAGCGGCCACACCAGCGGCGGGCCCTCGATCCCGAGGTCGGCGAAGCCCGCCTCGTCCAGGAACAGCACCGACGTGGCGCGCACGTCGTCGAACGCCACCCGGAGCACGCCCGGCGCCACCGCCGTGACCGGCAGCCCCCCGGTGGCCTGCAGTCCGCCCAGGAAGTCGGCGAGGACCTCCTCGAGGCTCACCTCGAGCCGCGGCAGCAGCGGCGTGAGCGCCCGCACGATCGCGCCCTCCTGGAGCGCCGGCCGGGCCACGAGCCGCGGAGACAGCGGAATCACCGCCGGCGACGGGGGATCGCTCGCCGGGGGCCCCTCGAGGAGCCGCTCGTGGAGGATCTCGCAGGACACCCGCGACCACGGCAGGACCTCGACGACCAGCGCCGCGCGGGCCTCGTCGAGCGACGACGGCCCGGCCCGGAGCCGCCGCGCCGTGTGCACCAGGTCGGCGATCACGTCCGACGGATCCCGGCGCATCGCCTCGGCCCAGGGACGCGCCAGCGACACCCGCATGTGCGGCAGCGCCAGCGCATAGGCCCCGCTCTCCATGCGGACCGCGAACCCCGCCCGCCGCAGCGCCGCCGCGCACTGGCTGCGGAACGAGCCATCGGTCAGGAGCAGCCCCTGCTGATCCCAGGCCTCGATCGCGTCCCGGATCCGAAACGCCCGCCGCTGGGGCGTCTTCGCCTGCTGAAAGGCCGTGAACGCGGGCCCGAGGTCCAGCCAGTGGCCTCCTGGCACGCGCAGCGCAAAGGTGTGGGTGACCGGCTCGGCCGGCACGCCGTACTCGCGCAGCTCCGCGAGGAGCGCGACCGCGAAGTCGGGGGCCCCCGGCGGAGCTGCCCCCGGGGGCTCCGGGGTGCCCGACGGGTCGTCTCGCCGCCGCTGGAGCAAGCCCGCCACCCGGATCCCCGACACCGCGACGACCAGCGCCAGCGCAGCCCAGAGCCACACGTCCCAACGAAGCACGCGCTCCTCTCCCCGTTCTCTCGGTGCGTGACGGCCTACCGACCGGCGAAGAGCTCGCGCGCGATGATCATCCGCTGGATCTGCGAGGTGCCCTCGTAGATCTGGAAGATCTTGGAGTCTCGGAGCAGCTTCTCGACCGGATACTCGACGTTGTACCCGTAGCCGCCGAACACCTGAACCGCATCGGAGGCGATCCGGTGCGCCGTGTCGGCCGCGAACG
>CAYMSU010000800.1:0-1803 GCA_964393165.1 uncultured Enterobacteriaceae bacterium
GTGCCCGACCCCTCCACCCGGATCCCCACCCCGTCGCCGTCGGCGATGGTGGTGACGGCAGCGTCGTTGGCGAGCTCGACCGTCGCGGTCCCGCCCACGAGCAGGCCGGTCTGCGTGGCCTCGGTGATCCGCACGTCGGTGAGCTCGAGGCGACCCTGCAGGGCATCGATCGCCACGTCGAAGCCGCGCAGCTCCAGGTTCTGCAGCCGCGAGGGGGCGCCGCCCGCGGGGCCCTTCCAGTCGCTCAGGAAGGTGCCACCGCTCGTTGCGATCAGGCGCACGGTGCCGAGGCCGCGCAGGGTCGCGTCGCCGGCCCACGCGAGCGGCCAGGTCTCGCCGGCGTCGTCCCGGTAGTCGCCCGCGGCCAGGTCCACCACGTCGCCGCCCTCGATGCCGTCCTTCGCGGCCCCGGTGAGCGAGCGGTAGGGCTCCGTGGGGGTGCCCCGGCCGGCCGTGGTGGCTGCCGAGTCGACGGTGACGGGCGTGATCAGCAGGCTCTCGATGCCCCCGGGGAGGGGCCCCTCGTCGGTGCGGGCGCGCACGTCCACCGGCCGGGGGAGGTTCTCGAGCCCGAGCAGGGGGTGTCCGTGAGGCACGGACAGGTCGCAGCGCACCTCGCGGTCCGTCTGCTCGGTGATCGCGCACGCCAGGGTGCCGTCGACCTGCACGGAGGTGACGTCGTCGAGCGCGAAGCCGCCGAGGATCAGCGAGGCGCTGCGCCCCTGGGCGACCTCGGCGGTGGTCCCGCCCTGCACGCTCACCGAGCGGACGCCCGGCTCGGGCGGCTTCGTCGTGCCGGTGTCGGACGTGTCGGGCGAGCCGGTGTCGCCGGTCTCGCCCGTGGGCGCGGCGGCGGTGTCGCCGCCCGTCCCGACCTGGTCGTCGTCGGTCTTGTCGGCATCCCCGGTGCAGGCGGCGAGGCTGAGGGCAGCGAGGATGTGGGCGGCGAGGGTGAGGGCGAGGGTCGTGCGCATGGGGCCTCCGAGCGGGCCCAGCATGCCGCGGAACCGCGCCGGTGGCCAGCCATCGGCGGCGGAGGCGCGTGAATCGACAATCGTTCGCCGGTTCCTTGCTCGCTCCAGGAGCGCCTGGCTACGGGCAGATCAGCGTCGTCGACCGACGCGGTGTCGGGTGCCATGCAAGACTTCGGACAGGCGTTCCTGGCGTTGGTCGCGGTCAGCAACCTGCTGCCCATGCTGCCCATCGTCGTCGACCACACCTCGGGCCTCGCCCCCAGCCGCCGCCGGCGCTTCCGGCTGGCGGCGCTGGTGCAGGCGAACGCGGTCGCCCTGGGCTTCTTGCTCGCGGCGGGGCCGGTGTTCGCGGCGCTGGCGCTGACCACCGGGGACCTGCAGATGGCGGGCGGGGTGGTGCTGCTGACCTACGCCTGCCACGACCTGCTGTTCTCGAAGACGCGCCGCAACCAGCAGTACCTGGAGTCGGCGGTCCATCCCGAGCAGCAAGAGCTGCTGGAGGGGCCGCCGATCGCCCCGCTGGGGGTGCCGATCATGGTGGGTCCGGCCACGCTGTCGCTGGTGCTGCTGCTCAGCGAGCGGCACGGCACGGGCCCGGTGATCGGCGCGATGGGCGCCACAGTGGCGGTCAACGCGGTCATCCTGCTCCTGGCCGATGCCCTGCTGCGGCTGCTGGGCGAGGGCACGGCGCGCGCGCTGGGCAAGGTGTCGAGCCTCGTGCTGGCGGCGCTGGGGGCGGGCATGCTGCGCGCAGGCGTGCAGGCCATGCTCGGAGGCCACTAAAGCGTGTGGACACTCGTGCCCGCACCTCCCTTCTCGGGAGCCAAGT
>CAYMSU010000801.1:0-1803 GCA_964393165.1 uncultured Enterobacteriaceae bacterium
GTGCTCGCACCCAGGTGAAGAAGGAGCCCCCCCGCGGAGCCCCCCCGCTGCCGCGCCAGCGCACGCCGTGCGAGGCCAGGCGCCGGCGCTGCCCGCAGGAGCTCGTCGTCATCCCGGCCGAGCCTAGGCGAGAGCCGGGACCTCGCGGTGTGCTCGCACCCAGGTGAAGAAGGAGCCCCCCCGCGGAGCCCCCCCGCTGCCGCGGAAGGGGTGCTCCTACTCGGGGCTGACGCCATCACCCCGCGAGGTCCCGGCTCTCGCGGGGCTCGGCCGGGATGACGACGAAATGGATGTTTTGGGCCGGGCCTTCCTCTCGGAACGGTGAGCCGATATCGCTCGGTTTTTCGAGGTGGGTGGCACCTGGTGCGGTGGGCACCTGGTGCGGTGGCGCCGCCCGACTCCGATTTCACCACCCGAGCGCGCCGAGGCTGCGGTCGAGGACCCAGAAGGCGGCGAGGGAGCCGATGGCGTAGGCGGGGGCGACGCGGGTGAGGAGGTCGGTCTTCGGGGCGCGGCGGCCGAGGGCGCGGAAGGCGAGGAGGGCCACGGCCACGATGGCGAGCTGGCCGAGCTCGATGCCCACGTTGAAGGCGACGAGCGACAGGGGGATGGCGTGCGGGGGCAGGCCCGCCTCGGTGAGGGCGCCGGCGAAGCCGAGGCCGTGGAGCAGGCCGAAGAGGGAGCACAGCGCCCAGGGCCACCGCGCCACCGGGCCCGGCGAGGCCCCGGACCTGGAGCGGAGGATGTCGAGGGCGAGGACCACGATGGTCGCGGCGATGGCGATCTCCACCGGGGCCGAGGGCACGCGCACGACGCCGAGCACCGACAGGGCGAGGCTCAGGCTGTGGCCGAGGGTGAAGGCGGTGACGGCGCCCACCAGGCGCCGCCCCCGCACGAGCAGGAGCAGGCCGAGCACGAAGAGCACGTGGTCCACGCCGGTGATCAGGTGCTCGACGCCGAAGCGGAGGTAGCTCGCGACGACCGCGCCCGCCCCCTGTGATGCGGGGACCGTGAAGCTCTCTCGCCCCTCGTGGAGGAGCGCCCGAGCGCGCCCCCCCTCGGGCAAGGTGACCTCGACGATGACGTTCGTGGTGGTGGCGCCAAGGCCGCGGATCGACACCTCGTGGCCCACGAGCCCGCGAGCGCCGCAGTCCACGGCGTGGCGTCGCTCCACCGCGGACCGATCCGCCGTCATGGCCGACGAGGCGGAGCCCACCGGGCGACAGTGCTCCGGCAGCACCGGCTCGAGGGCCTGCCCCACGGGGCCCACCGACGGAGAGCGCCAGAGGACCTCCACCCGTCCGTCGCCCCGCGCCTCGAGGTGGAGCGACGACGGCGCGAGCGGGTGCGCCCACGCGGTCCCCGTGGCGACGAGGATCAACAGCGCGAGCAGGGGCGCGCGGGCGCTCATCGCGTGGCCTCCTGCTGGACGATCTCGACGGAGTATCCCTCGCGCATCTCCTCGAGCAGGGCAGCGCGCGCGCTCCCGCGCCGCGCGGCGACCACGCGGCTCGCCACGCGAGGTCGGACCTCGTCGAGGTCGGGCACGGTCGCTGGCGCGGCCTCGTGGATCCACAGGAAGTGAAGGCCGAAGGTCGTGGCCACCGGGCCCACCCACGTGCCCACCGGCGCCCCGGCCGCGGCGTCGCCGAGACCGGGGCCGAAGCGGCGGTCGAGGGTCTGCGCGGTGACCCACCGGCTCGAGACCGTGAAGGGCAGGGGGTCTCCGAGGGGCGCGGCCTCGGCCGGCGCGGGCGCGCCGTCGCTCCGCAGGCGCAGGGCGAGGGCGCGGGCGTCCGCCTC
>CAYMSU010000802.1:0-1761 GCA_964393165.1 uncultured Enterobacteriaceae bacterium
GAGGAAGCAGTAAAGATGAGCGAGCAAGTTATGAAATTTGTTAATGACGAAGCTCTGGGACGTGGCGGAGGCGGGCCTCCACGGCGCGTCGAGGGCTCCGCGCCGCTGGGCTCCATATCCCGCCAGAGGGCCGCGCGCAGCCCGCGGACGTTCCCCGCCGGGAGGTCCTGCAGCATCGCCGCCACGTAGGCCACCGTGAGGCGCGGCTCCCCCGCGTCGTCGAAGAACCGGGCGCGCAGATCCAGATCCTCGCCGGCGGCCTGCCGCAGCAGGTGCCGCAGCAGCAAGGGTACGTCGGCGCGACGCGCAGACAGCGCGGGCACCCGGACGTGCAGCGGGAACCGCGCCCGCACGTCCTCCCGGAAGGCCTCGAGGGGGCGGTTGGTCGCGCCGATCACCCGCACGTCGGCGCGCGACGTCCGTGTGTCGCCCAGGCGGTGGTACTCCCCGTCGTCGAGCAGCCGCAGCAGGTGGGCCTGCAACTCCTTCGGGAGCTCGGCCAGCTCGTCGAGGAGCAGGGTGCCGGTGTGAGCCGCCCCCACGAGGCCCGGGCGCGCCGGCATGCCCGCGTGGGGGTAGCTCGCCACGTGGCCGAACATCTCGGCGTCGACGAGGCCCTCGGGCAGCGTCGCCGCGTTGCGCGCCACGAAGGGCCCCGACGCGCGCCCCGACAGCGCATGCAGCGCGCGGGCGGCGAGCTCCTTGCCCGTGCCGCTCTCCCCGAGCACCAGCGTGTGCAGGTCCCGGCGGCCCACGAACGCGACCTGCTGCCGGAGCTGCCACGCGGCGGGGCTCTCGCCGACGATGCCGAACGCGTCGGCCTGCCCGAAGTCGTGCGGCGGCAGCCCGTCGACGGGCTCGAGCATCGCCGGGCGCCGGTCGCAGTACAGCAGCAGCTGATCCCCCAGCCGCCGGGGACGTGTGGGCGGTGGCCGAGCCCTTCCCGATGGCGGTGAAGGTGGCGCGGACGCCCGACGTGGCGGATCTGGACGTCGAGATCGACGCGATCGCCCGGCTGCACCACCCGGGCGTGGTCCGGCTGTACGACCAGGGGGTGCACGAGGGTCGGGCATTCCTCGCCATGGAGCTCGCCGAGGCGACGCTGGCCGCCCGCGTGCCGGGCTCCTGGCCAGAGGTGCTCGACCTCGTGGAGCAGCTGCTCGACGCGCTCGCGCACACCCACGCCCGCGGGCTCGTCCACCGCGACCTCAAGGCCTCGAACGTGCTCGCGAGGCCCCGCGCCTCCGGCGGCACGCGCTGGATCCTCACGGACTTCGGGATCGCCCACCAACAGGGACAGGGACAGGGCCACGCGGCCGCAACCTCCGGGACGCCGATCACGATGGCCCCCGAGCAGTTCGAGGGGCGGTGGACCGAGATCGGCCCGCCGACCGACCTCTACGGGCTCGCCTGCCTCGTGTGGGAGGTGGTCACCGGCGCGCCGCCGTGGCGCGGCTCGCCCATGGAGGTCGCGCTGGCGCACCTGACCGAGCCGGTCCCCGCCTTCCGCCCACGCCTGGCGGTCCCTGCCGGGCTCGAGGCCTGGCTTCGGCGGCTGCTCCAGAAGCAACCCGAGGATCGGCTGGAGATGGCCGCCGACGCCCGGGCGGCCCTCCAGGGCATCGACGACGACCCGGTCCATGCCCCCTGGGCGGCCGCCGGGCCCCTGGACGAGCCCCCGACGATCGCGGACCTGCCGGAGACCTGGGTGCCGCGAGCCCCCGCCGCGGCGCGCCCGGCGGCGTGGTAGCGCTGCTTTAC
>CAYMSU010000803.1:0-1754 GCA_964393165.1 uncultured Enterobacteriaceae bacterium
GATCGCCCAGGCGGTCGGACTGTCGGCGCCCGCCCTGGTCAAGCGCTTCGGCAGCAAGGACGAGCTGGTCTTCCGCGCGCTCCTCCCACGAGACCCTCCGCAATGGGCCGCACGCCTCGCCGGGGATCCCGGGCACGATGCTGAGCACGTGCTCACCGCCGTCCTCCTCGAGCTGTGCCAGAGCTTCGTGAAGGTGGGGCCCGCCCTCGGCGCGCTCCGAATGAGCCCGGTGCCCGTGGCCACGGTGTTCCCCGAGGGCACGCCCACCCCCTCGGTGCGCGTCCGCGCCCACCTCGCCGAGTGGCTGGGCCGCGCGGGCGTCCAGGGGGATCTCCGCGCACTCGCCGACGCCGCGGTCGGTGCGGCGGAGGCGCGAGGCTACCTGAAGTGGATCGAGCGCCGCATGGTCGAGCCGCTCACCGACGAGGCCTGGGCCGCCCGGCTGGCGGCGCTGATCCTGGACTGATCGGCGCGAGCCGTGCACGCCCCCGTGGTAGCGTGCGACCGGACGCGTTCGAGGTGTTCCGTGCTCGTGCTCACCCTCTTCATCGCCGCGTGCACAGCCGCGTGGGCCAACCCGCAGTGGCCCGACCTCGGCGACCCTCCGGCGAGTGCCGCTTCCGCGACCGCGGAGCAAGACGCGGCACTGATCGTCGCCATCGAGGACTACGCCTTTCTCGACGACATCCCTGGCGCGGCGACCAACGCCAGGGACTGGGAGCGCTGGCTGCGTCGTCGCGGGGTCCCCTCCCCTCACCTCCACGTCGTGATGGACCGGCCCGAGGACCAGGGCGGCACGCCCTCGGCCACGCGCGAGGAGATCCTCCGCCGGGCCTCCCGCGCCGCCGAGCAGGTGGGGCCCGACGGCAAGCTCTGGATCGTCTTCATCGGCCACGGCGCGCCCGCCACCGGCGACGACGTGCTGCTCCTGGGAGCCGACACGGGCCGGTCCGCCGAGGGCTTCGTGGCTCGAGGCGTCCGCCGCACCGAGCTCCTCGAGATCACCCGAGAGGCCCGGGGCACCCCGATCCTGGTGCTCGACACCTGCTTCAGCGGCCAGGCCACGAGCGGGGAGCCACTGCTCGATGTCGCGCTGCAGCCCGCGCTGCTCACGTCGCTGGCCCCCGCCACCGCCGTCGAGCTCCTGGCCACCTCGCGGGACCAGTTCGCGGGGCCGCTCCCCGGAGAGCCACGCCCCGCCTTCAGCTACCTCGTCCTCGGCGCCCTCCGGGGCTGGGCCGACGAGGCCGTCGGGGCGTCCGCCGACGGCACGATCACGGCGCAGGAAGCCTGGCTGTACGTCCGCGAGACCCTCGGCATGCTGCTCACCGGCCGAGCCCAGGATCCGGTGTTGGCCACGCCGTCCGACGACCTGCGCCAGATCACGCTCTCCCAGGGCGACGAGCGCGGCCCCGACCGGGTCGCGCTGCGGGATGCGCTCGCGGCGAGCCCGACCAGCACCGTCGTCGGTCAGAGCGAGGCCGTGATCACCCCGGTAGCCCCAGAGGGGGGCTGGTCCCCGCCGGACTCGCGCATCAGCTTCGGCTTCGACGTGGGCCCCGTCGTGGCGGGCTTCGTGGAGGTCCGGGTCGACGTGCACCGCCGGATCGCCCTCGGCGTGCGTCCGTTCGGCGCGCTCGGCGTGAACACCGACGCGTGGCCGGGCGGCCTGCGCAACAACCTGTGGCTCTACTCCGGAGTCCAGGCCTACCTCGGGGTGGCCGTGTCGAACCGCTGGACCCTCGCCGCGGGCC
>CAYMSU010000804.1:0-1752 GCA_964393165.1 uncultured Enterobacteriaceae bacterium
CGTGCTCCTCGTCGGCAAAGCCTGGGACGCCGTCACCGATCCCGTCGTTGGGCGCCTCTCGGACCGCACCCGCACCGCCTGGGGGGCCCGCCGCCCCTGGCTCGCCGGCGGAACCCTCCCGTTCGCCCTGCTCTTCGCCCTGCTCTGGCAAGGGCTGCCCCTGCAGGGCACCGCCGCCGCCCTCGGGTACGGCGCGCTGCTCGTGCTCTACAACACCGCCTACACCGTCGTCGTCGTGCCCTACGGAGCGCTCACCCCCTCGCTCACCCGCGACTACGACGAGCGCACCCGCCTCAACGGCGCCCGCATGGGCTGGTCGATGGTCGGAGGCCTGCTGTCCGGCGTCGCCATGCCCGTCGTCGTCGAGCTCACCGGCTCGTTCTCGGCCGCCGGCTGGGGGCTCGGCGCGCTCATGATCCCCGCCCTGCTGATCTGCGTGCTCGCCACCGCGGGCCGAGACGATCCGCCCGACCCCTCGCGCACCACCGCCGCCATGTGGACCGTGCTGCGCGTGCCCGCCTTCCGCCGCACCGCCCTGCTGTTCCTCTGCGCCTGGTCCAGCATCTCCCTGCTCTCCGCGGTGGTGCCGTTCTACGTCGAGCACGCGCTCGGCCACCCCGAGGTGCTCGACCTCGCGTTCGCCGCGATCCAGGTGAGCGCCCTCGTCACCATCCCGCTCGTGCTGATGCTGTCCCAGCGGTGGCAGAAGCACGTCGCCTACACCGTCGCGATCGCCTCGTGGGCGCTGGTCATGCTGGGCCTGTCGGCGGTCCCCACGGGCGCTGTCGTGCTCGGCCTCTCGCTGGCCGCGCTGGCCGGGCCCGGCGTGGCCGCCGCGCACGTGCTGCCCTGGTCCATGCTGCCCGACGTGATCGAGGCCGACACGGTGACCACGGGGGCCGAGCGCGCGGGCGCGTTCTACGGGGTCATGACGTTCCTCGAGAAGGCGACCACCGCGCTGTCCCTGTGGGCCCTGGGCACCGGCCTGCAGCTCGCGGGCTACGCCGAAGGCGCGGCCACCCAGGCGCCGTCCGCGGTGTGGGCGATCCGGGCCTTCATCGGCCCGATCCCGGCGGTGATGCTGCTGGGCGCGGCGGCGTTCGCATATTTCCGGCCACCGCTCACCCGAGAGGCCCACCGGCGGCTCGCCCGCGAGCTCACCCCGTAGGTCACCGCAGCGGGATCTCCCCGGCCTGCTTGAAGGCGTACAGCCGCGGCCGCTGCACCGGCACGGCCACCGTGGCGCCCGGCCGCGACGACCGACAGCCCCCCGCCTCGCAGAACACGAGCGCGCCGCGCGTGGGGGCCTGGCCTCGCTGCAGCTCCGCGACCAGGCCGGGCACGCGCCCCTCGCCATAGGCCAGCCACTCGCGCAGCGTGAACGACCCCAGCACCCCCGGGGCCTCCCGGACCAGCGCGAACGTCAGGACCCCGTGGCGCAGCGACGCGCTCTC
Organism: uncultured Enterobacteriaceae bacterium; assembly: GCA_964393165.1. Lineage (GTDB taxonomy): Bacteria > Myxococcota_A > UBA796 > UBA796 > DRPG01. The sequence continues at coordinate 1,455 of CAYMSU010000804.1, forward strand.
GAGCGCCACCGCGTCTGCCTGGGAGCCCACCAGGACGACCATGCCCTTGTCGTAGGCGAGCTGACCGAATCCCTTGCTGCCGAGCGGCCCCGGCTTGAACCCCTCGCCCTCCACGCTCGCCGCCGACTGGCACGCGTCGACCACGAGCCCCAGGTGCCGGGCGGCGAGCGGACGCAGCCAGGCCGCGAGATCCGTCTCGGAGACCCCCCCGTCGGGGAACACGAGCTCGAACGGACCCCCCGCCGGCGCGTAGCCGTGGCCCGAGAACGTCACGAGGACGAGATCGTCGGGCGACGCC
>CAYMSU010000805.1:0-1741 GCA_964393165.1 uncultured Enterobacteriaceae bacterium
CCGACGCGTGGGTGGTGCACGGCAGCCCGGCGTGGTCGGCCGCCCACCTCGAGGGCGACGCCGAGGCCGTGGCCGAGGCGCTCGCCGGCGCGCTGCGGAGCCTCGTGGACCTGCCCCCGCCCACCGTCGCGATGGCCCACCGGTGGCGCTACGCGAAGGTCACGAAGCCGGTGGGCGAGCCGTGCCTGTGGGATCCGGAGGCGGGCGTGGGCGTGTGCGGGGACGCGCTGCTCGGAGGGCGCGTGGAGGCCGCGCTGCTGTCGGGGATGGCGCTGGCGGGCAGGGTCCTGGGGGCGGTGGTCGAGGACCGCCGGGCTGAGTAGTTGAGGGGCCTGCGCCACCGGCGGGAGCCATGTCTACGTTTCTCGACTCGCTGAAGGCGCGTGGCCTCGTGCACAGCTGCACCGACGAGGCCCTGCTGTCGGCCCACCTCGCGCAGCCGCGGCGGCTGTACTGTGGCTTCGATCCGACCGCCGACTCGCTCACGATCGGCAACCTCGTGCCGATCCTGCTGCTTCGTCGGTTTCAGCTCGCGGGGCACACCCCCTACGTCCTGGTGGGGGGCGCCACGGGGCTGATCGGGGATCCCTCGGGCAAGGAGGCGGAGCGTGCGCTGCGCTCGCCCGAGGAGGTGCAGGCGAACATCGAGGGGCAGCGCCGGATCTTCGAGCGCCTGCTCGACTTCGGCGAGGGGTCGGCGGCGGCACGCATCGTCAACAACCACGACTGGTTCGCCGGCATCGGGTTCCTGCAGGCGCTGCGCGACATCGGCAAGCACTTCTCGGTCAACGAGATGGTCAAGCGCGACTCCGTGCGCAACCGGCTGGAGAACCGCGACCAGGGCATCAGCTACACCGAGTTCAGCTACATGCTGATCCAGGCGTACGACTTCCTCCACCTGTACCGGGAGGAGGGCGTGTCGCTGCAGGTCGCGGGCTCCGACCAGTGGGGCAACATCGTGAGCGGCGTGGACCTGATCCGGCGGGCGGAGGGCCTCGACGCGGAGGGGAACGCGCGCGGCTTCGGGCTCACCGCCCCGCTGATCACGAAGGCAGACGGGTCGAAGTTCGGCAAGTCGGAGGCGGGCGCCGTGTGGCTGACGGCCGACCGCACGAGCCCCTACCGGTTCTACCAGTTCTGGCTGTCCACGCTCGACGAAGACGTGGTGCGCTACCTCAAGGTCTTCACGCTGCTGCCGCCCGAGGAGATCGAGGGACTGGCGGAGGCCCACGCGGCGGCCCCGCAGCGGCGCGAGGCCCACCGGCGGCTCGCGGAGGAGGTCACGGAGGCGGTGCACGGCGCCGCGGCGCGGGAGCGGGCGCAGGCGGCCACCCAGGTGCTGTTCAGCGGCGACGTGCGGTCGCAGGATCTGGCGTTGCTGGAGGAGGTCTTCGCGGAGGTGCCGAGCAGCGAGCACCCCCGCTCGGCGCTCGAGGGCGACGGGCTCGCGCTGGTCGAGCTGCTGCCGCAGACCTCGCTGGCCGGCAGCAAGGGCGAGGCCCGGCGGCTGCTGTCGCAGAACGGGGTGTCGCTGAACGGCGAGAAGGTGGGCCCGGACCGCCAGCTCGGGGTGGGCGACCTGCTGCACGGGCAGCTGATGGTGCTGCGCAAGGGCAAGGGCAAGTACCACCTCACGCGCTGGCCGCAGGCGTAGATCGATACGCCCGCGGGGAGGTGCCCCCCGATGTCCAGACCGCCCCCCGCTCCCGCCGACCCCCGTGCCGACGCCCCCGACGAGACC
>CAYMSU010000806.1:0-1738 GCA_964393165.1 uncultured Enterobacteriaceae bacterium
TCGTCCGGGCTCCACCAATAGCCGGTATGGCCGACGCGTTCGACCCGGAGGAGGCGGACGAGGGCGCGGTCGCGCCGCAGCCGCCGGGTCCCGACGAGCCCACCGTGAGCGACGCGCTCGGGCGCGCCTGCGCGCTCGATCCGCTCGACGGGTGTGCGCGGCTCCTCACGTGGCGAGCCCAGCAGGGCGAGGTCCCCGTCGAGGAGGCGGTCGCGGCGTTCCGCCAGGTCTGTGAGGAGCGGCCCGACGACGCCGCGGGGGGGTACGACCTGGCCTGCTGGCACCAGCGCCTGCTCGAGGCCGGCGCCGAGCCGCGGGCGTGGCTGGGCGAGGAGCTCCCGCCGCTGCCCCTCGAGGGCCTCGAGATCGACCTTCGGAAGGGCGTGTACAGCTGCTACCTCGAGCGCGTCTGGCGCGGCGACGCTCGCGGGGGCGTCGAGGTGCTGGTGCAGGTGGGGCCCTACGGGGTCATCGAGGGTGCCGCCGCCGTCGGCCAGATGGTCGACGACGAGATGTCGGCCTGCGTCTCCCGCGCCGCGCTCGAGGTCGAGCACATGCGGGACCACCTCGAGAAGGCCCAGCGAGGGTTGATCACCTACCGGCTCGATCACGAGGCTGAGGTCGAGTTCCGCAACGTCGGGATCGACGCGCAGCAGGACAAGCTGGCGGCGCAGGAAGCGCTGGAGCGCCACGCGATCGCCCTCGACGAGTGCGCCCTCGAGCTGCGCGAGAAGGATCCGCTCACCCTGATTGCGCGGGTTCGCGTGGGTCGGAAGGGCCAGGCCAGGGTCCTCGAGCTGCAGGAGGGCACCGAGAACGAGGCCCTCGACGCATGTGTGTTCGATCTGCTGGGGCAGAAATCCGAGGAGCACCGGCTCCTGTCGCCCCTGGACGGCCTGCTGATCCTCGACTTCATGGAGTACGCCGACCCGGACCGGCTCGATCCGGAGATCGTCCTGCCCCCCGAGTGGACCGGCCCGCCGGCTCCCTGGCGCGTGCTGGGCCTCGTGGTGTCCAAGCACGAGACCGAGGACGGTCAGCAGCGGATGAGGAACCGCGACGTCGGGGCGATCCGCGAGGCCCATGCGGAGCTGGAGGCCTTCCTCGCCGAGCACTCGGGGGGGCAGGTCCAGGTCACGACCGAGATCCGGGAGGTGGACGCAGATCTGCACGCTGTCGTGGTCGAGCAGGAGCTGGACAGCCCGATGTTCATGGACGAGGACGTCCTCGACGACGACCAGCGGGAGCAGAAGCTCGAGACGGGGGTCCACCGGCGACAGCGGTTCCTCGTGGAGCCGGGGGACCTCGACCCCGCGCTGGCGCAGCAGGTCGACGCGGGCGCGTGGGACATGGTCGTGGTGTGGGTGCCGATGCCCTGGTCGGAGGGGTACGCCGACCTCGTGACCGCCTGGCGGGAAGACCACCTGCGGGGGGCGACGTTCGGGGCGCTGCCGGTGTACCCGGGCTCGCCGCGCGTCGAGTGGCTGCTGCGGGCGACCCTGCCCTTGTTCGCGGTGCGCGCAGGGGAGGGGTTCGAGCTCCCGAGTCCGCACGAGCCCGTGCGACTGGGCGACGGGCGCTACTTCGACGGCCGCCCGTGGGCGAAGACCGCCGACCTCGAGCGGTGGTACGGCTGGGTGGCCGCCGAGGTCGCGACGCCAGAGTTCTGGTCCCGGGCGGCCGAGGGCGGTCCCGAGCTGCTCGTCGCCGAGGGCAACCTCGCGCCGTCCGCCACCCC
>CAYMSU010000807.1:0-1724 GCA_964393165.1 uncultured Enterobacteriaceae bacterium
TGATCTTCCAGGATCCATTCTCTTCGCTGAACCCGCGCCACTCCGTCAAGCAGCTCGTGGAGACGCCGCTGCGGATCCACACCGACCTCGCCCCGCCGGTGCGCGCGGCGCGGGTGGCCGAGCTCCTCGAGCGGGTGGGGCTGCAGGCGAGCTACGCGGAGCGGTTTCCCCACGAGTTCTCCGGCGGCCAGCGGCAGCGGATCGGCATCGCCCGGGCGCTGGCGACGCGCCCCGAGCTCGTGATCGCCGACGAGCCGGTGAGCGCGCTCGACGTGAGCGTGCAGGCGCAGGTCATCAACCTCATGCAGGAGCTCAAGGACGACTTCGGCCTCACCTACCTGTTCATCGCCCACGACCTGTCGGTGGTGCACTACATCTCGGACCGCATCGCGGTGATGTACCTCGGCAACATCGTCGAAATTGGGCCCGCGGACCTCGTCTACCACGCGCCGAAGCACCCCTACACCCGGGCGCTGCTCTCGGCGGTGCCCAAGCCCGACCCCCGGCGCACCCGGCGCGACCGCATCCGCCTCGAGGGCGACATCCCGAGCCCCCAGAACAAGCCGAGCGGCTGCGCCTTCCGCACGCGCTGCCCCATCGCCCGGCCGGCCTGCGCCGACGCGGTGCCTCCGCTCGTCGCGGAGTCTCCAGGGGATCCGGGCGACGGTCATCTCGTGGCGTGCCCCTACTTCCGCGACCTCGACCATCGACCGGAGCAGTAGCCACCATCGGAACCTTTGCTATCCGGAGCGGCAGGGAGCTGGATAAGGACCAGCCCAAGCACCGTGACACGGAGAGAACCGATGGCGGAAGACCACTTCCAAGCGCGCACCACCCTCGAGGTCGGAGGCCAGTCGCACACCGTGTACCGCCTCGGGGCCCTCGAGGAAGCAGGGCTCGGCGCGATCTCGAAGCTCCCCTACTCGATCCGGGTGCTCCTCGAGTCCTGCCTGCGCAACTGTGACGGGTTCGTGGTCACCGAGGAGCACGTCCGGGCGCTCGCCGGGTACGACGCCACGGAGGTCGGCGAGCAGGAGATTGCGTTCAAGCCGGGGCGGGTCGTCCTGCAGGACTTCACCGGCGTGCCCGCGGTCGTCGACTTCGCGGCCCTGCGCTCGCAGATGCAGCGATGGGGCGGCGACACCGGCAAGGTGAACCCGCTCATCCGGGCCGACCTCGTGATCGACCACTCCGTACAGATCGACGCGTACGGCACGTCCGAGGCCATGCAGCACAACGTGGAGCGGGAGTTCGAGCGCAACGCCGAGCGGTACAAGTTCCTCAAGTGGGGCCAGCAGGCCTTCGCCAACTTCACGGTGGTGCCCCCGGCCACCGGCATCGTGCACCAGGTCAACCTCGAGTACCTGGCGTCGTGCGTGCTCACGGAGCAGGGCGACGACGGCCCCGTGCTGCTGCCCGACTCCCTCGTGGGCACCGACTCCCACACCACCATGATCAACGGCCTCGGCGTGGTCGGCTGGGGCGTGGGGGGCATCGAGGCCGAGGCGTGCATGCTCGGCCAGCCCATCTACATGCTCATCCCCGAGGTCGTGGGCTTCGAGCTCACGGGCGAGATGGCGGAGGGCACGACCGCCACCGACCTCGTCCTCGTCATCAGCCAGATGCTTCGGGCCCACGGGGTGGTGGGCTCGTTCGTCGAGTACTACGGCGACGGTCTGGCCTCGCTCACGCTGGCCGACCGCGCCACCATCGCCAACATGTCG
>CAYMSU010000808.1:0-1719 GCA_964393165.1 uncultured Enterobacteriaceae bacterium
GCGCCGTCGAAGCTGCCCTACGAGGACAAGGGGCTGTTTCACGGGCCCGCGTTCCAGCGGCTGGTGCAGATCGCGTCGGGGCCCCGAGGGGCGACCGGGCACGTCGACTACGGCGGGAGGACCGCAGGGGTCGGCCTGCTCCCGCCGGTCGCCGTCGACGCCGCGCTGCACGCGGCCTGCGACAAGCGCTGGGCCGAGTGGTGCCCGGGATCGCGCATCGACAGCGGCAACGTCATGCCCCTGCGGCTCGTCGAGGGCGAGGTCTACGGACCCGCCCCCCGGGAGGGGGTCCACCGCGTGGAGATGCGGGGGCGCGGTACGGGTGAGCTGCCGAGCATCTGCCGGGTGGAGTTCTACCTCTACGACGGGGCACAGCCCTGGATGAGGCTCCTCATGGAGCTCGTGGCGGTGCCCGAGGGCCCCCTCGACGGCCTCCGGCGACCCGTGCGCCACGCGTTCCTGGCCGAGGGCCACTACGTGGAGGAGGCCCTCCTGTCCTCGTTCGACGGCGCGGTCACGACCCTGCACGAGGACGTCGTGGCCCGCGCGAACTGGATCCCGCGGACCCTGGAGTGCGCCTACCACGTCACCGGGGCCGACGACCTCACGCGCATCGTCGCGCAGAAGGAGCACGCGGCGCGCCAGCTGGGCCGACACCCGAGAGAGATCACGATCGAGGCCGACCTCGCGCGGTGCGGGAGCACACGGCTCCGCCTGCAGACCCGGCGCGACGGAATCAGCGTCATCGTGGCCACGGAGGCGCAGTGAGACAGGATCTCGCCATCCTGGGGCTCGGCTGTCGGTTCGCAGGCTGCCCGGGCGTGCCCGCGCTCGTCGGGCGACTCCGCACCGGCACCCAGGGCGCGGGCCCCGTCGGCATGGGCGCCCTCGACGGGCTCGTCGACGCCGCCCAGCAGGCGCTCCAGGCCGCGAGGCGGTCGGGGCCGCCGGCGTCGGTCCTCTGCCTCGGAGATGCGCGCACCGTGGGGCCGGACCGCCTGGCCGACGCGCTCGCCGCGGCGCGCCTCGTCGACGAGCAGACACCGGTGATCTGGGCCACCAGCCTCTCGGCCGCGCTGGCCCACGCCTCCGAGACCGCCGCAGGATGCGTCTTGCTGCTCGGCCTGGCCACCCCCCTCGGGCACGGCGCTCGGGCCGCCGAGGCCCCCTTCTCCGCCGCGTTCGCGGCCGGGATGGCGACCCCGCCCCGAGCCGACGGCATGGTCGCCCTGGTCCTCAGCCCAGGCACCGCGGGGACGCTCCGGGTAGGCCCCGACGCGCCTGACGACCACCGCCTGTGCATCGTGCCAGGAACCGCCACCGACGACGCGGCCGTCGCGGTCCCCGCGCACCGCGAGGGCCCGCGCCGCACCACGCTCACGGCGACCGCCGCGTGGCTCGGCGACCTCGGGAGCCTCACCGACCTCGCCGGACTGCTGCTCGCCGCCGTGTGCGTCCACCACGCGCTGCTCCCCCCTCTCCCGGGGTGGACCCGCCCCGACCACGCGGCGCTCGCCAGCGCCGACGGGCTGTTCGTCGACGCGGAGCCCCGGCTTTGGCTCCGCGCGGGAGCAGAGCGACGCCGGAGCGCGAGCGTGTACCTGCCCACAGCCCGCACCTCGCCGGGCCCCGGCCCCGAGACGATCACAGTCACCTCGGACGGCGCGGTGGCGGCGCCCGCGGAGACCGCGCTCGTCGAGGGTCGCCCGGTGTTCCTTC
>CAYMSU010000809.1:0-1717 GCA_964393165.1 uncultured Enterobacteriaceae bacterium
GTGCGAATAGGTCACACAACTCGGAGGAGAACCGGAGAAGTCCCGAGTTCTGTGCGGCTCCCCCGGAGGACAGGGGTGGCCCTGCACCGGGCGCGCCCATCATCTCCCGAGCGCCGCCGGGGCGGGACCCAGACCGGCCTACTTCGCCGCTCCGTCGGCCCCGAGCGGCGCCGACACGATCGCGCGCAGCATCCACGCGTGCTGCTCATGCGTCTGCATGCGCGCGATCAGCATGTCTTCCGTCACCTTGTCGCCCAGTTCGGCCGCCAGATCCGACACGTCCTTCATGCGACGCGCCACCTGCTCGTGATCGGCCGCCAGCGTGGCCACCATCACCTCCGCCGTCTTCGGCTCGCCGTCGTCGTCCTGGATGCACGCAGCCTCCATGAACTGACGGTAGCTCCCCGGGGAGCGCTCCCCGAGGGCGCGGATCCGCTCGGCCAGGTCGTCTGCGGCCTCGAACAGATCCTGGTACTGCTTCTCGGTGAGCTCGTGGATCGAGACGAACAGCGGGCCCGTGACATTCCAGTGGTAGCCGTGCGTCTTGACCATCAGGCCGTAGGTGTCCGCCACCGAGCCCCGAAGGGCCTCCGACAAGCGCTTGCGGGCCTTGTTGCCCTCGACGGAGATGTGGGGCAAACGGACATTCTCAGGGGACGCGGTCGCCGTGTCGGCAGCCATGGTTGCTCCTTTACGAGTGTGACACCCCTGGGCGTATGTCTTGCAGACACGCGTTGAAGTCCCCCGAGGCGTGTCAGCCCTCGTCGGGCGCACGCTCGTCGGGCCCGAGCCCCGCGAACGGGTTGTGGATCAGCGCCTGCTGCCCGTCGCCGAGCGCCTGCGGATCCACCGCCGGAGGGCGCCGGAGCTTGTCGCAGGCCCCACGAAAGCGGTTCCACAGCTCGTCCGACCGCTCCCGGGGGACCGGGCCCAGCTTGCGCCACCGCCGCTGGAGGCCCCGGATCACCTCGTCGGCGTCCTCCACGCCCTCGGCCGCTTGCGCCTCCGCCTCCGCGATCAGCGCCTCCCGCGCCGCCACGCTCTCCTCGCGCTGCTTGTCGAACAGCGCCTGGCGCGCCTCGAACACCGCGTCGGCGGCACCCCGGAAGCGCGACCACAGCGCATCTCCCACCTCTCCGCGGACCCCCCCGACGCTCTTCCACTTCGCCTGCAGCTGCTTGACGGCCTCGGCCGCGCGCACCGGGTCCTTGGACCGCTGCAGCGCCTCCGCCGACTGCACGAGGGCCTCGAGCTGCTCGACGCGCGCCTGCCGATCGGCCTCCCGCCGGGCGAACACCGCGTCGACCGCCGCCTTGAACCGCGGCTGGAGATCCTCGAGGGCGTGCTTCGACACCCGCGCCGACTCCCGCCACCGCCGCTGCAGCTCCTTGGCCTTGGCGACCGCCACCTTGAGGTCGGCCTGCCCCTCGAGGCCCTCCGCCTCCGCAATCAGCGCCTCCCGAGCGGTGACCGCGAGCGCCTCCTCCTCCGCCCGAGGGTCGGGGAGCGCCTCGATCCGCTCGGTGAGCGCGGCCAGCACCTGCTGGTAGGCGGCGCCCAGCGACTCCGCGTGGCTCTCGGGCACGGGCGACAGCGCCCGCCACTCCCGGATCAGCCGCGACCGGGCGGTGACCAGCCGGTCGCGGGGCGCGTCCGCCTCCTCGAGCCGCGACCGCGCCTCGTCGAGCAGCCCCTCGAGCTTGGGCACCACGATCCA
>CAYMSU010000810.1:0-1686 GCA_964393165.1 uncultured Enterobacteriaceae bacterium
AGGTCAGCGAGCGCCAGAAGAGCATCTGCGCGCCCTCTCGCCGCAGGTTCCGGTTCGTGCTCTCCAGCTCGTGCTCCACCTCCGGTGGGACAACGCTCGGCTGGTGCAGCATGACTCGACGCAGCAGGCGAACGGCGCCCACGTTGTCGGGATCGAGGGCGAGGGCGCGGCCGATGTTGCGCAGCGCCTCGCGCTGGTTCGTCGTTTCGTCCGTGTCGCCTCGCTGGAGTCGCTCGAGGCACGCGCCGTGGAGGTGGCCCGCGGCATCGCGGAAGGCCGGGAGATCGGGTCGATGGCTCCGTCCGCGCAGGCCGGCCGCGACCGGTGGGTCGCGATGGATCTCGCGGCGCGCCTCCTGGAGGTGCGCGCGGTGGCGCCCGCGGGGCTGCGGGCCGAGCTCCTCGGCCTCGTCGACGACCTCGCGGACGGCGCCACCGCCGATCGCATCGGGCAGGCCTACGCTGCGCTCGCGGGCGCGGGCCTGCCTCCCGCCGCCGACGTGTTCGCCGTCGGCTACCCCGTCGAGGGGCTGCCTTGCCGCTCCGTGGCCCGCATCGCCGACGGCCTCGCGTCGGTGGTCCCGACCACGCTGGAGGTGTTCGAGGACGCCGGTCTCGACCCCGTGCCCGCCTTCCTCGCGGCCGACGAGCCCGCGCGGGTGGCGCTCGGGGACCGGTTCGCGGCCTGGCTGGCCCGCGAGGCGCCGGGTCCGGTCGCTGACGTCGCACGCTTCGAAGCCATGCTTCGGTCCGCGGGGTCCGATCCGCAGGCGCAGGTGCTCGGCCCCGTCGGGGAGGGCTGGCGGGTCGCCGCCGGCGCGCGCGTCGAGCGGTTCTCGAGCGACCCCGTGGAGCTCGCCGAGCGGATCGCGGCCGGCGAGGTCGAGGGCCGCGCCGAAGGTGAGCGGATCGGGCTGTCGGCGGTGGTTCCGGAGGCCCCCACGGTGCTGATCGCGGCGCTGGACGCGGCTGGTGAGCTCGTGCTGGTGGACGTCCCCGACGAGCTCGGGGGCGTCCTCCTCGACGATCCCGCGGGGCTCCCGCCCGACGTCCTCGAGGAGCTCGCGGGGCTAGGGCTCGTGGTGCGCACGCGGTGGTCGCTGGGATAGGCCAAGGGCCGCCCGGGAGCTTCGTGACCGTGTTCGCGTGGGGGGCCCTCGCCCTCGCCGCATCCGCCCCCGAGCGCGGTCCCGACCGCGCTGCCGTGCCCGCTCTGGCCCCGGTCGAGGCGGTGCTCGACAACGGTCTGCGGGTCGTGCTGTCGGAGGACGACCGGGCCGACGTCGTGGCGCTCCGGCTCGTCTACCGGGTCGGGTCCCGCGACGAGGCGCCGGGGCAGCGCGGAGTCGCACACCTGTTCGAGCACCTGATGTTCGAGGGCTCCAGGAACGTGCCCACCAACGCCTTCGACGAGTGGCTGACGGCCGCCGGAGGCACCAGCAACGCGTTCACCGGCCGCGACGCCACCGCCTACGTGATGGAGATCCCGTCGGGGGCGCTCGAGCTGGCCCTGTTCCTCGAGTCCGACCGGATGGGCTTCCTCGCCGACGGCCTCGACGCCGAGAACCTGCGGAACCAGGTCGGCGTGGTGCTGCAGGAGCGCGCGGAGGCCCGCGCCGAGCCAGCGGGCCGGGATCTCGCGGCGCTCGCGAGGCTGAGCTGGCCCGAAGGCCACCCCTACCGGCAC
>CAYMSU010000811.1:0-1684 GCA_964393165.1 uncultured Enterobacteriaceae bacterium
AAAGCCGCGTTAATCGCTGAGCTTGAGGCCGCGGCCGCAGCGACGCCGCTTGTGGCGTTCAAATCGAATGTCGATATCGTTCGGGCGCATCTCGATAAACTCGACGATCTGCGCTTTTAACACCGCGCCGCGCCGCCGACGCGCCGGCGCTTTTTGGGGGCGCGACGCGGCGGGGCTGGGCAGGGCGACGCGATGGGTGGCGTGGGCCGCCTACCGCCGGGGGCGCTGGGACGACGCTGCGCGCGAGTATCGGGAGAGCCTGCGGCTGCTCGGGGCTGCGAACGACGAGTATGGGGTCTCCTTCGTGCTTCACAACTTCAGCCAGCTGCTCGCCCGCATGGGGCGCCTGGACGAGGCGCAGGCGTGTGCGGCGCGAGCGCTGGAGATCGCTCGACGGCTCGGCAGTCGCCGCGACGAAGCGCTCGCCCTCTCGAACCTGGGACTGGTCCTCGACCAAGGTGGGGCGAGTACGGCCGGCGCGTACTTCGAGGGTGCCCTGCAGCTCCATCGGGAGCTGGGACACCGGCCCGCAGAAGCTATCGAGATGGCGCGGCTCGGTACCCTCCATCGGCGCTGCGGTCGGCTGCACCGCGCGCGCGCGGCGCTGGAGGAGGCCCGCCGGATCTACTTAGAGGTCGGTGATGCCCGCGGGGCGGCCATCGTCGGGGGAAGCCTCGGGACCCTCGCCCTGAACCAGGGGGAGTTTCGGGAGGCGCGGCGCTGGTACGAGGCCGCGCTGGCCCAGCGAACCAGCATCGGGGACCGGGATGGCGAGGGGCACATGCGCCACCAGCTCGGCGCCCTCTCTGCCCGCGAAGGGCGCATCGACGAGGCTCGCGGGCACTTCGAGGCCGCTCTCGCGATCTACGAGGAGGTCGGGAATCGCCTCCCCCAGGTCCACGTCCGCGGGAACCTCGGCCCCGTCCTCCAGCTCTCCGGGGATCCGGACGGAGCCCGCCGGCAGGTCCGCGCCGCCCTCGCCCTCGCGCGGGAGCTCGGCTATCGCGGGGCCTTGGCTCACGCCCTCGAGCACCTCGGGGTGGTCGAGCTCGCCGAGGGGAACCTGGAGGAGGCGGAGGCCCACCTCATGGAGGCGCTGGCCCTGCACCGCGAGCTCGGCCACCGCGGCGCGGAGGGGAACGTGCAGTGTCTGCTGGGGAACGTGTACGCGAAGCGGAACCGGGGTCCCGACGCCGCTGCCAGCTGGGACCAGGGTCTGGAGCTCTTGCGCGACGCCGGGGGGAAGCTGCTCCTCGGCTGTCGCCTGGCCGACCGGGCCCTGCTCGAGGTCGGACTCGACGAGGCCCGAGCCCGACGTGCGCTCCAGGAAGCGGAGCAACTGGCGCAGCCGCTCGACACCGCCCCCGAGAGCGAGCTGGGGTGGCGACTGCAAGAGGCCAGGCGAGTCCTCGGCGACGGCCGATCGCCACGGTGATGGACACGAACGAGCCTCCGTCCGGTACCTGCCCTTGTCCTCGGCGAGCCTGACGGCGTCCGGCGCCAGCGTCACGCCGCGGTCCACGCGCACCTGGGGGCTGCGTGTCGCTGCACGAGGTGCTGTGCCACCCGCTGCGTCGAGGGCAACGTCCCTGCCTCCTGGACCAGACTCATCGATCCAGGTCGCGAGGCCTTCTCCTGGAGACAGGAGGGGCGCTGCTCTTGGCGCTCGGTCCGCGCTTCGCGA
>CAYMSU010000812.1:0-1682 GCA_964393165.1 uncultured Enterobacteriaceae bacterium
CTCGGAACACGAGCCCGAACACCACGGCGGCGGCGTGAAAGACGAGGCTCAGGCCGATCGGCAGGACCAGCGACTGGTCACTTCGCCCCAGGGCGGTCTGGGGGGTCGCCATCAGAGCGGCCCCTCGACGGCCCCTCCGGAGGGATCGAAGACGAGGCCCACCTTGGGCATCCCCGCCTTCTTCGCCAGGTCGAGCAGCTCCACCACGTCGCGGTAGGGCAGGCCACCGTCAGCCCGAAGGAACACCGGCTGCTCGGGGTTCGCCTCGGCGATCGCGCGTAGCCGCGGCAGGAGCTCGTCGAGAGCGAAGGGAGTGTCCTGATCGTTGATGTAGACCTGCTTCTCCGCATCCATGGACAGGACGAGCTGCTCGTCGTTGTCCATGGCCAGCGCCGGAGACTCCGAGCGAGGCAGCTCGATCTCCACGCCGGCGTTGTTCAGCATGGGGGCCGTGATCATGAAGATGATCAAGAGGACGAGCATCACGTCGACCAGTGGGGTCACGTTGATGTCGGCCATGGTGCCGCCCTGGTTGCCGCCGCTCATCGCCATCGCTGGTCTTCTCCTACTTGAGGTGCCGCTTGACGATGTTCAGGAAGTCGGCGGAGAAGTTCTCCATCTCGGCGGAGAGCACGCGGATCTGGGAGTTGGTGTAGTTGAACGCGATCACCGCGGGGATCGCGGCAGCGAGCCCCACCGCGGTGGCGATGAGGGCGTGCGCGATGTCGGGGCCTACGATCTCGATGGTGGACGCGCCTCCGCCGCCGAGCTTCTGGAAGGCACGGAGGATTCCCCAAACTGTGCCGAACAAGCCGATGAACGGCGCGGTCGAGCCCGTGGTGCCCAGGAACGTGACGTACCGCTCGAGGTTGGTCGACTCGACGGACGCCGCCCGACGGAGCGTGCGGTTGAGGTTGTCGGTGGCATCTCGCCGGGTGCTCTCGTTGGTGCCCGCCGTGATCTTGGCGAGCTCCTGGTAGCCGGCCCGGAACACTGCCGCGATCGGGGAGCCTCGGAGGGCTGCGCTCTTCTCGTACACCGTGTCGAGCCGCTTGCTGGCCCAGAAGAGATCGAGGAACTGCGCGGACTGGCGGCTGGCGGAGGAAAGCCGGCCGTACTTCTGGAAGATGATCGCCCAGCAGCCGAGGCTCATCCCCACGAGGACGAGCAGCACGAACTGCACGACGAAGTCGGCTTGCCAGATCAGCGCCCAGATGGAAGGCTCCTCGCTCGCCTGCACAGCGGCGAGGGTGACCTCGACGACGGGTTCCACGAATGACCCTCCTCGGGATGACCCCGGCATATCACACAGCGCAGGACGGGGTCCCGGCGACCCCGTACGCGCGACGGGAGCAGGGCTTACGCTCAGCCCGCGGGGCGCACGCTCCACACCTCGACGGACACGCCGGCCTGCCGCAGGCGATGGATCCAGACCCGCTGGGCGTCACGCAAGCTGTCCGAGGGTCCCTTGACCTCGGCGAGGACGAGGCCGGGGCCGAGCTTGTGGGGGATCGCCTCGGCGACGCCGACCGGCGCGCCGGGGAGGACGACGAGGTCGGGCAGGCCGCGCGCGTGGCGGCGGCCTCTCAGGAGCGCCTCCAGAACGGTGCGCAGACCACGGGGACCGATTCCTTCCGCGGTGCTCGCCAGCGTGTCGGCATCTGCGAGGTCCCACCGAGCCC
>CAYMSU010000813.1:0-1677 GCA_964393165.1 uncultured Enterobacteriaceae bacterium
TGGCTCACGGGCTCGCCGTACCGGTCGCGGCAGTAGTCCGCGGCGATCATCGTGGCGTGGCCCTCGAGCAGCGCGGTCCACCCCCGGGCGAGGTCCTCGGGCGCTTCCGGCCCCGGAGGCAGCGCTCCGTACTGGTGCTGCAGCGCGTGCACGAGCTCGTGGGCCACGAAGCATCGGACCAGCGCCCGACGAAGGGAGGGCGTGAGCGACAGCTCGGCGACCGCCTCGTCGATCGCGTCCTCGACCAGGTACAGGCCCTCCCGGCCGGGCAGGTACACGGCCATGGTGTGGTCGAGCATGTGGCGAGCGCGCTGCAGCCGCCGGGCGCGCTCCGCAGGACTCGGCTCCGCCGGGGCCAGGTCCGGGGGCCGGACCTGCGGCAGTGGTCGGATCATGGCGATCTCGAGCCGCTCCCGCGACGCGATCCCCGCCGTCGGCTCCTGGGCGAAGGGGCGCCCAGCGCGTGCCTCGATCTCCGGTACCAGCCGATGCACCAGGTGCTGGACCCGGCCCCCTCCAGCGAGAGCGCTGCCCAGGACGACAGCGAGGAGCGGGAATGGCATGGTGCGGGCCTCCTGCGAGGTCATCCATGCTGATATCCGGCGCCCTGCTCGTGAACCTGATCGCGGATCCGGCGGCCGCCCAGGTCAACGTCGAGCCGCTGACCGACTTCAAGAAGGACGACGGCTGGGGCTTCGACGGACAAGCGAGGTTCGGCCTGGCCACCGGCAACGTGGTGCTGTTCGACCTGTCCGCCGACGCTGCGGTCCGGTGGACGCGTGAGTTCGAGGAGGACGAGCGGCCCAACGACGAGGGGCGGTGGTTCCGGGATCGGATGATCGTGTTCGGCAACTACGGCTTCCGCACCTTCGGCTCCGGCGACGATGCCACGGTGGTGCTCGACAGCAAGTTCGTCCATGCGCGGTACACGCACATGTTCCGGCCGCGCGTGGGCTTCGACGTGTTCAGTCAGATCGGCAACGACGTGGTGCTGCTCCTCGACTGGCGGGCCATCGCGGGCGGCGGGGTGCGGCTCGTCTGGTCCGACAACGACCGCGAGCGGCTCTGGGCCGGCACCGGGTACATGCTCGAGTACGAAGACCGCGATGCCGGGGTGGAACCCGAGATCGTCTACAACCACCGGTGGAGCACCTACATCTCGTTCGAGCTGTCGGTGATCCCGGGCCGGCTGTCGATTCTGTCCACGACCTACATCCAGCCGCGGCTCGACGCCCTCGGGGACGTGCAGTTCCTCGAGGAGGGGAAGCTCCGGATCAAGGTCAACGATGCGCTGGCATTCGGCATCGAGGGTCGCCTGCGGATAGACACGCAGCCGCCTGCTGGCCTCGAGCCCACCGACGTGCGGGTGACCAACACGATGGAAATCCACCTATGATCCTGCTCTCCTTCGTCGGTGCGAGCCACGCGGCCGTACCCGAGCCCACCGATGCGGCGGTCTCGCTGCGCGACCCGGTCCACGAGGTGGCCCTCGATCTCGACGAGGGAACCTGGGTCAGCGTGTCGGTCCACGACGGTACGGTCGTCTTCGACCTGCTCGGAGACCTCTGGACCGTTCCGCTCGCCGGGGGCACGGCCACCCGGCTCACCTCGGGCCCGGCGTGGGACGTCCAGCCCACCTTCTCGCCCGACGGCAGCCGGATCGCGTTCACCAGTGAC
>CAYMSU010000814.1:0-1671 GCA_964393165.1 uncultured Enterobacteriaceae bacterium
TTCGCGCCCTCGCCGAGCCCGTGGTGGCGCGCATGACCGGCACGCTGACGGCCATGCAGGCCGCCCTGGACGCCGAGTCGGCTGAGCGGAGGGCCCTGGCCGACCAGCTCGCCGCCACGCAGCAGCAAGCCCACGCCCAGGCTCAGGCCGCCCGCACCGAGGTCGAGGCCGTGCGCAGTGAAGCGCAGGCCCAGGCCGCCGAGCACGCGCTGGCCCTTCAGGTCACAAAGGACCGCATCGACCAGCTCGAGCGGCACGTCTTCGGCCGACGGTCCGAGCGGCGGAAGCGGACGCCGGATGCCCGCAAGGAGGCGAAGAAGCGGCGCCGGGCCGAACTGACCGAGGAGCAGAAGAAGGCCCGCCGCGAGGCGGCCCGGGCGGCCCGGCAGGCGAAGCTCGAGGCCTTGCGCACCAAGACCCTGGTCCTGCCGCTGGACGCCGACCTCCCCGACGGTCGCGCCCTGCCCCCCGAGGGCTCGGTGATCTACGAGTGGCGCCGGGGCGAGTTGGTCCGCATCCTCGTGCAGCGCGAGCAACGTGAACTCCCCTCCGGCCAGATCGTGACCGCCTCGCCGCCTCCGCAGGTGATCGAAGGGGGCAGCTACGGCCCGGCCCTGCACGCCAAGATCGCGGTGGACAAGTGCCTCAACGGCCTGCCCCTGCGCCGCCAGGAGCGGGCCTTCGAGCGCCAGGGCGCGCCGCTGCCCATCTCGTTGCTGTGCTCGCTGTTCCACCGCTGCGCCGTGAGCATCGAGCCGCTGTACGTCGCGATGGTGCGCCAGGTGGGCACCACCGCGCACGTCTCGGCAGACGAGACGCCACAGCCGGTCCTCGACGAGGACAAGACCCGCAAGGGCTGGATGTGGGTCTTCGCCACCGACGAGGCGCTGCTCTACGTCTACTCGCCCTCTCGGGGCGGCACGGTCGCCGAGGGTGTACTGGGCAGCTCCAAGGGCTCGCTCACCGTCGATGGCCACACCGGCTACAACCTCGTCACCCAAGAGGGTCGCCGGCAGCGCGGCGGGTGCTGGTCGCATGGCCGGCGCGGGCTGTACGAGGCTCGCAGCTACGACGAGGCGTTGGTGGACGGGCTGCTCGCGCAGATCGGGGAGCTGTTCTACACCGAACACCTCGCCATCGAGCAGCAGATCGTGGGGACCGAGGCGCACCTGGCCCTGCGCCAGGCACGCGCTGCCCCCGTGGTCGAGCAGATCTTCGCCACCATCGAGCGCGAGGTGGGGCGCTTCGAGCCGCGGTCGAGCATCGCCAAGGCGCTGCGGTACCTGCTGAACCAAAGACAGCCGCTGTCGCTGTTCCTCGTCAACGCGAGGGTGCCCATCCACAACAACCTCTCCGAGAGGGCGCTGCGGGTCGTGGCGCTGCTCCGCAAGGCGTCGCTGTTCGTCGGAAGCGACGAGAGTGGCCACCACCTCGCGATGTTGCTCTCGATGACGGCCACCTGCCAGCTTCACGGCGTAGACCCCGAGCGGTGGCTGGCCGACGTGCTGATCGCTGTGGGAGAGCGGGGTTGCACCACCGAAGACCTGCTGCCCTGGAACTGGAAGACGGGCCGGGGCCTCACGGCCCGGCCGGCCTACGACACCAGGTAGGCCGCAGCCTGTGGAACCTGTTGCGGCGGCTGGCACCAGAGGGGGCAGGCTGAACGCTTAC
>CAYMSU010000815.1:0-1659 GCA_964393165.1 uncultured Enterobacteriaceae bacterium
AGCGCCTTCGGGGGGGCCCCCGGTCCGGGCAGCGAGAGCTGGGCGAGGGTGTCGACCACGTGCGGGTGCAGCCCGGTGCGCGGGACCCCTGCGGGCAGGCGCCCGCGGCGATCCCCCACGAGCACGGTGGCCGCCGCGCGCTCCACTGCGCGCCCCCGGCCCTGCGGATCGCCGTGGCCGAGCACCGTCTGCAGCGCCTCGACCAGCTCCTGGCGCCCTGGCCACGGCAGGCCGCGCAGCCGCGCGAGGTCGTCGGCGAGGCGCAGCCCCTCCCGGGCGTCGGGCAGCGAGGCCACGTGGCCGTGGGCCCGGAGCTCGCGGCAGATCGCCGCCAGCACCTCGCCGAGGTGGTCGCGCACGTCGCCCTCGCCCCGCGCGGCGGCGAACAGCCGCTGCTGCAGGGCAGGATCGCGGATCCCCGCGGGGTAGCCGGAGCGGGAGTCGAGCAGGGGAAAGCGGTAGGGCACGAGCGAGGTCGTGACCGGGCTCGGCCCGTCGTCGTGGTCGTCGTGGTCGTCGTGGTCGTCGTTGGCGCCGGCGGCCTCGCCGTCGCCGTTCCCGGAGGCGGGCGCGATGGGCAGCAGCGCCGGCGCGTGGAACGCCCCCACGACCACCGCGGTGCGGCCCTCGGCCGCGGCCACCGCGCGGCGCATGTGGGCCTCTCGGCGCAGATCGTAGGCGTCGATCCCGGGCCCGTCAGCGGCCCCCTGGCGAAGCGCCCAGCCCACCGCCAGCGCCGCGCGGCGGACCGCCTCGGGGGCGTCCGGCCGCGCCCGGGCCTCGACCAGCCGATCCCAGAGGTCTTCGGCGTCGGTCGCCCCCGTGCGGGCGAGCATCGCGGCCATCGCCTCGTCGCGGCCTCCGCCCGGGGCCGCCCGCGGGGCACGCCGGTGCCCGAACGGCAGGTCGAACGCCTCCACCGGCACCCCCGCGGCCGCCGCCCACCGGATCGCCGCCAGCTCCGGGGAGAAGTCCGCGAACGGATAGAACGCGAGGTCCCCGCCCGCGGTCACGCACGAGAGCGCCACCGGCGCCTCGAGCTCCGGATCGCCGAGCCACCGCAGCCAGGGCTGCAGCTCCGTGGGCAGCTCGATCAGCAGCCGGGCAGGGGCGAACCCGTCGAGCAGGGGCCCCATCGCGGCGGCGCAGGCCGGGGAGTGGTGCCGGATCCCGACGAGGAACGGCGCGTCGCTGCCAGCGAGCGCCGCCGCGGCCTCCGCCGGCGTCACGCGGACTCGAGCAGGTGCCGCAGCTCGCGCAGGCGCTTGTACAGCCGCGGCCCGTCCTCGGCCCGCCGCGCGATCGCGCCGTCCCAGTAGGCGAGCAGCCGCTCCCGATCCTGGGCGTCGTCCTTGAGCACCACGCCGAGCAGGTAGCCGGGCAGCCGGGAGGCCGGATCCCGCTCGTCGGAGAAGTAGGCGGCCGCCAGCCCGAGCGAGGTCGCCACCCCCACCGCCTCCGCGGTGCTCATCACCGTGGTCGGCCGCTCGACCTGCCACCCTTCCTGGGTGCGGCCCGTGCGGAGATCCCGAAAGGCGGTCACGAGCACCTCGAGCACCGCATCGTCGACCGCGAGCGGGCGATCCACGCGCGCGAGGGCGGCCTGCGCCTGCCGCCGCACGAGCGCGCCGACATCCTGGAGCGTTTCGCTCGCTTGGT
>CAYMSU010000816.1:0-1654 GCA_964393165.1 uncultured Enterobacteriaceae bacterium
CGCGGTCCTTCCCGAAGGCCGAGCCGTCGTTGCTTCGCGCCCTCCAGGTGCTCCTCTGAAGGGCCGTCCGACCCACGGGACCACCGCGGGCACCCGCTACCTGGCCCTTCGCAAGCACGCGAGGGCGCTCGGGCGACCCACGGCAGAACTCCTCCAGCTGTACGCGCTGGAGGGCTTCCTGGCTCGGCTGGAGCGGTCGGAGCATCGGAGCCGCCTCGTGCTGAAGGGAGGCGTGCTCCTGGCCGCCTTCGACCTGCGCCGTCCCACCCGCGACATCGACTTCCTGGCGCTGGAGATCGACAACGAGCCCGCCGCCGTTGGAAGGCTCATCGCCGACGTGGCCGGGGGCGAGGTGGACGATGGCCTGGAGTTCCTCGTCGAGACGCTCGACACCTCGGTCATCCGCGATGACGACATCTACCCGGGCGTCCGGGTCCGGCTCCAGGTCCTCCTCGCGACCGCCAGGCTCCGCCTCCAGGTCGACGTCAACGTCGGCGACCCGGTGGTCCCAGGTGCGATGCCCACCGAGATCCCGCCCATCCTGCCAGGGACGGGGCCTACCGTCCTCGCGTACCCCCGAGAGATGGTCCTCGCGGAGAAGCTCGTGACCGCGCTGCAACGCGGTGCCGCCAGCACCCGCTGGCGAGACTTCGCCGACCTGTACCTGATGATCGCCGCGGATCCAGGCGATGCGCAGCAGGTGGTCCCATCCATCGCGGCGGTCGCCAGCCATCGTGGCGTGCCCCTGGCACCGCTGCACGGGGTGCTGGCGGGCATGCCCGAACGCGCGCAGACGCGGTGGGCGTCCTGGCTGGAACAGCACGGACTGGAGGAGCGGGTGCCACGCTCCTTCGGGGAGCTGCTCGACCGGCTCGATCAGGCAACGCAGCCCTGGATCTCCGCAGCGGCCGCGACAGACTCGAACTCCGACGACCGAGGGTAGATGCCTGGTACTGGCGGACCGATCTCGGGCACAACAGAACGCCTGGCGAGATTCTCGAGCCCCATCAACCAGGAAGGCCCGTGCGGATCAGTGATCCGCACGGGCCTTGGTCCAGATGGTCGGGGTGGCAGGATTCGAACCTACGACTTCCTGCTCCCGAAGCAGGCGCGCTACCAGGCTGCGCTACACCCCGTCAGACCGTCGGACGGCTCCGGAGTGGATATCCGTTCGCCTCGCGGACTTCAAGGCCGCAATCGCGGCGCCCCGATCTGCCGCTCCGAACACCCCCGACCCGCTCACCAGCACGTCGGCGCCGGCGTCGACGAAGCGCTGCGCGTTCTCCGCCTTCACCCCACCGTCCACCTCGATCAGCGTGGACAGCCCTCGGCGATCGATCATCGCGCGCAGTGCCTCGATCTTGGGGAACATCGCCTCGATCAGCGACTGGCCGCCGAACCCCGGGTTCACCGTCATCAGCAGGACCAGGTGCAGCTCGTCGAGCACCCAGGAGAGCCCCTCGACCGGCGTGTGCGGGTTGATCGACACCCCCGGTCGCGCCCCCAGCTGCCGGATCTGCTGCAGGTTCCGGTGGAGATGCCGGCAGGCCTCCAGGTGCACCGTGAGGTGGTCCGCGCCCGCCTCCCGGAACGCCTCCAGCGAAAATGTACAGCCTGCTCGGAACCAACAAGGAGGAGCGCAAGCACAAAGGAC
>CAYMSU010000817.1:0-1643 GCA_964393165.1 uncultured Enterobacteriaceae bacterium
GGGTCGAGGACCGTGGGGGCGGTGACCGAGATGGGGTAGCCGAGCTCGGGCGCGTGCACGTAGGTCTCGTAGGCCATCGGCGCGAGCGCCTCGACAGGCACGTCGAGGCCTGCGTACACGCAGTAGAGCGAGGTCGAGACGCGCATCGCGCGCAGCCGCGCGAGGTAGCGCGCGGGGACCTCGGCGTCGGGCACCAGGGTGCCGAAGGTGGTGAGCGGGGAGGCGTTGGACACGACCGCCCGGGCGGGCACCTCGGTGCCGTCGGCCAGGGTGATCCCGCGTGCGCGGCCGCGCACGCAGCGGATCGCCGCGACCGGGCTCCGCAGCTGCACCGCGCCCCCGTGCGCCTGCACCACGTGCACGAGGGCGTCGGTCAGCGCCCGGCTCCCGCCCCGGGGCACCCAGGCGCCGATGCCGTGGTAGCCCCACAGCATGACCAGGTAGGGGACGGCGCCGAGCTCCCGGGGCCACAGCCCCTGGTAGGCGGCGAGCGTCGACAGGATCCGGCGGGCGCCGGGATGGTCCACGCGCTCGGCGAGGACCTCCCCCGCCGTGCGGGTGATCAGCGCGTGGAGCGCCCGCGAGCCGCGGTCGAGCCGCAGCTGCCCGTTCTCGATCGCATCGTAGCAGCGGGTGTGGACCTCCCGGGCCAGCGCGAAGAGGCCACGCACCCCCTCCTCGCAGCCGGGGAACCGGGCCGCGAGGACCTGGATCGACGCCTCGAGGTCCTTCGGCAGCCACACGTCGTCGCCCTCGGCGGGCCAGACCTCGCGCCGCAGCCAGGGGCTCTGGACGAGCTCGAGGCGATCCGCGATGCCGAGCGCCTCGAGCAGCGGCCGGTTGGCCTGGCCGGGACCGACCGCGTCGAGCTCGTGCAGGGAGACCTCGAAGGCGTAGCCGTCGCGGCGGAACTGGGTGGCGAACCCGCCCGCCTCGTCGTGCTGATCGAAGACGGCCACCCGGACCCCGGCCCGGGCGAGGACGGCCGCCGCGGCCAGGCCCCCGAGGCCCGCCCCCACGACCGCGACCTGGACGCCGCCGCTCAGCCCTCCCCCGGAGGGTCCTGCAGCGCCTCGGGGAGCTCGATGTCGTGCCGCCCGGCCCAGGTGTGCTGCTGCCACCGGACGTACAGGCTGCGGTTGAGCACGAAGGGCGGCGACAGGGTGCGGATCGGGGCTCCGCCGGCGGTGAGCGCGGCGATCCCGCTGTGGGCGAGCGCGAGATCGAGCAGCGCGGCGCCGATCGTGGCAGGGCGCCCGCGCCCCCCCTGGGTGGGGGATGCCAGCACGACCTCGCCCACCTCGCCCAATTCGCCCACCTCGCCCTCCTCGGGGCCGGGGAGGTGGACCGGCTGCCCGACCGCGAGCGAGGGCCCGCTGACCGCGGTGAGGCGCCGCCGCCCGGGGGCGGCCCGGCGCTTCTCGAGCGCGGCGCTGCCCACCACCGCCTTGCGCCGCGACACCCGCCACTGCAGCTGCAGGGCCACGGGGTCGAGCGGCCGGGGGAGCGCCGCGATGTCGAAGAACCAGTTCTCGAGCGCGCAGTAGGCGAGGTCGGGGCGCTGAACGGCGGCGGGCGCCATGTCCTCGGCGAGCGCCCAGAGGCAATGGCGGCAAGGCTTCGCCGCCCTGGCGCATTTGCGG
>CAYMSU010000818.1:0-1639 GCA_964393165.1 uncultured Enterobacteriaceae bacterium
GTCGGTGAGGACGAGGTCGGCACGGGCGAGGTGGCGGACGAAGCTCGGGTGAGGCATCGGCGCGCACAGCCGGATCCCAGGGATGCCCTCGAGCGCCGCGCGCACCCGGGGCCCGACCGCCGGGTGCGGGTGGACGGGCCACACGATGGTGCGGCCCGGCCGGGCGAGCCGCGCGACGGCCTCGCACACCCTGGAGAGCCCGGGGCCGTGGGCCTCTCGGCGGTGGCACGTCACCAGCAGCAGCTCCCCGTCGACGTCGAGCGGGAGGGCGGCCGCCCGCGCGGCCTGCAGGGCGTCGACCACCGGGTTCCCGGTGACCCGGATGCGCGCGTCGAGCACGCCCTCGGCGAGCAGGTGCTGTCGCGCCCCCTCGGTGGGCGCCAGGTGCAGCGCGGCGATCACGCCGATCACGCGCCGGTGCTGCTCCTCGGGGAACGGCGCCAGGGGATCCCCCGTGCGCAGTCCTGCCTCCACGTGGGCCACCGGGATCTGGTGGTATTGCGCCGCGAGCGCGCCCGCGAGCGCGCTCGTCGTGTCGCCGTGCACGAGCACCCAGTCCGGGCGGAGCCGAGCGAGCATCGCGCCGACGCCCGCCAGCAGACGGCCCGCCTGCTCGGGCAGCGACTCCGGGCCTCCTACGGGCCTCAGCTCGTGGGCCTCGGTGGTCGGCACCCCGCCGAGGAACGCCTCGCGCACGCCGGGGTGCTGACCCGTGAGCACGAGCACGCTGTCGATCGGATGGTCCGCGAGCGCGTCGAGCACGGGCGCGAGCTTGATGGCCTCGGGCCGCGTGCCGAGGACCGTGACCAGTCGGGGTCTCACCGCCATGCGTGGCATAGGTCGATTCCGACCTGGGCGTCCTGAAGGGAGACCCCGCGGTAGCACGCGTGCGCCACCGCGACCACGACGACCTCGCGCTGCAGCGCCGCCTCGAGGGGAACCTGGGGGAGATCGACCACCGTGACCCAGGGGTCGTGCACCACCAGGTCGACCCCTCGCGCGCGCAGCCCCCTGGCGAGGGCGATCGCGGGCGCATTGCGGCCGTCGTCGACGTCTGGCTTGTACGCGAGGCCGAGCTGGGCCACGGTCGCGCCCGCGGGCAGCTCCGCCGCGAGCCGGTCGACGATGCGTGCGGGGACCGCGTCGTTCAGGTCCCGAGCCACCGCGAACAGCGCCCCCGGGCCGGGCGCGGCCTGCACGAGGAACCATGGGTCGACCGGCAGGCAGTGGCCCCCCACCCCGATCCCCGGCTCCAGCAGGGACACCCGGGGGTGGCGCTGCACCAGATCCCACAGCTCGTGGCGCGCGATCCCGAAGTGGTCGGCGAGCCCCGCCACACTGTTCGCGAGCGCGAGCTGGACGTCGCGGCTGGCGTTTTCCACGAGCTTGGCGAGCTCCGCGGCCCGCGCCGTGGTGGGCACGACCTCCTGCGCGACCCCCGCCCAGACCGCCACCGCCGCCTGGGTAGAGGCGTGGTCGACCCCGCCGACAAGGCGAGGAATCTCTCGCAGCTCGGTGAGCGCCCGGCCGGGAAGGATCCGCTCCGGGCTACAGGCCACCCGGACGTCCGGCGCACGACGGCGGACCTCGGCAGCCACGTCGATCTGCTCGCCCACATGGCGGCCAAGGACGGCTCGTG
>CAYMSU010000819.1:0-1623 GCA_964393165.1 uncultured Enterobacteriaceae bacterium
GGGGCGGCGGATCGCGGCCGCGCTCGACGAGCTTCCGTCGGCGGAGGGCGGGGCTGCGGGGCAGGGCCCCGGGTTCCCGACGGTGCGCGAGTGGAGCGAGGAGCTGGCCGCCCTGTTCGGGCCCGACGTTCGCGAGGAGGTCCTCGGCGCGGCGGTGGCGGCGGGGTGGACCGCCGCCGCCCTCGAGCTCGATCCGGAGCGGGTGCGTCCGTCCGTCGAGCTGCTCCAGCAGGTGCTCGCGCTCAAGGGGCACCTCGCCGAGGGCACGCTCGGTCGGCTCCGGCGTTTGGTGGCGAGGGTCGTCGACGAGCTCGTGCGCGAGCTCGCGCGCACGCTGCGGCCGGCGCTGACCGGGCTCGCCCTGCCCCGTCCCACGCGACGTCGGGGGGGCCCCCTCGACCTGCGCCGCACCGTGCAGCAGAACCTGCGCACGGCCTCGCGGGATGCGTCGGGAGCGTTGTCCCTGCGGGCCGAGCGGCTCGTGTTCCGCACCCGCGCGCGGCGGTCGCTGGGCTGGCGGATCGTGCTCGTGGTGGACGTGTCCGGCTCGATGCAGCCGAGTGTGGTCTACAGCGCGGTGATGGCCGCGATCCTGGCGGGCCTTCCGGCGGTCACGGTGTCGTTCTACGCCTTCGACACCGAGGTCATCGACTTCAGCGACCGCGTCGGGGATCCCCTCGGCCTGCTCCTCGCGGTGCAGATCGGGGGCGGCACCCACATCGCCAAGGCCCTGCGGTACGCCCGGGAGCGCCTGGTGGTCCCGCCCCGCACCGTGGTCGTCGTCGTGAGCGACTTCGACGAGGGCTTCGCGGTCGGCCGCCTCGTGGCCGAGGTGCGCGCGCTCGTGGGCACGGGCGCGCGCGCCCTCGGGGTCGCCGCCCTCGATGACGCGGGCGCCCCCCGGTACGCCCGGGGCGTCGCCGAGCAGGTGGTCGCCGCCGGCATGCCGGTCGCCGCGCTCAGCCCGCTCGCGCTGGCCCGCTGGATCGGGGAGCAGCTCAGGTGATCCCCTCGATCGCGCCGGCGCTGCTCGCGGCGCTGACCGAGGCCGCCCCCTCGCGGCTGGTCCGTCGCCTCGACAAGGACCCGGAGCTGGCGGCCGCGTGGACCTGGGAGACCGCGGACGGCTGCTCGGTGACCACCGATCAGGGAGAGACCGTCGTGCTCGCGCCCGCCGGGGCGGCGCTGCAGTCGCTCGACGAGATCCGCTGCAGCTGCCTGCTGGCGCCCAGGTGCCTGCACATCCTGGCGGTGGCCGTGCGGCTGCCGCTGGTCGAGGCCGCGGTCCCGGAGGAGGCGGTGGCCCCCGCCGCGGAGCCGCCGCCCCCGGCCGCGCTGCCCGAGCCGGCACGCGCCGTCGCCGACGCCGCCTGGAGGGTCGGGGCGCGGCTCGTCCACGGCGGAGTGCGGGCGGCCGGGGGGCTGCTGCAGGCGGAGATCCTGAGGGTGCTCCACGACGCGCGCCGCGCGTCGCTGCCCCGCCTGGCGGCCGCCGTCCAGCGCACCCTGACCGGCCTCCGGGCGCAGCGGGCGCGAGCGCCGCAGGCCGACCCGGACGGGTACGTGGCGGATCTGGGGGAGTGGCTCGACGTGGCCCGTGCGCTGCAGGCCGACGTCGTCGAG
>CAYMSU010000820.1:0-1611 GCA_964393165.1 uncultured Enterobacteriaceae bacterium
GGCGGCCTCGAACGTGTACCGCCGCCACAGCCGGCGGGGCTCCCGGGACAGCCGGTAGGCCCACTCGAGGTGGAGCCGCCGCAGGGGCCGGGGCGCCCGGGGAGGGGACTGGGCCCAGAAGTCGAAGAACGCGCCGACCCCGAGGCAGACGGGGCCGGGGCCGGGGGCGGGGACCAGCGCGTCGATCCAGGTCTCCTGCAGGGGGTTGCCCATCCCGACGAGCACGACCTGCGCCCGCGCCTCGCGGATTGCGGCGCGGACGGCGGGGAACGCGGGCCCGTGGCAGCGGTAGCCGTCGATCCGGCCCACGTGCTCCAGGTGCGGGAACGCGACGGCGAGGGCGTGGGCCGCCCGCACGCTCACGGCCTCGCGGGCGCCGACCAGGAAGACGCGCGTCCGCGGCGGGAGCGCGGCCAGGAAGCGGGGGAGGAGGTCGGTTCCGTTGAGGTCCTCGGGGAACCGCCCCTGCCCGGCGAGTCGCGCCGCGAGGGCCATGCCGATGCCGTCGTTGAACACCGTGAACGCGCGGAGGCGCGCGGCGTAGCCGGGGTCTCGGAGGGCGTGGTGCACGAGGTGGGTGTTGGCGAAGGCGATCCTGCGGGCCTCGCCGCGCCCGACCGCCCCCACGAGGTCGGCGACCGCGGCCGGTGCACGGCACGCGGTGACGACCACGGGGCCCAACCGCACCGTTCGCGCCATGGCGAGCCTCCCCGTTCGAAGAGCCTACCCCCGTACCCGTCTGCCGCGCCTCCGGGCGAGCGGGTAGGCTTGCGGCCGGAGGCTCCATGCTCTGGCTCGTTGCCCTGCTCTCGGTGCCCGCCCACCCGACCCCGCCACCGCCAGGCGACCTCGGCCCCGAGGGGGCGCCCCAGACCGGCCACTCAGCCCCCATCACCAGCCTCGCGGTGAGCCCCGACGGGCGCCACGTGGCGACCGGCAGCGCGGACAACACCGCGCGACTGTGGGACCTGGCCTCGCGGCGGGAGCTCCGCGCGTTCACCGGCCACGCCGGCCCTGTGCGCGACGTCGCCTTCTCGCCCGACGGCGCCCGGCTCCTCACCGCCAGCGCCGATCACTCGGCGCGGATGTGGGACGTCGCCACCGGCGAGGAGATCCGCGGCTTCGGCGCCGACGACTGGCAGGCGCGCAAGGGGGGCACCGAGGGGGAGGCGGGGTTCCGCGGCCCCGTGCACGCGGTCGCGATGACCGGCGACGGCGCGCGGGTGATCACGGCGGGGCTCGACTTCATGGGGAGCCGCACCGTGCTCACGCGCACGGGCAGCGTGGGGGTGGGCCGGGCCTCGCTCCGCGCCAAGCGCGGGTCCCCCGAGCCCGTCATCGTCTGGGACGCGGCCACCGGGGAGCCCCTGCACGAGTACGCGCTCGACGCGCCCCGGGTGTACGACCTCGCCGTCCACCCCGACGGCCAGCGCTTCGTGACCGGGGGCCCGGACGGCCAGGTCATGTTGTGGGACGCGCAGCGGAAGAAGGGCCCGATCCGGCGCTACGACGCGTCCCTGTTCCGCCGCCAGGTGCGCGACAAGAAGGCCACCGCCACCTGGGTCGCGCTCGACGCCTCCGGGGAGCGGCTCGCCGCGGGCGGGAAGAAGG
>CAYMSU010000821.1:0-1608 GCA_964393165.1 uncultured Enterobacteriaceae bacterium
CGTCGGGCGTCGTGGGCTCGGGCCGCTCGGAACGTCTTGGAGACGGCGCCGAGGTCGCGCCCGTCTGGATCCGCAGCTGCGTGGGGTCGGGAGCATCCCAGGGCTTGGTGCCGTCGTCGCCGCTCAATGATTCCTCGGGTTCGTAGGCGCCGGAGTTCCGGAGTGAGGAGGGTAACGCATGCACCCGGGCGCGGAGGCCAGAGTGCGGTCAGCCCCCCGCCTCGGCGAGGATCTTGCCGTTGCTGGGGTCGATCACCACGAGCTCGCCGCCCATGCGGATCAGGGCCGCCGCTCCCGGCGCCATCCGGATGTCGACGACGTCGTCGGGGCCGTCGAGATCCGCTGGCTCCCCGCCCGGGAGCAGCATCGAGCGGAGCTGGGTCGGGCCCACCCCGTCGTCGCCGGCCACCGCCCACAGCACTCGCAGCCCGTCGCCTTCGGCCACGGCATCGAGCGCGACGACTCCGGCGAGGGATCCCACGGCCTCCGCGGTGGGCGCGTGGCGCTTCCCGATCGCGGCGGTGCGGACGCCCCCGGCCCGGTTCCCCACGCGGGGGTCGACCCACACCGCCAAGAGGTCATCGTGGTCCGGGAGCTGGGCCACGAGCCCTCGCCGACCGGGGAAGCCCTCGGGGGTGCGGCGCGGCGCACCTGCCCGGTTGCCCTCGATGGGGATCACGACGCCCCCCTTGCACGCGAGCACGGTCTGCCGAGGAAGGAATCCCCTCGCCGTGGCCACCTTCGAGCTCTGCACCACGCGGGGCGCGAGCTGCTCCGGGTCGCCGGGATCTGCTGACGGGGGCGGCGTCAGCGCGGTGACCACCAGCGTGGGCCCCTGGCGGGCGAGTCCCAGCATGTGCACGCCACCCTCGACCTGCCGGAGCACGGGACGCACCAGCGGCTCGTACCCCAGGGGCGCGGACCGGGAGGCCAGGAGCTCGCCGTCGCGAATCGGCAGCGCGGACACGACCGCGCCCTCGGGACGGTCGCGGAGCACGACCACCAGGAAGTCCTCCCCCTCCACGGTGATCTGCAGGTCGAGCACCGCATCGGCAGGGACCGGGAGGACCCCGTGCCGCACGGACTTGCCCCCGAGGACCGCCCAGCGTGCCGACGACGCCTCCCCTCCGTCGGGGTTGGTCCAGACGACGCCCACCTTCCGGCCTTGGCGAGCCACCGAGGCGCTGCTGAACAGCCAGGGAGCATCTTCGTTCCAGCTCACGCCGTATGCGCCGAGCTCTGCGACGACCTCGGGAGCGAGGCCAAGCTCCGTGGGCTCGAGGCCTGACAGGTCTGCGCCGACGAGGTCGACCCCCTCGAGGTTCGCGCCCTCGAGGTTGGCGTCGGCCAGCACGGCGCCGCGGAGCACCGCGCGGGTCAGGTTGGCGCCCGACAGGTTGGCCTGCGTGAGGTCGGCGGCCGACAGGTCGGCCTCGGTCAGGTCGGCACCGGACAGGTTGGCCCGGGTGAGACGGGCCTGCGAGAGGTCTGCCCCGATGAGCCGCCCCCCGGGGAAGCGCGCCTCTGCCGCCTGTATGCCGACGAGGCGAGCCCCCGACAGGTCGATCTCCGCGCCGGTCGCCCCCGACAGGTCGGCCCCGGAGAGGT
>CAYMSU010000822.1:0-1601 GCA_964393165.1 uncultured Enterobacteriaceae bacterium
CGTCGAGCTGCCGTGGGGATGCTCCGAGGAGGAGCTCGCGGTCGCCCTCCGCACGCACGACGTCGGCCTCGTCCTGCTGGAGCCCGTGCAGGGTCGCGGGGGGGTCCGGGAGCCGCCCCCAGGGTGGCTCGCCCTGCTCCGCCGGGTCGCCCACGCCGAAGGCGCGCTGCTCGGCTACGACGAGGTGCTCACCGGAATGGGGCGCACCGGAGCCCCGTTCGTGGCCACTGCCGAGGGCGTGACGCCCGACCTGCTGTGCGTGGGGAAGGCGCTCGCAGGCGGCTTCCCCCTGTCGGCGTGCCTCGGCACCCCGGAGGTGATGGCCGCCTGGGGCGCGTCTACCGGCGAGTCGCTGCACACCCAGACGTTCCTCGGGCATCCGGTAGGCTGCGCGGCCGCGCTGGCTGTGCTCGAGCTGCACGCCGAGGGGCTTGCCGGAGAGATCGCGGACCGGGTCGAGGCCCTCGACCGGTACCTGCCCGGGATGCCCGGTCGCGGGCTCCTGCGGGTGTCCCCCCTCGGGCCTCACGCCGACGCGCTCGCGGTCAGCCGGGCCCTGCTGGCCCGCGGGTTCCTGGTGCTGCCGAACGACCTCCACTCCCTGCAGATCGTGCCGCCCACCGCGCTCACCGACGCCCAGCTCCTCGCGTTCGCTGATGCGCTCGGGGAGGTCGCGTGAGCCTGGGCCCGTGGGC
The DNA here is from genome assembly GCA_964393165.1 of uncultured Enterobacteriaceae bacterium. GTDB lineage: Bacteria > Myxococcota_A > UBA796 > UBA796 > DRPG01. The sequence continues at coordinate 696 of CAYMSU010000822.1, forward strand.
GGGCGAGGCCGGCGCTCTCGCCGCCAGGATCGCCGCGTTCGTCCAGGCGTCGCTGAGTGGAGCCCGACCCCCCGAGGCCTTCGGGCCTCTCGCGCTGGCGCTGCACCGCTGGCAAGCCGCGCACGCCCCGGTCGTGGGGAGCCTCGTGGAGGAGGCGCCGAGGCGCTGGCAGGAGATCCCCGCCGTCCCCGTCGACCTGTACAAGGAGCTCCCGGTCGGCACCGTCCGCCGAGAGGAGCCGGCGATCGTGTTTCGCACCTCGGGCACGACCAGCGGCCGACGGGGCGAGCACCGGCTGCGCAGCACCGCGCTGTACGATCTGGGCGCGGTCGGCTGGGCGCGCCGCTGCGTGCCCGGCCTGCCGAGGGCCACCGTGGCCCTCCTCGACGACCCCGAGCGCGCCCCGGACGCGTCGCTGTCGCACATGGTCGACCGCCTCGGAGCCCCGTCGTGGCACGTGCACGACGGCGTGCTCGACGCCGAGGGCGCCTCGCGGGCCGTCCGCGAGGCCCGCGGCCCCCAGTTCCTGGCGACCACGGCGTTCGCGCTGGCGGCGTGGCTCGACACCGACCCGCCGACACTGCCGGCCGGCTCCGTGCTGATGGTCACCGGCGGGTTCAAGGGGCGCGTGCACCGCCTCGAGGGGCACGCGCTGTACCGGGCCGCCCGCGCGCAGGTCCGCCCGGCCCGGCTGGTCACCGAGTACGGGATGACGGAGCTCTCGAGCCAGCTCTGGGGCACGCCGAGCGCCGCGTATCTGCCGCCGCCGTGGATGCGCGTGGTCGCCGTGGACCCCACCACGGGTCTGCCCCTCCCCCCCGCGGCGTCCGGCCAGCTCCGGTTCTACGACCTGTGCAACCTGGACGCGTCGCTCGGCGTCGAATGCGGGCAGCAATCTTGCCAGCA
>CAYMSU010000823.1:0-1592 GCA_964393165.1 uncultured Enterobacteriaceae bacterium
CAGTGCTGGTGGCCCGCGGGCTCCTCGCGGGCCTCGCGATCGCCGTGTCGACGGCGCTCGCCCACGGCGGCGACGGCTTCCTCGCGGGGCTCGCGAGCGTATTCCCGGCGATCTTCCTCACCACCATGGTCGCGCTGTGGGTCGCGCAGGGCCTCGCGGTGCCGTCAGGGGCCGTGGGGCCCATGATGCTCGGCGCGTCCTCGGTGGGCGCCTTCGCCCTGCTCACCACGGTGACGTTCCCCGCGCTCGGGCCGGCGGCGGGGGCGCTGCTCGCCTGGATCGCCGCCGCGGCACTGGTCACCGCCCCCGCGCTCACCTGGCTCCGGCTCAGAAGGCCTGGGTGAGCCGCAGGTAGATCTCCGGCACCGGCGTGAGCGCGAGCTCCTCGAGCGCGGGATCGAACGCGAGCGGCCACGCCGCGGTCACCCCGAGGCCCATCGTCTCGGCCCCGAGCACGTCGCCGAGGGCGTGCAGCCCCACGGTGGCGCCGGTCGCCCACAGCGCGCGGTCTCCCTGCCGGGCGACCGTGGCCTCGGCCCCGACCGCGAGCTGGATCTCGCTGCCCCAGGCCAGCAGCAGGGGCACCGAGAGGTTGCGGAGCGCCGCCGCCCGGTACTCGAAGGCGACGACCGCGCGCTCGTCGACGAGCTGGCTGCACGGCTGCGGCGTGCCCTCGAGGCACGCCCCGAGCGCGGGGATCGACCGCATGAGCCCGGCCCCGCCCATCGTGAGGCGGCGCTGGGGCAGCGTGGAGCGGGCGATCCCGACGCTCGCGCGGGCGGCGAGGGCGTGGCGCGGGTGGGGGGAGATCACGCCGACGGCCTGGGCGGTGGCGTCGATCCAGCGATCCGCGGTGCCGGGCACCGCGCCGCCGCCCACCCCCACCCCGATCCGGTGGCCCCGCGTGGGGAAGTCCCCGTTGACGCGGGTGTCGTGGGCCCACGACGCGCGGGTCTCGAGCCCCACGCGGGCGTCGGTCTGCGCGAACGAGGGGTTGAACACGCTCAGCCCCCCCCGGATCTGCAGGCGGTGAGGGCGCGTCCACCCGTCGAGCAGCGGGCCCTCCTTGCGCAGGAACGACACGTCGAGCGAGACCAGATCCTGCCGGCTGTTCGACACGGTGCCGATCAGCAGGTTGTGGGTGTCGTCGAGGCGCCGCAGCGTGGTGAACAGCGAGCCGAACAGCTGCCCCTGCGACAGGTTGAGCGACGCGATCCACATCGCGAAGGTCACGTCGTAGCGGGCGGGCCAGGTGTCGCGCAGGCGGGACTGCTGGGCGGTGTGCCGCCCGGGGTCGAGCACGACCTTGCGGGGCGGATCGTCGAGCGGGATCTCGTGCACCCCGGGGCCGAGCACTCTGGTCGTGGTCTCCCCGTCGATCGCGATCTCCACGGCCTCGTCGGGGGCGTCGGGCGGCGCCTCCCGCCGGACCACCAGGGCGTCCTCGCCGACCTCGAGCACGTAGTCCTGCTCGGGGTAGGGGCCCTGCCAGGGGCCGAGCCACCCCGGATCCCCGCCGCACCCCTGCAGCGCCGCCGCCGGGGGCCGCCCATTGGCGGAGTGGCTCCTCGCTTCGCGGAACGTCCGCTCCT
>CAYMSU010000824.1:0-1584 GCA_964393165.1 uncultured Enterobacteriaceae bacterium
GCCGCTGCTGGTCCGAGCGGCCCTCGTAAATGCTGTGGGTCTCGAGGAAGCGCGCCTCGTCTAGGGCAACGAGGTCGCCCGTCCGCGCGAGCGCCTCGTCGAGGAGAGCCAGGAGCTGCTGCCGGTCATCCTGTGCGCGTGCGATCGAGGCGGGCGAGACCAAGCGGGCCCCCTTCCGGCGTGCGAAGCGAGCGCGAGGTTCGCTGCGAGCGCGGTGCATACACCCCTGGCGACGGTGCCGTTCCTCGGCGCGCCGCGGGGCACTCAGGTCGGTCGGAGGCGGGAGGGTGCAGGAGCGGGGAGGGCTTCGCCAGCCGCGCGTTCCGGTGTGGTCGCCGATGTTGACCTTGGCAGGCACGAGGGCGGTGGGGTACCCGAGGCGCTCGCCGCCGCTGTCGACCACGCAGGTGGTCGTGCGGTCGCGGCGGGCCTGCAGCGCGCGGCCGACGCCGCGGTAGTAGGCGCGGTCGAAGGCCAACGCGTCGAAGACGGCTAGCCCGATCTGCAACCCATGCCGCTCCAGAGAGACCTCGCGACCGCCCTCTCCGCGCTGGCCTCCCTGGGGTACGGCCTCGGCTGCCTCGAGTCGGGGCGCATGATCGGGGAGTTCGAGCGCTCCGGACTGGCGCACCTCCGCGTCCTCGTCGGGGCCTTCGAGATCGCCGATGCACTCGGGCCCGTCGTCGGCTGGCTCTGGCATCTGGTCCAGGTGACCGCCGCCCGGGCTGGGGCTCGAATCCGACGGCCGCCGCTTCGCCTCCCGGGGATGGATCGCCCGGAGTCGATTCGAGCTGGCGCCGGACCCCGGTCGCGGAGAGCGCACCGAGATGCACGAGTTCCCCGAGTGAGCCGCTTCGGGGAAGACGGGGCGGCCCCCTGGGTGTATCCGAAAGCGTCACACAGTTTCGAGTTGATTCGGTGTCGGGGGGAGGGGGAGGGATATACACTCGCTGCACGGTCCCGATCTCCGGGGCCGCTCCTGGAAAGGGAAGTTAGATTCACGTACAGCGTGAAACCCGGCTTCGAGAACAGGCCAGTGAACTTCGTGTCGTTCTGCGACAGCCTTCGCTTCACGAACTGGCTGAACAACGGGCAGGGAAGCGCGGATACCGAGACCGGGGCGTACACGCTGCTAGGCGGGACGGCGATCCCGAGCAACGGTCTCACGGTGACGCGCAACCTGGGCGCGAACATCTTCCTGCCGGGCGAGAACGAGTGGTACAAGGCGTCGTACTGGGATCCCGGAACGCAGAACTTCCTGGACTTCCCGGCGGGCTCGAACGCGCCGACGGCGTGCGCGACGCCGGCGGCGACGCCGAACACGGCGAACTGCGAGAACGCCGTCTTCGATGTGACGGACGTGGGGGTTGGGGACGTTCTTTCCGTTTTCCGTTGCGCCAGATCCAGACCCGGACCCATCCGCAGCGGACGCGCAGCCTGATCTCGGTGAGGTCGAGCTCGGGCGACCCGAGCGTGCCGCCCGCGACCCCGCTGCGGGGCCTGAACCCCTCAGGACCCTCCGAGATATCGGACCCACAGGCAGCCTATGAGCCCTGGGCGACCTGTTGGGGGAGTTGCGCACGA
>CAYMSU010000825.1:0-1580 GCA_964393165.1 uncultured Enterobacteriaceae bacterium
GTTATAATGGATAATGCACCGATTCACAAAGCTCGAATCGTGATGGGGGCGCGTCGGTCGGGGCCAGACCCTCTCCCAGGGGGTCTCCGGCTCGTGGAGGTCGGCGATCGGAGGTCCCTCAGGGGGTCCACCACGAGAGGGGGACCCGATCCAGGAGGTCCCGAGGTCGCTCCACCCACGGGGGGAGTCGTCGGGGAGGGGGCCTCAGGAGCACCTCCACCGGTGGGGGTCCGGTGCCCCAAGGACCGGGACGCCTCCTCCGATGGGGGGCACCCCTTCCGGAGCCTCCGGGTGGCGGGCTCCCGCGAGGGGGAGACCGCCCGGTGTACCTCCCGGGACGGGTCCACGACGGGTGGAGGACCGCTCGGGCACGCTCCGACGCGTGGAGGACCTTCGCGAGGGACCTGAGGGGGTCTCCCCTCGATGGGGGAGCGCCCGAGGAGGGTCCGGACAGCGGTCCACCCTCGGTGGGGGACCGGCACACCCGGCTTCGAGACGTCACTCGGCCCATCCGGGGTCCGAGAGCTCACGCCTTTGCGACCATCACGGCGAGGCGACGTCGCGCGACCTCCCCCGCGACCTCGTCCGCTGGCTGCTGCGTGAGCTCGCACACCCGTGAGGGGCTCATGTCGAGGGCTCGTGCGATGTCCACCTGTCGGAATCCCGCGTGGGTGCCCAGGTCGACGGCCACCTTGCGCGCGCGACGGGTGGTGGCCGCCCGGGGGCGGCTGGCGAGGTAGGACACGAGCGAGGACAGGTGCCTGCGCCCGTCGACGGGCTTCACGTGGGACTCGAACCGGAGCCCGGTGCACGCGGACAGAATGCGCACGACCCGCCCGGCGAAGCGACGGGCGGCCTCCACCGGCACATCGACGACAAGATGCCCGTGGTCGTCGACGAACGCGTAGAGCCCAATGCGGTCGCCGTAGGTGAGCAGGACGCGCTGGCGCATCGCGCGCCGCTGGTCGCCATCGGGCGCGATGGTTCTGCGACCGACGGAGTTCACGGTGACGTGGAAGCTGGCCATGTCCCTGTGTCACCGACGGCTCGGCGGTCGCCAAGGAAGTCCGGCGTGCTGGCGTGCGGCGTTGCCGCCTACGCCCGAGCCCAGGCCTTCGGCCACATCCGTCTGCAGGCCCACAGGCACGCGCTCCCGAACGCGGCGTTCGGCCGCATCCGTCTGCAGGCCCACAGGCACGCGCTCCCGAACGCGGCGTTCGGCCGCATCCGTCTGCAGGCCCACAGGCACGCGCTCCCGAACGCGGTCTTCGGCCACACCCGTCTGCAGGCCCACAGGCACGCGCTCCCGAACGCGGCTTGCAGCCTCGACCGTCCGCGGCCCCCTGCGCCGCCGCCCCCTCGCGGCCCCACCGCTCCACCGAGCAAGCGCCGCGATCGCCGGGATATGAGCCAGGCCATGCTTTTCACGCCGCTGTGTCTGTTCTCCGCCGCGCTCGCCGCCGACACCCCCTACGTCGAGCATGCCCCCGCCGGACTGCGCGACCCCGACGCGTACGACGCCCTCCTCGAAGACGCCGCCGGCCGCGCGCCCGACCACGCCACCCAGGTCCGGCTGCACG
>CAYMSU010000826.1:0-1576 GCA_964393165.1 uncultured Enterobacteriaceae bacterium
GGGGGCGGCCCCCGCGCGGGGCCGACCTCTGCCCGCGGCGCGGGCGCCGTCGCGCGGCTCTGGTCGTGGAGCGCGGAACCGGGGCCGCCGCCGCGCGGGGCCGACCTCTGCCGCCCCCGGGGGGCGTCACTCCCGCGAGGCGCGGCCCGCGGCGGCGGGCTCCACCACCAGCTCCACCGCGCGCCCCTGGGCGTCGTACGCGAAGCGCACGTCGTACGCCGCGCGGTCCCCGAATGCGTCCAGGGCGCGGGCCCGCGACGCCTCGTCGGGGGCCGCCACCCACAGCACCGCGTCGTCCGGCGACGTCGGCAGCGGGCCCGTCAGCGGCAGCCCCAGGGGGGCGCCCGGGTACAGCGCCCGGTCGGCGACCAGGTAGAGCGCGGGAACCCGGGGGGCCGCCGCCGCGCCCTCCGCCCGCAGCTTCTCGATCTGGCCCAGCTGCCGCTGGGTGGCGAGCTCGTAGGGCAGCCACGTGAGCGCCCCCACCGCGAGCAGCCCCGTCCACGACGTGCGGTCGAGCTCCCGCAGCCGGCTCGCGATCAGCACCACCGCGACGACCTTGGTGAGGCTGTAGGTGAGCCCCACCGTGGCCACTTCCCCGAACGGCGCGGGCAGGTACGCCAGCGCGTGGGCCCCGAGCCAGAGCAGGAGCCCGAGCACCGCGCGGTCGTGGCGGGCCAGCGGCACCGCCAGCACGACCAGGGCCAGCCCGGCGGGGAACCCCAGCGCGAACGCGTTCAGCCGGATGGCGCCGAACAGCCCGTGGGCGACGCCGATGCCCACGGTGTGCAGGCCGTAGGCGGTGTCGCCGAAGCCGTACACCGAGGCCCCGTCGTGCAGCAGGTGGTACGGTAGCGTCGTCGCGTCGCCGGTGACCGCCAGGTTCCAGCCCAGCAGCCCCGCCACGAACGGCAGGCCGCCGGCGCCGATCCACGCCGCGCGCTGGAGCAGGGCGCGGGGGGCGCGCACGCTCGGGGCCAGCGCCACCACGCCTGCGAAGCCGGCGACGAGCAGGCCGTCGACCGGCCGCGACAGCACCGCCAGGCCTACCGCCGCGCCCACGCCCGCGGCGGCCGCCGGCTCTGGGCGCAGCGCGAGGCGGATCGCCACGACCCCCGCCACGCAGGTGGCGACGACCGTGTGCAGGTGGCTGGCGATCCCCACCGCGGCCGGCGACAGCGCCAGGAGAGCGGCCACGAGCGCGCCGTCGGCGCCCTCCCACAGGTCCTCGGCGAGCCGCGCCCCCTGCCACACGAGCACGCCGGACAGGGCCATCCATCCCAGGTGGGCGGAGCCGAGCAGCGTGCCCGCGGCGGTGATCAGCCCGGCGAGGAACGGGTAGGCGCTCGCCCACGTCCCCGGCGCGGGGGACACCACGAAGGGGTTGCCGATGGCCCACACCGGCACGGGCGCGGGCCCCGCGCCGCGGCCCTCGAGCAGCAGCGCGGCCTGCAGGCGGTAGGCGGCCTCGTCGTCGGTGAAGTCGGCCCAGCCGGTGAGCGTGCCGAGGAGCACCACGAGCAGGAGGTGGACGGCGACCCACCCGGCGAGCATCCGGGGGGCGGCGCGGGGGCGG
>CAYMSU010000827.1:0-1574 GCA_964393165.1 uncultured Enterobacteriaceae bacterium
TGCAGGACCACGACGTGCGGATGCACGTGGTGGTCACGCCCACGCGCACGGTGCGGGTGCCGATCCGGGTGGTGGCGGGGGCGTGGGTGCGGGAGGGCCAGCTGCTGGCGGCTCAGCGCGCGCCCGAGGCGCGGCATCCCGGGCAGTGGGAGCTCCCGGGGGGCAAGGTCGAGCCGGGGGAGAGCGACGCCGAGGCGCTGGTGCGGGAGTGGCGCGAGGAGCTGGGCGTCGACATCGCGGTGGGCGAGCAGGTGGGGGTGGTGCGCCACGCCTACGCCGACGACGCGGAGGTGGAGATCGTGGCCTACCGGGTGTGGGCGCCGGCGGGTGGGGAGCCCCGGGCACTCGAGCACGCGGCGGTGCGGTGGCTGCCGGCGGGCCGCTGGCGGGAGGTTCCGTGGGTCGCGGCAGACGAGCCGCTGGTCGACGCGTTGGCCAAGCAGCGAGCGCCTCCCCCATGACCGGTCGTCCGAGGGTTCAGGATCGAGAAGGATGGTTCGGGGGCACGACCGGGGGTCGTGCTCGAGGTCAGAGGCTCGCGCCGAAGAGGATGTGGGTGGCCCCGGTATTCGCGACGATCCCGGCATCGTCGGCGTTCGGGGCCCCCAGGATGATGTCGACGAGGTCGTCTCCGTCGACGTCGGCCAGGAGCGAGCTCCAGCCGAGGTTGATCTCCCGCCCGTCGCCGAGCACCCGCAGGTCGGCGTCTCGAAGATCCAAGGATCCGGGCGTCGATTCGGCCGTAGTCTCCGGCGATCTCGGGGCCGCTCACGAGGTACACGCGCCCCGTGAACCGGCCCGCGAGCACGTCGAAGTCGTTGCTCTGGGGGGCGGTCACCAGGACGTCGTCGTGGCCATCACCGGTGACGTCGCCGACGGCCTGAGCGGCGTCCCCTACGCGTGGACGTGGGCGGTGGGGCACTGTCGGGCTCGCACGGGGGCGGCGTGCCCCGCGCGTGGACGTGGGCGGCCGGGCATGGTCGGCCTCGACCGTGGGCGGCGGCGGACACAACTCGGGGGATGGCGCGTCATCCCCGGGGTCGTGTGCGTCAGACGGACACAAGTCGGGGGCGAATCGCCCATGTCCGGGGTTTTGTCCCCACGAGCGGTGGCCTCGGGCGCCCAGGCGAGGGCCGAGCCCGCCCTGCGCTTGTCTCCCGCCCCCCTCGGTCCGTCGCGGAGCGCGGGCCGAGCGCCAGGAGCAGCGCCTCGGCTGCGCCCCGCGCGACGCCGCGAGGACCCCTCGCGGCGCGATCTTCCAACATCGGCGGCCGAAGGGTCGCCGCGGGGAACCATCGAGGCGCGATCTTCCAACATCGGCGGCCGAAGGGTCGCCGCGCGGAACCCTCGCGGCGGGAGCTCGTGACTGTCAGGCAGCGCCGGGCCGATACCCGGGAGGGCCCAGCAGCCGGCGGAACGTCACGTTGATGCGCTCCGCGGCTCCGCCCGGCTCCTTCATGATCGCGTGGTACCAGCGGTGCTGCATGGTGCCTCCCATCACCAGCAGGCTGCCGTGGCTCTTTTTTTCAATCGTCAGACAAATCCGGTGCCGGTGTGCGGCTATCGCCTGAATC
>CAYMSU010000828.1:0-1556 GCA_964393165.1 uncultured Enterobacteriaceae bacterium
TGCGTCTATCAAGATTGCGTTTCATCCAGTCGGCTGAGCCAATGAAAAACGCTGGCGATCGGGTGCTCCCCCTCGCGGACCAGCGATCCGCCGGCCTTCGCGAGCTCCTCGAGCAGCCACGCGACGCCAGGCGTGCCCGCATAGGGCAGGGGCGCCCCCGTGGTGGTGTTCAGCAGGTGACGCTCGAACTCGGCGCCGACGAGCCAGCGCTCGCGAGGCTTACCGGACCGCTCGTAGTCGTCGAGGAGCCGTTCCCGGGTCAGTCCATCGTGCATGCGCAGCGCCATAACGCCGCATCCGACCGACGCGCGTCAGCGGATCCGCTCGATGAGGTGGTAGCCGTAGGCGGTCTCGACGATCGCGCTCCGCTGGCCGGGAGCGAGCCCGAACATCGCCTGCTCGAAGGCGGGGACGAGCTGGCCCTTGGCGACGACCCCGAGGTCTCCGCCCCGCGCCGCCGTCGCGTCTTCGCCGACCTCCCGAGCGACCGTGGCGAAGTCCTCGCCCCCCTGGAGCCGCGCCTCGATGGCCTCGATCTTCGCGCGGGCCTGCGCCTTCGACCGCGTCTGGGTGCTGCGGACCGCGCCCTTCCAGGTGACGAGGATGTGACGCGCCTCTGCCTCGACCACCGCGTCGCGGCGCGCGATGTGCCAGCCGAACGCCGTCTCGAAGGGGCGACTGTAGGCGCCGACCTCGAGGGCTGCGACGACGCGCTCGAAGCGGGGCATCATGGTGCCCGGCCGGTACACCCCGATCGCCCCGCCCCGCTGGGCGGACGGACCATCGGAGCGCGTGCGGGCCAGGCCCGCGAAGTCCGCCCCGGCCTCGAGGAGCGTCCAGAGCTCCTCGGCCCGGGCCTCGGCCTCCTCCTGCGGGCGGGTGACGGAGGCGGGCGCCCGCGTGGCGCCTGCGTAGGCCACCAGGATGTGGCTCGCTGCGTAGCGCGACTCCGTGGGCTCCGCCTCGGCCGCGGGGGGCGGCCCCACCGGCTCGGCGGGGGGCGCAGGCACGGCCTCTCGCGCGGCGCCGGGCGACCCGGAGCACCCGAGCCCACCGGTCGCGATCAGCAAAGTGAATACCTTGGGGCACATGTGGGGTTTCTGGCTCCTCGCCGGGGCCGCGCTGGCCACCAGCGGCGTGGACGACTGGCTCGAGGCCGTGGTTCTCATCTGGCAGGGAGACCGGATGTGTGCCGGCGTGTGGGTAGCGCCCGACGGCCGGTTCGCCACTGCCTACCACTGTGTAGCTGGCGGTCGTCGAGTGCGCGTCGTCACCCGGAGCGGGACCACGTGGCAAGGCCGCGTGGAGGCCGTCGACAAGGGGGCGGACCTCGCCGTGGGGCGTGTGACGGCGCGCGTCTCGGTCCGCGCGCTCGCGATCGCCGACGCCTCCGTGGCGGTGGGCGACGAGGTCTGGGCGCTCGGCCATCCGTACGGTCTGGCCGAGCCGTTCGGCTTCTTCACGTCCACCCTGCGGTGGAGCGCGTCGGCGGGCCGTGTGAGCGCGGTCGGACCGGTCGCGGTGCAGTTCGACGCCGCGGTCCACCCGGGGCACTC
>CAYMSU010000829.1:0-1528 GCA_964393165.1 uncultured Enterobacteriaceae bacterium
TCCACCTCGCCCAGGTCGATGCCCTGCGCACGGCCGTGGCCGACCTGGAGGCCCGCATGGGGGATCACCTGCGTTCCTTTCGAGAGCCCGTCGAGCTCCTGATCACGATCCCCGGCGTGAGCGAGATCGTCGCCCACGTGATCCTCGCCGAGATCGGCCTCGACATGGCGCGCTTCCCGACCGCTGCCCACCTGATCTCCTGGGCGGGTCTATGTCCCCAGAGCGACGAGAGTGCCGGCAAGCGACGCTCCACCCGCATCCGCAAGGGCGCTCCCTGGCTCAAGACCACGCTCGTCCAGGCCGCCTGGGCGGCGGTCCGCACCAAAGACAGCTACCTCCGCGCCCAGTTCCTCCGCCTCAAGGCACGCCGCGGCCCCATGAAGGCCATCATCGCCGTCGCCGCCTCGATCCTCACCGCCGCCTACCACATGCTCTCCCGCCGCACGCCCTACCGAGACCTCACTGCCGCGCACTTCGACCGCATCGATCGCAGCCGCACCGCGACCCGCCTCGTCCAGCGCCTCCGTCACCTCGGCTACAACGTCGTCCTGCAGCCGGATCAGCCACAGCCCGTCATGGCAACGTGACCCAGGGGGAGTTTCTTCCTAGTTTCCATCGCCCCGAGGGCGACCCGCGGATCGCGGAAACCGTCTACGATAGTTCGGTCACCGGCACAGAGGTCGGTCACGTCATGGTGCTTCGTGCCCGAAGGCTAGTTGGACCCGGGGTCCCGTGCGCACCCCAGATTGTTGCCAAGCCTCCGCGCAGGAGGCCGGAGCACGGTTCCTAGAATCCACAGTTCCGTGGACCCCACGCCGGTGGCCTCGAACCCAGGGAGGATGACGGTGGAGCTATTGCATCGGCGGTGTGCGGGACTCGACGTGCACCAGAAGACGGTGGTGGCGTGCGCCCGCGTGGTGACCGAAGACGATGTGGTGCGCGAAGTGCGGACCTTCGAGACGACCACGCGGGGACTCCTGGAGCTGTGCGACTGGCTCCAGGCGCATGGGTGTACCCATGTCGCCATGGAGTCGACCGGCGTGTACTGGAAGCCCGTGTGGCACGTGCTCGAAGCGAGCTTCGAGCTCGTTCTCGCCAACGCGCTGCACATCCGCAGCGTCCCCGGACGCAAGACCGACGTGAACGACGCCACCTGGATCGCGGAGCTACTGGCGCACGGCCTGATCCGCGGCAGCTTCGTTCCCCCGACGTCCGTCCAAGAGCTGCGCGACCTCACCCGCACCCGCAAGCAGCTGGTGCGGGAGATCGCCCAGCACACCCAGCGCATCCAGAAGACCCTGGAGGACGCCAACCTCAAGCTGACCGGCGTCCTCACGGACATCCTGGGGGCCAGCGGTCGCGCGATTCTCGAGGCCCTGATCGCCGGCGAAACCGACCCCGAGCGCTTGGCCGATCTGCGCCGCGGGCGCGTCAAAGCCAAGCGCGCAGAGTTCGTCGAGGCGCTGCGCGGACGCGTGCGCGACCACCATCGCTTCTTGCTCCGCCTCCACCTCGCCCAGGTCGATGC
>CAYMSU010000830.1:0-1521 GCA_964393165.1 uncultured Enterobacteriaceae bacterium
CCGCATGGGCTTCGAGCGCCGGACGCACTCGCCCCGCGCGGTCGTTGGCGACGAGCCATCGCCCCGTGGGCGCCAGATCGTCGAGAAGATGGACGAGAACGTCGGCAACCCTGGCGTCTCGGTGAGTTGCCATCAAACGCCTCCCGTGCTCGCTCGGCTACGCGCCACCAGATACGGACGCTCCATGGCCTGGCCCGACTGGATCGAGGAGCTGAGGGAGCGATACCTCGCCGACGAATCCAACGTCTTCGTCCTCCATGGGGCCGTTCGGCAGGCCACCTTCGTGGTCGAGGGCCACGAGCTCGACTGTGTGGGGGTTCTCCGCACCTTCCTGTCGCGGTCCCGCCCGATCGTAGGGATCCTGCGGCCCTGGCCACAGCCGAGTCGGCTCGACTTCGCGGGCGTGCAGGACCGCACACTGTTCGAGAACCTGGTCAAGGCGCACAACCTCGTCGAGGGACACCTCGACTATCTCCGCGACACGCACCCGAGCGAGGCGCTCGCCCGGATCTGGCGCGCGCTCAGCACCACCGGCACCGACCAGGCCTACGTGATCACAGAGTCCGAGCGGCTCCTGCCCGGGCACCGGGCACGGACCGACCCGATCCCGAACGCGCCGTCGCTCCTCGAGTGGCCGCTCGAGCCCTCCCTTCGGCGCAGCAACAACATCGTCATCTTCACGTGCGACACGGCGCGGGGCATCCGCGAGGAGCTCGTCGAGCGTAGCGCGGGCATCGAGGTTCGGGCCCCCGCCGCTCCCCCCGCCGCTCCCCCCGCCGCTCCGGTGGGGGGCCCGGAGATCGAGTCGGTGGGTGCGCCACTCGACGTCTCCGCCCCGGAGCCTGCGCCCGAGCCGGCGCCGGCCGAGCGCGTCCCGGACCTCGAGGAGATCCGGCAGGATCTCGAGGCTGCTCTGTTGCGCACGCTCCTCGCGCATCCGAGGGAGCACCTCGCCGATCGGCTCCCGGTGATGGACGCGGTCGCGCAGGTGCTCGGCAGTCACCGCGCAGATCTGTGGGGATCCCTGCAGATGGGGCTCGACGAGGAGGGCGAGGTTCAGGTGACCGGGGCCGGCGCAGATCGCTTCCGTCAGGCCTGGCGCTCCGACATCGCGCTCGACGCGGCCGCGGGGATGCTGATCCGGGAGCTCCCGGAGGCTTACGGCGACCAGCAGCCGCCCGCGCTCGACGCGACTGCGCTGGGGGCGCTGAGCAAGCGCGTGAAGAAGCTGCTGCAGAAGCTCTAGTCCCGAAACAAGCGCTTGCGCTTGATTCAGGGGCTAGCGCAGGGACACGCCTGCACGAAGTGCAGGGGATGGACCGACACAAGGTCCCATCCAAGCCGAACGACCCCGGCTCCTCGGCCCTTCACCTGGATGTCGTCCTCGGGGGGTCGGCTCGGCGCCGGATGGGGCCGCTCTACCTGGATCCAGTCTCCTCGATCCGGTCCGAGCGCTTGTTTCAGGACTAGCAGCGCTCGGGGAAAGTCGAGATCTGAGCTAGATCCATCGAAATGGCCGAG
>CAYMSU010000831.1:0-1518 GCA_964393165.1 uncultured Enterobacteriaceae bacterium
TCGGTGCGGGAGTAGTTGGTGCGCACGGTGGCCAGGATCATCGCCCGCAGCGCGCTGAACGCGAGGTCCTCGTCCTGCGCCTGGATGAGGCGGATCATCTCCCGCAGCTCGACGTCGATCGAGGACACGGCCTCGTCGCGGTCCCCCTCGAGGTCGGGATCGAAGCGCGTCTCGAAGAGCGCCACGAGCGTGCGCGTGACGGGCGGGTTGTGGACCAGGATGTCGATGACCCGCGGGTAGGACAGGGGGATCGGCAGCTGCCGCAGGTAGCGGGCGTAGGTGCGCAGCAGGTCGACCTGGCGCCACGACAGGCCCGCCACGATCGTGATGCGGTTGAGCTTGTCGTCGGTGATCGAGCCGTCGAACGTGCGCCGGATCGCCTCGGTGATGAGCGGGGCTCGCTCCAGCAGGGCCTCGTGGTCGCCGTCGAGCCGGAACGTGTCGACGTGCAGGCTCCCGCCCCGGGAGTGGATGACCGCGCTCTGGGCGTCGACGATCTCGATGCCGAAGTTGGACAGGACGGGCAGCAGCCGCGACAGGTACACGTTGCTGGCCTGGTAGACCCGCATCACGAGCTCGTCGCGGAGCTCGAACAGGTCGGCGAGCACCTGCTCCGAGGACAGTCCCTCGAGCATGTCGATGTCGCGTACGGTGCGCTCGACCGGGGTGTTGCGGATCCAGTCCTCGGGGAAGGCCTTGCCGTAGGTGTCGGACAAGCGGTCGGCGGTGCTCTCCCCGAAGCGCTCGGCGAGCGCGCTCCACAGCTGCAGCAGCCACGGCGAGGCGAGCTTTCGCACGCGCGCGGTCAGCGCCTCGACGGCCTCGGAGCCGGGGTAGCGGACGCCCGTGAGGTAGTAGTGCAGCAGCACCGTGTCGAAGCGGCCGACGAACAGCCCGTGGTCGGCGTAGGTCGCCTCGGTGGTGGTCACGATCTCGTCTTCGAGGGCCCGGCGCAGCTCGTCGTTGAACTGCTGCTTAGGCATCGCGACCAGGCAGAACGCGCTGTCCTGACCGTTCATCATGAAGGTGACGTGCACGTCTTGCTGCTGCTCGGCCTCGAACACGAGGTCGACCATCTCGCCGATGCTCTGCCGCGCCGCCGTGAAGAGGAACTCGGTGGGCAGGCTGTCGAAGACGTTGGCGATGCCCTTGTAGCGGAACGACCCCGGGGCGGCGGACTGCTCGGCGAGGATCTCGCCCAGCATGGTGCGCAGGATGGGCACGTGGCGCGAGGGCTGGGTGACCGCGCGGTAGGTGAACATCCCCCGGATGAACAGCTGCATGGCGACCGGGTCGTCGGGATCGCCGATGGTCACCAGGATCTCGTCGATCCGGCCCGAGCGGTGCACCGGCGACTCGATCGGGCTCTTGCGCACGCGGACGGTCCGCGGGGGGTGCGGCGGCGGCCACGCGCCCTCGGAGTTGTTGTGGTAGAGGCTCTGCAGTCGCTGGATCCCGAGCGGCTCGGCGCCCGTGTCGATCCCCATGAACACGAAGTTCTCGGACAGCAGCCACTTC
>CAYMSU010000832.1:0-1517 GCA_964393165.1 uncultured Enterobacteriaceae bacterium
GGCACCGGCAACGGCCGGGCCCGACCTCGAGGGCCTGCTGCTGTCCGTCGTGTCCCACAAGACGGGGTACCCCGCGGACATGCTGGACCTGTCGATGGCGCTCGAGTCCGACCTCGGCATCGACTCCATCAAGCGCGTGGAGATCCTGTCGGCCATGCGCGACGCGGCGCCCGGCCTGCCCGAGGTCGACACCGCGGCGATGGCCCAGCTGCAGACGCTCGGCCAGGTCGTCGACCACCTCCGCGGGGTCACCGCGCCGGAGCCGCCGGGCGGCCCATCCCCCGTGGCCTCCCAGGCCCCTGCGCCGACCCCCGAGCTCGGTCGCTGGCGCCTCGGGGTCGAGCCCCGGAAGCCCGCGGGGCTGTCGCTGCCGGGCCTGTCGGCGTCCGCGTCCGTCGCGGTGGTGCCCCCCGGAGCTGCCGCCGATGCCGTCGTCGCGGCCCTCGCGGAGGAGGGCCTGACCGGCCACGCCACCCACGTGCCCGGTGACCGCGACGACGTGGTGCTCTTCGTGGGCGGGATCGCCGCCGAGGACCCGCTCGCAGCCCAGCGGCAGGCGTTCCTCGCCGCGAAGTCGGTGGCCGGCCGGTTCGCGACCACCGGTGGGCTGCTCGTCACCGTCCAGGACACGGGTGGGGACTTCGGCCTGGCGGGCTCGTCGCACGCCTGGGTGGGCGGCCTGCCCGGCCTCGTCAAGACGCTGGCGCAGGAGTGGCCGGCGGCCTCGTGCAAGGCCATCGACGTGGAGGTCGGGGACCGGTCGCTCGCCGAAGCGGCAGCGGACGTTGTGCACGAGCTGATCGCGGGCGGTCCCGAGGTCGAGGTCGGCCTCACGGCGGCCGGGGTTCGCCAGGTGCTCCGGTCGGAGCCCGCCCCCGCCGTGCCCCGCGCTCCGAGCGTGACCGCCGACAGCGTGATCGTGGCGAGCGGAGGCGCCCGGGGGGTCACCGCCCACACGCTGGTCGCCCTCGCCCAGGCCCACGGGGGCCAGTACGCGCTGCTCGGGCGCACGCCGCTCGAGGAGGAGCCGTCAGGGGTCGCCGGCGTCCACCACGAGGCCACCCTCAAGCGCCGGCTGCTCGAGGCTGCGCGGACGCGCGGCGAGACCCCCGCCCCGGCCGACCTCGGCCGGCAGGTAGGCCGGATCCTCGCCAACCGGGAGATCCGCGCCACGATCGCGCAGATCGAGCAGGCCGGCGGGCAGGCCCGCTACCTCGCGTGCGACGTCACCGAGGCCTCGTCGGTGGCGGGCGCGCTCGCCGAGGTCCGCGACCAATGGGGCCCGATCACGGGCGTGGTGCACGCCGCCGGTGTGCTCGCCGACAAGCTCGTGGCCGACAAGACGGTCGAGCAGTTCGACCGCGTCTTCTCCACCAAGGTCCGCGGCCTCGAGGCGCTGCTCGAAGCCACCGCCGACGACCCCCTCGCGCTGCTCGTGATGTTCAGCTCGGTGGCGGGCCGCTGCGGCAACCGCGGCCAGGCCGACTACGCGATGGCGAACGAGGTCCTCGCCAAGG
>CAYMSU010000833.1:0-1509 GCA_964393165.1 uncultured Enterobacteriaceae bacterium
GTGCGCGGCATGACCGACATGATCCGGTCGGGTCGGGCCACCGCCTGGGGCACGAGCGAGTGGTCGGCGCAGCAGATCACCGAGGCGTGCTGGATCGCGCGGTGCCACGGGCTCGAGCCTCCACAGTTCGAGCAGCCCCAGTACAGCCTGATCCACCGGGACCGGCCAGAGCGGGAGTACGCGCCGCTGTACCAGCAGCCCTACCGGATCGGGCTCACGACGTGGAGCCCGCTCGCCTCGGGAGTGCTCACCGGCAAGTACAACGACGGGGTGCCCGAGGGCTCGCGGCTGGCCACGCCGGGCTACGAGTTCCTGGCGAAGATCCTCGAGCAGCATCGCGAGGCGGGCACCCTCGACAAGGTGCGCACGCTGACTGAGTGGGCCCGGGACACGCTCGACTGCTCCGTCGCCCAGCTCGCGATCGCGTGGGTCGCGAAGAACCCGAACGTCTCGACGGTGCTGCTCGGCGCCACGAAGCTCCATCAGCTCGAGGAGAACCTGGGCGCGGTCTCCGTGCTCGAGCGCTTGACGGACGAGCACATGGAGCAGATCGACGAGATCATGGGGAACCGGCCCGACGCGTACGAGGGCTGGGGCGGCGTCGGGCGGCGCAAGCTCGACACGATCTGAGCCCCTGCCCGCCTCCGCCCGCTGGGGGCTGGCTACGCGCCGTAGAGCCGGTCCGCGATCCGCACCCGCACCCGGGCCGCTTCGCGGGCGTCGAGCAGGCCCGTGAGCAGCGGGACCTCGGCGTCCGCGTCGGCGACCACGTCGTAGCGTGTGCTGCGCAGGGCCTCGGCCACGTCCGTGCGCCCCGAGTGGGCCTGGGCCCGGGTCAGCGCGCCGATCCCCTCCACCAGCCCAGCCTCGCGCGCGACCACCCGAACCCGGGCCACCTCGGACGCCGTCAGCTGGCGCCCGCCGACCTCGAGGCGCCCCTCGGCCACCCGCACGTCCGCGGCCTGCCCACCCACCAGGGCCTGCTCGGTGCGGTCGACGCCCCCGAACGACCGCAGGACCAGGGTCGTGCCGTCGTCGTCGACGGCCACCGAGGTCCAGTGGGGGTCGCCCACCCGGGGCCCACCCCCCGGAGGCCACGCCAGGGACAGGCCACTGCACGCGCCGCACTGCGTCCATCCTCGCGCGTCGAGCGCCGCGGCGTCGAGCGGTGCGCCGCAGCTGACGCAGCGCTCGGGCGGGGTGCCCGACACCTCGGGCGGCGCATCGACCTCCCCGTGCACGGCGCGATCCATCAGCCCGAGGTGCGCCTCGAGCTCCGCCTCGGCCCACAGCGCGTCCTCGGCGCGCCGGAACGGGCCCGTGAGCTGCACCCGCTGGCCCTCGTGGGTGAGCGCGAAGAGGTTCACGGCGTCCACGTGGTCCTCGCCGAGGCCGAGCTCGACGACGCCCACGAAGACCTGCCGCACCTCGTCGGCGCGCACGGGAGGGCCGAAGCCGTGCGCGGGCCGCAGCACGCCATCCTTGAGGGTGAGCACGGGCAGCCGACGC
>CAYMSU010000834.1:0-1508 GCA_964393165.1 uncultured Enterobacteriaceae bacterium
CCCGGGCACCGTGGCCGTCGGGGAGGGGCCCTCGGCGGCGCGGGCCCCCGGGTCTCGCGTGCGGTGCAGGATCGCGGCCACGCCGGGTGCGACCGCGGCCGCGAAGCCGACCACGCCGAGCGGGACGTGGAGCACCTCGGCGAGCAGCGGCAGGCCGAGCACGTGGTGGACGAGCACGAGCACGCCCACCCGCCCCGCGTTGGCGGCCACCAGCAGCCCGCCCACGCCGGCGGCGATTGCCGCGAACCGGAGGCCCACCGGGCGCCCTCCGCGGACGGCGGCGCCCAGCAGCACCACGAGGCCCGACCACAGGCTGTCGACGCCCGAGCAGGGCAGGTCCACGTGGGCATACGCGCCCTCGACGGCGAGGACCGTGCTCGCGTCCAGCGCGGCGGGGGCGACGGTGGCCTGGAGTGCGGTGGCTGCGATCCGGGCGGTGAGCGCGCGCAGGGGGAACCCGAGGAGCACGTCCAGCGCCTCCGAGAGCGGCACGAGCGCCAGCGCGAGGCCGGCGACCCCGCGCAGCCGGCGCCAGGAGGCCGGGTCCACGAACAGGCCCACGATCCCGTAGGCAGACGCGATCAGCGCGAGCGCCGCCCACAGATCGAGGGGCATCCAGCGGTGCAGGGCGGCCGCCGCGAGCGGAGGCAGCGCCGCGCAGGCCCAGGCGGCCGCGGAGGCCCGCGGCGGCCGCGCGAGCCGCGCCACGCCGGCGCGGAGCGCCCCCACGTCCAGGTGGGCGAGCAGCAGGGCCAGCCCCCCGACCGCGAGCGCGAGGTGCAGCCGCCCCTCCGCGGCGAGCCAGCGCGACAGCAGCCACCCGACCGTGGGCTGGTGGATCCCCCACCACCCGATCAGCAGCCCGACGTGCAGCACCCACCAGCCCACCGGCGTCTCCCGTTTCACGTGCGTCTCGCGTTGCACGTAGGCCATCGATCGCGCGCGCCCTCGGTCGTCGCTCCGTCCGTCGCGCGTGCGACCTGTGCAGGGACCGTGCAGCGACGCTCGACGAGTCCTTGACGACCTGCCCGGCCCCCCCGTGGTCTCAACCTCCAGATCCGGGAGGACGAACATGACACGCGCCACGATCGTAGGGCTCTGGCTCGCCAGTGCCGGGTGCACCCCCGAGGCCACCGGCGACAGCTCCCTGCTCCTCGCCGCGGGAGCCATCGGCCAGGTCGACCTGCGGCGGCTCGGGGCGGTCCGCCTCGACCCCCGCGGCCCCGTCGTCGCGACCGGCGACGGCGACGACCCGTACCGGAGCGCGCCCGTCACCTTCGACGTCGTCGACGCCTGGACGGATCAGGTGGCCGTGCGCGAGCTCGTCGGCAACCTCGAGCTGATCCTGTGGGTGGCGCGCGACGACGCGGTGCCCTGGACGCTCGAGGCCGTCGGGGGAGGTGCGCTCGGCGGGCCCGACGCCGTGTCGCTCGACGCGGGCGTCCCCCTCGAGATCCTCGACCGGGCCGACGGCCAGGTGCTCGTGCACATCGACCAGCCGCCCGCGG